>DATAGU010000263.1:0-2917 GCA_036263495.1 Polyangia bacterium | reverse complement strand
GCGCGCTCGCTCACATCGAGCCCGGCGAGTCCGCGCGCCAGCGGACCGCGGCCGATGCGCAGGCGCCGGACGACTTCATCTTCGCCGTGCGCGGCAACGAGCCGCGACAGCTCCAACCGATCGATCCCTCTCAGCCTCATACTATAGCAGGCAGGTCGCGCGATCGATGGCTGTCACCGTCGGAGAATCGAGTTGTCCCCCCGCGACGGGGGGCAATTCCTACAGGTCCGGCAGGTTGTCCCGTGCCCTGTCGAGCGGCCCAGATACCCGCCAGGATCCGACGCCCGGCGCGCTCGCTCACATCGAGCCCGGCGAGTCCGCGCGCCAGCGGACCGCGGCCGATGCGCAGGCGCCGGACGACTTCATCTTCGCCGTGCGCGGCAACGAGCCGCGACAGCTCCAACCGATCGATCCCTCTCAGCCTTATACCCTATCGGGCAGGTCGCGCGATCGATGGCTGTGACCGTCGGAGAATCGAGTTGTCCCCGACGGGGGGCAATTTCCTACAGGTCCGGGGGCAGGTCGCCCCGTGCCCTGTTGAGCGCGTCGGTTGCGGCAATCGACGACGCTGCAAGGAACTTTTCACCGACGGGGCACGTCGTTCCAGTCATGCAGCGCTTGCAGGAGTGCATGTGCTTTTGGGCGCGCATTCCGAACTTGAGCGCCGCGCGCTCCTCCGCAGAGCGCCCGTCGTTTTTGCGTGAGCGCCCGCGCTTACCGACGCGCCTGCCGCACTCTTCGGAACAGAACCGCCCCTTGTCGCCGCGCCCGTCGCGCACGCCAAACTGAGTCCCACATTCGACGCACAGCCGCCACGCCCCGCCGCGGCGATTGTAGAGCGGGATGAACTTCTCGCGCATCAAGCGCGTGTACTCGGGGATGCTCCAGATCCGTGCAGCGGGCAGGGGCTTACGCATGATCTCAAGATAGTGGGCGTAGAAGGGGTCATTTTCGGGCCGCGCCTCGCGGTAGCCCGCGTTCACAAGCAGCTCGCGCCGCACCGTGTCGCCAGCGGAAACCTCGCGGGCATCGAGGCTCGGATCTGCTTCCCTTAGCTCGCGCCCGCGCCGCGCGCCCGCCTCGCGGATCGCGTCGGGCGAGCGCCGGTCTACCTTCGGCTTGCGCGCCATGCTCTGCACCTGTCCGCACCGTCGAGGGAAGAACCCCGGCGGGCGGCGCCGGTGCAGGAGCGCCGCCCCCTCGACGGTGATCAGCCGGCCGAGGTCCGGGATGGGCGCCAGTCTACTACGGCGGCACAGATCAGGCACGTCGCACCGTGCCACCTTTCCAGCTCCTCACCCTTGGGGTGATCGGCCCCGTCCTCGCCCTCGGCGCCATCGAGCGCCGGCCTCGCCGAGGGCCTGGCGGTGGAGGTGGAGCCGATCGAGCGCCACTAGCTCCTCGCCCTCGCGGGCGCATCAAGCGGCGCGGCCTCGCCGAGGGCCTGGCGCCTACCGCTGGCGACTGCCGCGTTTTCGTGGGCGCCCGGCTGGACGCTCGGCGGGCTTGGCGGGCCGTAGCAGGTCGTAGCAGGTGCGCAGCGTTGACACCGAGTGCATCCGCCAGCGCGAACAGCACCGCAAGCGTCATGTTCGCGCAGCCCCTGCGCATCCTCGCAGGATATTAGTTAGCGGTGGGATGGAGCAACTGACAGCCGAACAGCGAGGGGCCGGGATCGCCACAGCTCCCCCCTGCCCCCAGGGCTCTCGGGCTCTGGGTGATCGGCACCCTTGCCCTCGGAGAGAAGGTGGTCAATGGCATCGAGTGACCAGGATCACCACCGCTCCCCAGCTTCTCCGCCTCCAACCGGCAAAGGCGCACCAGTCCAGATATGGCGCTAGAGTGGGCCCATCCCCTGCTAACTTTTGGCAATTTAATTGGAAACTGCCTTGTCTTTGAGCGATGCCGGCGCCTTGATGGGACACAAAAGGAGGTCCCATGAGCCGCCGTGTCGTCCTCTTCGCCCGGGTCTCGACCGAGGATCGCGGGCAAGATACCCAATCGCAGCTCCTCGCGTTGCGCACGGTGGCGGCGCGCTTTGGCTGGCAGGTCGTGGCCGAGGTACCGCTAGAGATCTCCGCCTGGAACGCGAAGACCGCCGCCCATGTGCGCCGGCAGGCTCTGGCCGCGGTCCGGCTGCACCGGGCGGACGTCCTCGCGGTGTGGGCGCTCGATCGCGTATGCCGCGCCGGAATCATCGAGGCGTTCTCCTTGCTTCAGGAGCTGGAGCAGCACCTCGGCGCCACCTTCTATTCCTACCAGGAGCCGTTCCTGTCGACGGCCACGGCCGACCCGGCGATGCGGTCGCTCCTCTTGGCGTTGTTCGCGTGGATGGCGGAGCAGGAGAGCCGACGCAAGTCCGAACGCGTCAAGGCGCGCGTGGTGAGTAAGCGTCAGCGGGGAGCTGCCATCGGCCAGCGCGGCAAGTGGGGGCGAGGATACCTGCCAACCGAAGGCGACATCGAGCGGGTGCGCACCCTCGGCGCTGGTGGCAGGTCGCTCCGCGCCATCGAAGCCGAGACCGGCATCCCCCGCTCTACCGTCGCCCGCATCCTCAAGGCGACCGCCACCGTCCCAAATGATCGACTGGGCCACCGGTCACTACCCGACGACGCGGGGACCGCATGACGCACCGACCATTGGGACGCGGCGGTGCTGGAGAACCTGGAGGTTCACCTCCACGAGAACACCCCCCTTGGTTCTTCTTGGCCACGCTCTTGTCTGCCTGCCCTTGGGAGCCCGAGTTCGCAAGTGCGACGCATCCGATCATTGCCAGTCGTCCGCATTGAACTGACCCCACTGATCAAGAACTGTCGGCACGCGCTCGAGGTGACGCAGCGCCTGGCTCTGGGCGTCGACGTCATCATTGTGGCGCCCGAGGGGGAACGCGCCGTGCTCGGTGATGTACTCGTCCAGC
>DATAGU010000262.1:0-3797 GCA_036263495.1 Polyangia bacterium | reverse complement strand
TTCGGGCTCGCGCGCGCGGCGCCGGAAGCGGCAGCAGGCCTCCCGGGGGTTGGGGTTGGATCCCTGGCGCACCCTGCCCGCCGACTTCTCGCGAGATCCCCAACAGAGCGTGAGTGTGAGCGTCCACGTGAGCCTGAGCATGGGCATCCACACACGTGAACGCAGCGCTCGTATGTTGAGACGCAGCCACCGGGGGCTATCGGGGGGGAGATGGCGCTCGATAGGTTCTGCGCCGATCCTCTCGATGGGCGTCGCTCGATGCTGAGACGGGGCGCGGCCTCGTCGGTGAGGCCGATGGATTCATGTCCTCCCATGCATGTATCGCCGTCTGTCCGTGCCTCTCGATGAGCGCCGCGCGCCCGTCGGCACGGTGATTGCTGTTCTACCGATCGTCGCCTCGCTCCCTCTGGCGGACCGTCGGTGAAGGGCACATCGCCCGCCGGCTCTCCGAGGGTGAGCAGGCGCATGGACCCCTTGCTCCATCGTGGGAGGTTTCATGGGACGGATACGGCGGCGTGTGTTCATTCAATCATTGGCGGGGGCTCTGGTGCTCATCAGTCTGGCGATCTCGCGGGGCCAGAGCCCGCCGCGGGTGGCGACGAACAGGGGGAGGCCCGAGGTGCCTTCTGCAGGGCCGGGAGGGGGCGCGGCGCAGGCCCCCGGCGAACGGGGGGCGGCGACATGTTCGCCGGTGGTGGCCCGGTGGCGCGCGATGGATGAGGAGGCGCGCCGGCGGGCGGTGACGGATCGCTCGCTGGCCGTGACCGACAGGGAGGTGCTCGAGAGCCGGAACGCGCAGGGGCAGCCCCGGTTCTCGCTGGAGCGGGTGCTCAGGCAGCTCCTACAGACGGCGGGGGTGAGCAACGACGCTCGCAACCTGTACCAGCGCCTCTTCGACACGAGCAACACGCGGGGGGGCGCGTATGTCCCGGAGGGTCCGCACTGCGACGATGAGCGGGACGCGCAGGGCGTGCCGGCGATGAATGGGTTCCCCATCGCCTGCCCGACCGAGGACGGCCGCCTGGCCAACGTCGCGGAGCATGATCCGTTCTGCGTCGGGCCGAAGTGTGAGCCGTATGCGCTGGTGGGGATCTTCAACCGGTTCGATCTGGCGGATCCGAAGGGGCAGGACTGCGGTGAGTATCGCTTCATCTTCGCCAAGGGGAAGGAGACGCCCCCGGACGGCAAGGCGGGGAACCCGCCGGACTTCGACCGCATGTTCATCTCGTTCAACGCGGTCGTGCCCTCTCCGCGTCCGGAGCGCCCTGGGCTCGACGCGTGCGCCCCACTCGTCGAGGCCTGGGCGGGCTTGAGCCTGATCGACGACGCGGAGGAGCGGGCGCGGCGGATCGAGGCGCTGTTCTTCGAGGGGCTCCCGGGGGCCTCGGGGCAGCGCGAACTCAAGCCGCTGTTCCACGTGGACCACTTCGTCGAGATCGCGGGTCACAGGACGGGGCAGATCCGCACGAACTCGGTCTATGACCCCGACTTCGCCGAGACCGAGGACCTGCACGTGGTGCCGCACTGGCGGCTGCGCGAATACAAGCTGCGCCGGGTCTGTGCGCAGGGCGCGGCGTGCGTCCTGGGGGTGGAGCGGACGGCCAACGAGACCAACCCCTTTGGCCCCTTGCTCATGGAGGACTCGGCGGCGGGGCAGGAGTTCCGGCGCCAGCTCCTCGGGCAGGTGGGGAACCTGGCGGCGAGCGATCCCAACCTCGTGAGCATGAAGATGACGGAGGCGGTCAATGGCGCGCAGAGCACGGTGAGTAACGACGCGCACTGCAGCCTGGAGCCGACGATCGAGGACACCCGGTACGATTGCTGGTTCGAGCGGGCGCCGAGCTCGCTGCGCGATGAGCTCAACCGCGCGATCGCCCGGCTGCCCGATCCCGAGGCGCGGCGGCTCACGCCCGAGAACATCGTGGCCCGGGCCGAGGCGATGACGTGCGCGGGCTGCCACGAGAGCAGCAACGAGAAGGATCTCGGCAATGGCCTGGTCTGGCCGCGGTCGCTCTCGTTCGTGCACGTCTCTGACACGGGGCGGAACCCGCGCACGGGGCAGTGGCGCGTCTCGATCGCGATGGAAGACGTCTTCTTGCCGTTCCGCGCCAAGAACCTGGAGGGCTTCCTCGAGGGGTTCTGCGGGGAGCAGGTGCGTTTGAGTCCGTCGGGCGGGCAGAAGTGACGGCGCTCGTCTGACGGTGTGCAAGAGCTTGGGCACCTCCCGGTAGCACCGGCGGGGGGTGAAGGTGGAGGCGGGGAAGGTGGGTTCGTGATGGTGGACCGTTGCTCCGGATGCGTAGCGGTCCGGGAGAGGCCCGTCCTGGGCAGGGCCAACGACAGGGAAGGAGAAGTCCGATGCAAGAACAGAAGAAACATCCGTTGCCTCTCATGCGTTTCGTGGTCGAGCTGCTCGATGAGGAGAAGCGGGGCCGGAGTCTGCAGGACGTGTTTTCCAAGGACCCGGGTGGCCTCATGGACCGCTACCACCTCACGCCGGAGCAGCAGGAGGTGATGCTGTCGCAGAACGTGGACCGCATCGCCCCCCTGCTCAGCGAGGAGATGCGGGCGTTCCAGTACCGGCCGCTCAACGAGCAGCCCCCGTGGCCGGCGCCGGGGCGCCACGTCATCTCGCGCTGCCACAAGACGAGTGAGCAGGGGCGGACGATCGGGATCGAGGTGGATGGCTACGCCTCCGACCCGCTGCCGGATCCGAAGGACATCAAGCTGGCGCTCGTGCCCGATGGTCAGCAGGTGCAGTTCGACGACGTGCACATCGAGGGCGTGGTGTCCAAGGAGGATCACTACTCGAGCGGGTGGACGCGGCTCAAGTGGCGCATCAAGGCGCGCGTGACGCTGCCCGCCGAGGCGCCCAAGGGGTCCTACGGGGTGTTCGTGGGCTTCGGGCGCGGTTCGTGGCTCGAGGAGCACCTCCTCCAGGTGACCTGATCCAAGTCCGGCAGGTCGAGCCCTGACAGGGCCTGACAGGGAAGGTCCGCCGCTGCTTCCGGCGCCGGCACGCGCGGCGCCGGGAGCGGCGGCGGGCCCACCCGCCAGGGTGCTCCTCGATTCGGCTCCACCACCACGAGCCACCCTACTCACTCTCTGGAGGTCGGTCGTGATCTTCCCTCTCGCATCCCTCGATGAAGTCCCCGCCGCGGCGCCGCCCGCGGCGCTGGTGTCGGCTGCGGCCTGGGCGCGGGTGCGGCCCATGGCGCGGGCGCTGCCCGAGGCGGCCCACTGCGCGTGCTTCGAGTGCCGTCTCGGGGCAGACGAGGAGCGGGTGGATCTCCTCGTCTGTGTGCTGGATGGTGACGGCGGGGGGGAGGTGCTGGCGAGTGGGCCGCCTGCCGAAGAGGCCGCGGCGAGGGCGGCGCTCCCGGTGACGCCCGCCTGGCAGCGGGTCTTCGAGTTTTGCCGCGAATGGACGCGGCCGGGGACGCTCCTGCACGAGGAGGTGCCGTTCGTCTGGCTCGAGTTCGATCTGCCCCCCGGGGCAGCGGCGCCGCCGGAGCCGTTCCTGTTCTTCTGCGTGCAGCGCTACTTCCGCTCGGATCCACTGCGCCTGTTCGCGCCGACGACACAGGCGGCGGGGGCGACGGCGACGTACCGGCAGGTGCTCGGCCGGGCGCTCGCGATCCTGCTCGGTCGCCCGCTCGCGCCGGCGACGGAGCGGATGCTGCTGGCCTGCGCCGGCGAGCTGCCGCGAGGCGGGCACGTGCTCCACGTGGCGCCGCTGGCGGTGCGCGGCCAAGGGCACGAGGACCTGGTGCGCGTGGTCCTGACCCTGCCGATCG
>DATAGU010000261.1:0-4207 GCA_036263495.1 Polyangia bacterium | reverse complement strand
ACCGATTACCCGCGCACGCACAGCCTCCATCGCCTGTTCGAGGCGCAGGCGGCGGCCACCCCCCAGGCGGTCGCCATCGTCACCGGCGAGGAGACCGTCACGTATCGCACGCTCAACAGCCGGGCCAATCGCCTCGCGCGCTACCTGCTCTCGCAAGGGGTGGGCGCCGAGGCCCTCGTCGGCCTCTACATGGAGCGCAGCGTCGACGTGATCGCGGCCATGCTGGCGGTCTTGAAGGTCGGCGCCGCCTACGTACCGATCGACCTCAACTACCCGGCCGAGCGGGTGCGCTACCTCCTCACGGATAGCCGCGTGGAGGTGCTCCTCACCCAGACGCACCTCCTGTCGCGCCTCCCGGCGGACGGGCCGCGGGCGCTCCCCGTGGACAGCGGCAAGTCGGCCCTCACGCGCGCCAAGGCCGGCAACCTGCCGCTCGAGGGGGACGCGGACCACCTGGCCTACGTGATGTACACGTCCGGCTCGACGGGCAGTCCGAAGGGGGTGTGCGTGAGCCACCGCAACATCGTGCGGCTCGTGCGCAACACCAACTACGTCGAGGTGAAGCCGAGCGACGTCTTCCTGCAGGCCGCGCCGCTCTCGTTCGATGCCGCCACCTTCGAGATCTGGGCGGCGCTCTTGAACGGCGCGCGGCTCGCCCTCCTGCCGCCCGGGCCGTTCTCCTTGAACGAGCTCGGCGGCGCCATCGCCCGCCACGGCGTGACCGTGCTCTGGCTCACGGCCGGCCTCTTCCAGCAGATGGTCGAGGGCGAGCTGGCCGCGCTCCGCGGGCTGCGGGTGCTCCTCGCCGGCGGCGACGTGCTCTCGGCGCCGCACGTGCGGCGGGTCCTCGGCGAGATCGAGGGCATCACGCTCGTCAACGGCTACGGGCCGACCGAGTGCACCACCTTCAGCGTCTGCCACCCGATGAAGGATCCGAACGAGGTGGGGTCGCGCGTCTCCATCGGGCGGCCGATCTCCAACGCCCAGGTCTACGTGCTCGACGAGGCGATGCGGCCCGTGCCGGTCGGGGTCCCCGCGGAGCTCTACATCGGCGGCGACGGGCTGGCCCGGGGGTACTTGAACCACCCGGCCATGACCGCGGAGCGGTTCGTGCCCCACCCCTTCAGCGCCGCCCCCGGGGCCCGGCTCTACCGCACCGGGGACATCGTCTACCATCGGCCGGACGGCACCCTCACCTTCCTCGGCCGCAACGATCGCCAGGTGAAGATCCGCGGGTTCCGCGTGGAGCTCGGCGAGATCGAGACCGTGCTGCGAGAGCATCCCGGCGTGCGGTCGTGCGCGGTGCTGGCCCGCGACGATCTCGCGGGCGGGCGGGCGCTGGTGGCGTACGTCGTCGCGGACCTCGCGAAGGGGGAGACCCCACCGGCCGCGGCCCTGCGGGCCTTCCTGAAAGAGCGCTTGCCCGATCACATGGTGCCGGCCGCCTTCGTGGCGCTCGACGCCATGCCCCTCACGCCCAACGGCAAGCTCGACCGGGATCGGTTGCCCCGGCCAGGCGGCTGGCGGCCCGATCTGCTCGAGCCCCTGTGCGCGCCACGCGACGAGATCGAGCGCCGCCTCGTCGAGCTGTGGGAGCAGGTCCTGCAGGTGCGGCCCATCGGCGTGACCGACGACTTCTTCGAGCTCGGCGGGCACTCGCTCCTGGCGCTGCGGCTGGCCGGTTTGATCCAGCGCGAGTTCGGCGCGTCCATCTCGCTCGCCTCGCTCTTCAATCAATCCACCGTCGAGCACCAGGCGCGGGCCCTCAAGCCGCGCACCGAGGCGCTGCCGCAGCCCCTCGTGGCGCTCCAGCCCCACGGGAGCGGGCCGCCCTTCTTCTGCGTCCACCCGGGCAGCGGCCACGTCATGTGTTACCGCGAGCTGGCCCGGCACCTCGGGCCGGATCGGCCCTTCTTCGCCCTCGAGGATCCGGCCTTGAGCGAGGGCGGTCGCCTCCACGATCGCCTCGCGGACATGGCCGCCAGCTACCTCGAGGCCGTGCGCCGGGTACAAGCGGCAGGGCCCTACTACCTCGGCGGCTGGTCGTTCGGCGGCCTGGTGGCCTTCGAGATGGCGCAGCAGCTGCGGCGCGCCGGGCAGGTGGTGAACCTCCTGGCCTTGATCGACACCGGCGCCCCCGAGATCGTGAACCAGAGCTACCGCGCCCACACCGACGACACGCTCCTCCTCGCGGTGGTCGCGCGGGAGATGCTCGCCGACAGCGACGCCGACCTCGGGGCCCTCCACGAGGTGCTCCAGCCCTTGCCGTTCGACGAGCAGGTGCAGTACGTGGCCCGCGAGATCCAGAAGCGCGGCACCGTGCCCGACCTCGAGGCCGCGCAGGTGAAGCGCCTGGTCGAGATCTTCCGCTCCCGGCTGACCATGATCCGCGACTACGAGCCGGCTCGCTACGACGGCTCCATCCTCCTCTTCCGCGCCCAGGAGAGCCAAGCCGACCTGGCCGAGCTCACGCGCCTCGACGCCGCGATGCGCGGGGCCGAGGACGTGGCCTCGCCCGGCCGGCGCCCGCCCTCGGGCACGGACCTCGTGGCCGGGTGGCAGGCGCTCTCGATGGCCCCCATCCGGGTCCAGGACATCGATGGGAACCACGCCACGCTCATCCGCGAGCCCCACGTGCGCACCCTGGCCGCCCGGCTGCGCGCCGCGCTCCTCGACGGCGCCAGCGAAGAGAACCAGGCCTACCGTCGCTCCGTCATCACGGGCCGGCCGACCCCGTCGCCCCGGGTGACGCCGCCGCCTCGGGGGACCCCATCACCCCGGGCGACCCCCTCGCCGCGAGCGACGAGACCCCCCACCCGACAGGACGACGGCTCGCCATGAGAGCACTTCTGACCCTACAGCCGGCGATGGGCCACTTGCACTCGATGTTGCCCGCCGCGCACGCGCTCAAGGACCAAGGGCACGAGGTGCTGTTCGCCACGGCTCGGTCCTTCTGCCCCCACATCGAGGCGCGCGGGTTCCAGGCGGTCCCGGCCGGGCTCGACTGGCTCGAGTCCGAGGCGGAGCGCTACTTCCCGCACCTCCGCAACCTGCCTCCGGACGAGCGGCACTTCGCGTTCTTGACGGACGTCTTCGCCGACACGGCGGCGCTCGAGATGAGCCGCGCGCTCCTCGACGTCGTGGCGAGCTGGCGACCGGACGTCATCGTGCGCAGCGTCTTCGAGTTCGCGGGGTGCGTGGTGGCGGAGCGCCTCGGGCTCCCTCACGCGACGATGGGGGGCGGCCTGTTCCAGCACCGCCGGGCGCTCGAGCCGCTCATCCAGGACCAGCTGGCGTACCTCCGCAGCGTCCACCAGCTCGCGCCGTACCCGGCGCTCGACATGCTGTACCCGCACCTCTACATCGCGCAGGTGCCCGCCTGTTACGAGTTCCCCGACGTGCCGCTCCCGCCGAGCTATCGCTCGATCCGGCCGACGTTCGACAGCGCGCCGGGCGAGAGGCTGCCGGCCTGGATCGAGCGCCTCCCGGGGCGCCCGACGGTGCACGCCACGCTCGGCACGGTCTTCAACCGCGCGCCGGAGATCTACCGGGCGATCCTGGAGGGCCTGCGGGACGAGCCCATCAACCTCATCCTGGCGATCGGCAAGGACCAGGATCCGGCCCAGTACGGCCCGCAGCCGGAGCACGTCTACATCGAGCGGTTCCTCCCGCACACGCTCCTCCTGCCCCACTGCGACGTGATCATCGGGCACGGGGGCGCGAACACGACGCTCCAAACGCTGAGCCATGGGATCCCCCTCGTCGTCATCCCCCTCTCGGCCGAGCAGCCGTTCCATGCGGCGCGCTGCGCCGACCTCGGGGTTGGGTTGATCCTCAGGCAGCCCGGGGCAGCGCCGCTGCACCTCGATGCCGCCTGCCCCACGCTATCTCCGGACACCGTCCGGGCGGCGGTCCGGGAGCTGCTCCACAACCCGAGCTTCCGAGAGCGGGCTCGCTGGGTGCAGGGCCAGATCGAGGCCCTGCCAGGGCCGGCGCAGGCCGCCGTGTGGGTGGAGGAGCTGGTCGAACGGGCGCCGCGCCCCCGATCCTCATCGACCTGACCTCGTAAGGAGCCAGCGCACGAGGGGTTGAATGGCGGTACGGGGTGGTTGAGTGGCGGTGAGGGGGGGGTTGAGTGGCGCGTAGGGGGGGGTTGAGTGGCGGTGAGGGGGTGGTTGAGTGGCGGTACCGGGGTGGTTGAGTGACG
>DATAGU010000260.1:0-5170 GCA_036263495.1 Polyangia bacterium | reverse complement strand
GCGCCGCATGATGCGCGGCCACAGGTGGAGTTCGGCCCGTCCCTCGCCAATGCACAGGCGGCCGGCGCTGTACCCGTGGGCGCGCTCTTGCCGTTCGCCGTACACCTCCAGGCCAAAGAGAGAGGTGCCCTGGTAGTGGCGTCGCGCCTCGCCGCCGCCCTGCCGCACGCTCTGGATGGCGGCCTCGTGCATGTGGCCAAAGAGGTGGGCGATGAAGCGACCGGGCTTGTAGATCTCGGCCTGGTAATCGCGCTGCGCGTCGGGGTGGAGCCAGGCCACGGGGTGATGGGTGAGGAGCAGGGCGGCGTCGTGTTCAGCGAACCAATCGCGCGGCACGTCGCCGCATACGGCGTTCATCTGGCGCACGTCGAGGTGGAGCTTGCCGCTGTAGTCCTCACCGGTGAGCTGGAGAAAAGACGAGTTCAACCCCACGATGCCGAGGCGCACGCCGTTCCGTTCGAGGGTGACCGCGTGATCCCCGGGCAAGAGACCGGGGCGCCGCTCCTGTGGCGCGCGGGGATGATGCAGCCACCAGGCGCTGTAGGGGGCAAAGGCGGCGTCGATCACCTGGCGATACTCGCCGCTCGCGTTGCTCCAGAAGTCCCTCTGCAGCTCGTGGTCGCCGTGCCAGTTGCGCAGCGCGCGCACGGCGGCCGGCAGGGGTTTCGTAGGACGCATGAGATCATGGTTACCGGGCACGGCGATGAGCACCGGCCGTGAGCCGAGGGTCTCGAGGTGCGTCCACAATCGGCCGAGGAACTGGTCGAGAGCCTGGAACTCCTCGGGCTTGCCCTGCTGGGTGAGGTCGCCGGTGAAGAGCACGGCGTCCCAGGGACCGGCCTTCTTGTGCAACCGCGCCAGATCGGCCAGCAGCTCCTCCTCCACATTGTGAAGGAACGGGCGACCGAGCTCGTGGCCCATGTGCAAGTCCGTCCAGTGCAGCCAGCCGATGGAGGTCCCTGTCATCGCCTGTCCCCTTTGCCACGAGGGTACACCCGAAGCCCCCGCCCCCAAAGACAGCTCCGCCAGAGCGCGCAGCGTGTGCGGGGGACCGGGTCGTCAGTGTCCGCAGCGCGACTCCGCAGGCATCTACGGCGTCGATCAGCTCAAAGCCACCAGCGTGAGCCGAGGACCTGGAGCGCGAAGGACACTGAAGACCCGGGACCCCGCGGGGTCACCCATCTGCGGGAGCCGTCCCACAGACAGCATCTCAGCCCGACGGCGGGGTGACCACGGGCCGGCGCAGGCGCAGAAGCAAGTAGACGCCCGCCGCCGCCAGCGGCAGCGACAGGAGCTGCGACGTGGAGAGGAAGCCAAAGAGCACGCCTCTATCGTCATCTCGAAGGATCTCGACCGCGGAGCGGGCGATGGCGTAGAGGATGAGCAGCCAGGCGATGACCTGTCCGTCGCGCCGCTTGTACGGCCGCACGACGAAGTAGAGGACGATGAAGATGAGGAGGCAGCCGGCCGCCTCGTAGAGCTGGGTGGGATGGACGGCCAGGGGCGCCTGGTCGGTGTTGATGAGGCCGGCATCGAGCTGCGCACGCCACACCGGGCTGTAGCGCGGGAAGGACAGGGCCAGCGGAGAGTCGCTCTCCTTGCCGTAGCAGCAGCCGTTCAAGAAGCAACCGATGCGGCCGAAGAACAGGCCGAGGGCGATGGTGGGGGCGGCTAGATCGCACACGCGGAGGACGTTCATCCGGTGGCGGTGGAGGAAGCGGATGGCAAAGGCGGTGGCGAAGATGAAACCGCCGTAATACGCCAGGCCGCCGCGCCAGACTTTGACGGCCGCCAGGCAGTCGCGCGGGGGGTGGCACGTGTTGTTGGCGAGGTCGCACAGGTAGTCGTAGCCGCACTGGGCGTCGCTCGTGCAGCGGGCGACCAGGGCGTCGATGGCCGGGACCTTGCGCGGGTCGAGGCACAGGTCCACGTACTCATGAAAATGGCCGTCGGCGATGAGGTGCAGGACGCGGGCGCCGATGATGCCCCACACCACCATCCAGAGATCGTTGTCGAGCACCAGCTCGCGATCGAGGCCGATCCGCGGGGCCTCGCGGTAGGTGATCCAGATGGCGATGGCGAAGCCGATGGTGAGCAGGGTGAAGTAGGCGGGGAAGGAGACTTCCCCGAACAGAGGGGCGTGGAAGTCGTAGAGGACGGGCTGCACGCTCGGATTGTATCAGGTGCGGCCACGGAGGCCGAAACCTCCAAGTCCGGCAATAACTGTCCGACTTCTTGACACGTTGTCGCCGTGGGGGGTAGCCTCCCCCTCGTCCCCGCATGCGCTCGCTCAATCGACGATGGTCCATGCTCGGGGTGCTCGCTCTGATCACCGCGAGTAGCCACGCGCATGCCGATCTCCTCGATCTCACGCTCCATCGCCTGATCCCGCGCACGGGCTCGGGCGGTGGGCCTGATCCCGAGGCGGCATCGGCGCGCGCCGACTACCGCCAGCTGAGCTCGGAGCTCGGCGTGATCCTCGCGCCGCGCATCCTCTCTCCGGCGGACACGCTCGGCTACTCCGGCTTCCAGGTCACCTTCGACGCCGGCTTCAGCACGCTCTCCAACTCTACCTGCCGGCAGAACCCGGCCAACCCGGCCGACCTCGACAGCAACCAGTGTCCCTGGCAACGTGGGGCCGCAGGCAAGGATGGCCCGAACCGCGGCCTCCCCCGCTGGGCGCAGACCCTGTCGGTGACCGCCCGCAAGGGGTTCTGGCTGCCGGTGCCCGGGTTCGAGATCGGCGTGGGGGCGACCAAGCTCCTGCAATCGAACATCTACGCGCTGCAGGCCTACGTCAAAGTGGGCCTCCACGAGGGCTATCATCGGTTCGGGCTGCCCTCGATCGCGGTGCGCGGCTCGGCCGCGCGCGTGTTCGGCACGCCGCAGCTGTCGCTCACGCTGGTGCAGAGCGACATCGAGCTGTCCAAGAACTTCGGCGTGCGCGGCACGGTGACGCTCACGCCGTATCTCGGCGCGGCCGGACTCCTGGTCATCGGCCGCAGCCAGGTCATCGACACCACCCCCGGCGTCGATGCCTACGAGCAGGGACCCAACAGTCTCGACCTCAACAACAATGTGGTGTTCGCCAACCAGGACAATATCTTGCGCTGGCGCTTCTTCGGCGGACTGCGGCTGCAGTACTCGGTCCTCGTGTTGACGGGCGAGTTCCTCTTCACGGCCTGCGGGGACCTCGGCGTGGGGCGCTGCAATCACGCCGGCAAGGACGTTCCGGACCGCTCACCGCATCAGTACACAGTCAATGTATCGGGGGGTTTTGCGTTTTAACGCGACCGCGCCACGTCGCGGCCTCTCAGAGGACGCGACGCGAGAGTGCCACCCTGGAGTGCCATGACCGAGACGAGGGTCATCAAACGCTACGCGAACCGCAAGCTCTACGATACGCAGCGTAGCCGCTACGTGACGCTGGATCAGATCGCCGACATGATCCGCTGCGGTGAGGACGTCAAGATTGTCGACAACAACTCCAAGGAGGATCTGACGTCGGTCACGCTGGCGCAGATCATCTTCGAGGAGGAGAAGAAGCGGAAGTCGTTCCTGCCGCTGGCCGCGATGCGCAACATCATCCAGTCGGGCGGCGAGTCGCTGCAGGAGCTGGCTTCGCAGGCCGGGGCGCGGGTGCGGTCGGTGCTGCGCCTGGGCGATCCGGAAGGAGAGGGCGGGGACGGGTCCGAAGCCGATGCCGGGAAGGAGGCGCTGGCGACGGCCGAGCCGCCGGCCTCGCCGGCCCCGGCGCTCAATGGGACCGAGGCCCCGAGCCTGGGACCGGGCAACATGGTGCAGACCGCCGTGCGCGAGTTCCTCGAGCGCTCGCAGCAGACGTTCGACGAGTGGCAGAAGCGCGTGGACGAGCGCGTCCACAAGGTGGTGGAAGCGCTCGCGCCCTGGACGGTGCTGCAGAAGGACCTCAAGGAGCTGCAGGAGCGCTTGAGCGATCTAGAGAAGCGGCTGTCGGATCAAGAGACGGACTGAGCGGGCGGTTCGTTTTCTGGGGGGTCGAAGGGGCGTGCGGGGTGTGGCGGCGAACTCGAGAGCGGGTCCGCCGCCGTGCTGCCGGTCCTCCAGCGATTCAGGGCTTGGTCTCCGCCTCCCGGGCGCGATCGCCGATTTCCTTGGCGGGCTGCTTGGGTGTGACCTCGATCTCGTCCGCACCGGAAGCCGAACGCTTGAAATTCTTGATCGCGCGCCCCAAGCCATCGCCAAGCTGCGGCAGCTTGCCAGCACCGAAGACCACGAGGACGATGGCGAGCAGGATGAGCAACTCGCCGAAGCCGAGACCAAACATGGAGCATGCCTCCTTGACGTCCAGACGGTACCACGCATTCCCCGGCGCGACAAACGCTGCGGCCATCGCTCGGCCGACCCTCCCCGAGGAACGTTGAGGAGCGGCGTGGATGGCTTGGATCTCCGCCCCTGGCTGGGGGCGTTGCTCCTGGCGCTGACCGTCCCGGCCTACCTGGCCGCGCTGGCCCGGCTCCGGCGTCGCGAGGAGGACGGGAGCGCGGGGCGCGTCTGGTGGTTCGGCTATGCGCGCGATGGGGTCAACCTGGCCGGCGTGGTGGCGTCCTGCGTCGCCTTCTTCCTCGGCGGCTGCCCGGGGCCGACGGCGTTGGTGCTAGGGATCTCGCTCGTGCTGGTGAGCTACGTGCTCGACTGGGTGGCGGGGAAGTGGCTCGGCTGGCCGGGCGCGATCTGGGTCCTCGCGCCGGTGCTGGCGGCGTGCGGCATCGCCCTCCTCCTCGCGCCGCCGGTGCGGGTCATGACCGGCGCGCTCATCCACACAGTCGCGCCACGGTGACGATGCCGGTAGACTCACGGCATGAGCCGCTGGTCGCTGCTGCTGCTGGTGCTCTTGCAAGCCGTGGTGGCTTGCCTGCCGCAGCGGGCCCGATTCGAGCGCGCGGCCGCGCTCCTGCGAGCCGGGCAGGTGGCCGAGGCACGCCGGCGCTATGTCCGGATGGCCCACACGCGCGATGAAGCGCAGCGTGTGCGTGCGGCCCTCGGCGCGGCCCAGGCATCGGCGATGCTGCAAGACGTCGCGGCGCAGCGCCACTGGCTCGAACGCGCGGTCGCGCCGCCGGAGGTGACGGGCCTCTCCGAGGAGGCCTACTTCGAGCTCGGCGAGTGCCTGCGCACGAGCGGCCAGCTG
>DATAGU010000259.1:0-38899 GCA_036263495.1 Polyangia bacterium | reverse complement strand
CCCCGCGTTGATAACGCTCCCCCCCCCGTTGATCCCACTCCACCGCGCATGGATGACGAGAAATCTCCGCTTGATGACACCCTAACCGCTGGTTGGTAACACTTTCGCGCGGGATGACGTCCATTCCACGCTGGTTAATATCACCATTCGGCGAGATCCATTCATCTCCATGCTGGTTGGTCACATAGTCCCGCGGCAAGATGTCATTTCCGAGCTGGTTGATGACACATGCCCGCGGCTACTCGCGATCTCCATCCTATTAGTGACGGTACCTGCGCCCGATGGTGACGGCTTCACGCCGTAGAGGGCCTTCAGGCTGAGCTCGGAGGGGGCGCGGGAGGCGGGGAAGCGAGGGGCGGGGAAGCGAGGGGTGGAGGCGGCGGGTCAGAAGTTGCGGCGGCAGTTGTAGCCTGCGGTGAAGCGGTCGCCGGCGTCGAGCATCTCGAAGTCGGTGACCTGGAGCTGGGCGAGGTCGCGGGGGGCGAGGAGGCCGGCCCATTTGTGGGCGGTGTAGGTGTCGGTCTGGGCGATGAGGGTGCTGCTGCCGGCGTCGGCGAGGAGCATGCCGTAGCGTTGCAGGGCGCGGGCGACGATGCGGGCGGCTTCGTTCGGGAGGCTGGCGAGGGGGTAGTCGGCGCGCAGCCGGAAGCGGGCGCCGACGGGAGGCGCGGTAGGCGGGCCGCTGGGGGCGCCGGCGTGGGTGGCCGGGCGGACGTAGGTGCCGGCGCGGATGCGCTCGGCGGGCAGGGCGAACCGGAGGGCGTGATCGATGCTGCCGGCGGCGATCTCGTCGGCGGTGAAGAGGAGGGGGGCGATGGGGAAGCCGGCGGAGTCGGCGCTCGTGCACTGCTCTCCGAGCCCGTTCTTGGGGTAGAGGCGGTCGAGGTCCCAGACGACGAGGCAGCCGCCGTAGAAGGCGCCGCCCGCGCCGCCCGCGATGTTGGCGCGGTACATCTCGAAGAGGCGGTGGGTGGCGCGGTGGACGACGAGGAGGTGGCAGTCGCCGAGGAGGCTCTGGCACTGGTAGCCGGGCTCGCCCTCGACGGCGCCGGTGAGGGGGATGGGCATGGGGACGAGGTCGCAGTCGGGGTAGTAGAAGTCCGAGGTGGGGGTGAAGCTGTAGAAGAAGGCGCTGTCGCCGGCCTCGAGGACGTTCATGCGGAAGTCGACGCGCATCTCGCCGAGCCCCCAGCCGCCGAGGGCGGCGAGGGTGGCGATGACTTGGGAGGACTCGACGTCGACGGGGTCCTGGGTGACGTTGCGCGCCCACTCGGAGCCGGCGGGGAAGTAGCGGTCGTTGCCGCCGGGCGGCGGGGGCGGCGGGGGCGGTGACGGGGGGAGGGTAGGGCCGAGGCGGTAGATCTCGGAGGGGAGGAGGTTGTCGATGCCGTGGCCGCCGACGAGGACGACGTGCTCGCCGCCGCTCGCGTCGCTGAGGGGGAAGGCGCCGTGGCGCTGGCGCGGGCGGGCGAGGCGGCGGGCGAGGGTGGCGAACTGGCCGGTGCCGGGGTCGTAGATCTCGGCGGTGTCGAGGGCGGCGACGCCTTCGAAGAAGGCCGCGCCGCCGGTGACGAGGACGCGGCCGTCACCAAGCAGGGTGGTGGTGTGCTGCTGGCGCGGGACGGCCATGCGGCCGGTGGTCTCGAAGTGGTTGGTGAGGGGGTCGTAGGACTCGGCGGAGGTGAGGGCGGTGAGGCCGCGATCGAGGGTGCCGTCGCCGCCGGTGATGAGCACGCGGCCGCCGGGGAGGAGGGCGGCGCCGTGGAGGAAGCGCGCGGCGTTCATGCCGCCCGGGACGAGGGTGAAGCGGCCGGTCTGGGGATCGTAGCGCTCGGCCGAGGCGACGGCGCCGGCGGCGGTGACGCCACCGGCGACGAGGACCTGGCCGTCGGCGAGGAGGGTGGCGGTGTGGAGCTGGCGGGGCTCGTTGAGCTGGGCGGCGGCGGTGCAGCGGCCGGTGCGCGGATCGTAGATCTCGGCGTTGCTGAGGTAGCGGCGGTGGACGCCGTCGTAGCCGCCGACGAGGAGGACGCGGCCGTCGCGGAGGAGGGTGGCGCTGTGGCCCTGGCGGGGGCTGGTCAGGGTGCCGGCGGGGGTGAAGGCGCCCCGCGAGGGATCGAACGCCTCGAGGGTGTCGATGGTGCGCACGCCGTCCTGCTCGCCGCCGGCGATGAGGACCAGGCCGCTGCCGAGGAGGGTGGCGGTGTGGAGGGCGCGGGCCTTGGCGAGGTCGCCGGTGCGGGTGATCTGGAGGGTGGTGGGGTTGAAGAGCTCGGCCACGGCGGAGACGGGCCTGGCGTAGTCGATGAAGGGCTGGCTGACGCCGCCGGCGATGAGGGCGCGGCCGTCGGGGAGGCGGGTGATGGTGGGGGCCACGTGGGCGGCGGCGAGGGTGGGATCGAGAGGGGGGAGGACGGTGACGGTGACGGCGGCGGTGACGGCGGGGACGGCGGCGCTCCGGGCGGTGACGACGTAGTCCCCGGGCGTGATGGGGGCGGTGTAGACGCCGGCCGAGGTGATCTGACCGCCGGTGGCGGTCCAGGTGACGCGGGTGTCGGTGAGGCCGGTGAGGGTGGCGCTGAAGGCCTGGGTGGTGCCGCCGGTGAGGACGGGGTGGGTGGGGGTGATGGTGAGGTCGGCGAGGGTGACGCGGAAGAGCTCGGCGGTGAGGGCCATGGCGGTGTTGTGGCCGCCGGCGACGAGGACGTCGCCGTTGTCGAGGAGGGTGGCGCTGTGGCGCTGGCGGGCGGTGGTGAGACTGCCGGCGGACTGGAACTGCCCGGTGGCGGGATCGTAGAGCTCGGCGGAGGCGAGGGCCTCGAGGGCCTGGAACTGGGCGGTGCCGCCGATGACGAGGACGCGGCCGTTGCGCAGGCGGGTGGCGGTGTGGAGCTGGCGGGCGGTGGCGAGGCTGCCGGTGAGGGTGAAGGTGCCGGTGGCGGGATCGAAGAGCTCGCAGGGGGTGAGCGAGGCGAGGTTGGCGCCGCCGGTGACGAGGACACGGCCGTCGTCGAGGAGGGTGGCGCGGTGGAGCAGGCGCGCGCGCTGGAGGGAGCCGACGCGGGTGAAGGTGCCGCTGCGGGGATCGTAGATCTCGGCGGTCGCCACGGGGCCGGCGGTGTCATAGCCACCGGCGACGAGGACGCGGCCGTCGTTGAGCATGGTGGCGGTGGCGAGCTGGCGGGCGCGGCTCATGGAGCCGGTGGCGCGGAACTGGCCGGTGGAGGGGGTGTAGCGCTCGGCGGTCTCGGTGAAGCGGCCGAGCTTGCTGGAGTAGCCGCCGACGAGGAGGACGTCGCCGTCGGGCAGGAGGGCGGCGGCGTGGGCCTGGCGGGGGAGGGTCAGGCGGCCAGGGGTGACGGCGGCGCCGCTCGACGGGCGGTAGAGCTCGGCGCTGTCGAGGGACTGGAGGCCCTCGATCTCGCCGCCGGCGATGAGCACGGTGCCGTCGGCGAGGCGGGTGGCGGTGTGCAGGCCGCGGGCGGTGATCATGGTGCCGGCGCTCTGGAAGCTGCCCCGCGCGGGATCGTAGAGCTCCATGCGGGCGCCGACGGGGCGGACGTAGTCGCGGAAGGCCTGGGTGGTGCCGCCGGTGATGAGGACGCGGCCATCGAGGAGCAGGGTCTCGGTGTGCACGGCGTGGCCGACGGCGAGGGCGCCGGTGGGGGTGACGGAGGTGAGGAGGATGGCCTGCGGGGGCGCGGCGTCCTCCGGCTCGGTGCCGGGGTCGCCGCGGCCGCAGCCGCCCGTGACGAGGGTGGCCAGGCCGCCGAGGGCGGCGAGCAGGATGAAGAAGGTGCGCGACGAAGATGGGCTGGTGTCCATGGGCTCCTCCCGTGGGGCTGTGCGCCTGATGGGTCGCCGCGCGCCGACGCAGCGGCGGGCGACCCGGTGTGCGCTCTCGGGGATCGGCGACGCCATGCCGCCGGATCCACGGTGGGCTCTAGCAAGGGCGGTGCCCTGCCGTCGCTACAGCGGGTGGAGCTCCTCTTAAGGAAGGGATCTCATCGAGGGGAGGCGCGGCGCTGCAGGTTCTGCGAAGCGCCTGCTCCCCCTGCAGCTTTTGCGTATTCGTCTCAGCCTCGAGGGCAGGGCGGGGAGGAGGCCGTGCTGGAGAGGGATCGGTCGGCCCCTGGCACGGCGCATGAATTACCCGTTGCGGGAGGAATGAACATGTCACTGGTCGGGAAGAAGCTCGGCAACTATCTGATCACCAGGCTGCTCGTCGCGGGCGGGATGGGCACGGTCTACCTCGCGGAGCACCCGATCATCGGGCGCAAGGTGGCGGTCAAGGTGTTGCACCCGGAGATGGCGCGGAACCAGGAGATGGTGCTCCGCTTCTTTCACGAGGCCCGCGCCGCGAACGACATCGGGGACCCGCACATCGTCGAGGTGCTCGACCTCGGGCAGACCGCGGACGAGGAGGGCGAGGTGGTCTACCTGGTGATGGAGTTCCTCGACGGCGAGTGCCTGAAGGAACGGCTCTGGCGCCAGCCGCTGGCGGCGCCCGAGATCGCGCACATCGTGGACCAGGTGGCGAGCGCGCTCGCGTCGAGCCACGCCAAGCACATCATCCATCGCGACCTCAAGCCGGAGAACGTCTTCCTCCTGCGGCGCGACGGCGATCCGTTGTTCGTCAAGATCCTCGACTTCGGCATCGCCAAGCTGCTCGACCTGCCGGAGAACAAGAGCATGACGCGCATGGGGACGGTGCTCGGCACGCCGGAGTACATGTCGCCCGAGCAGTGCGACGGCAAGAGCGTGCTCGACCACCGCACCGATATCTATGCGCTCGGGGTGATGCTCTACGAGATGCTCACCGGCCGGCTGCCCTTCTCGGGCACGATGCGGGAGGTGCTGCTCGGGCAGATGACGGCGATGCCGCCGTCGCCGTTCGAGATCGCGCCGCAGGTGGACCGGGGGCTGTCGGCGATCTCGATGCGCTGCCTGGCCAAGGAGCGCGCCAAGCGCTACCAGTCGATGGCGGAGCTGCGCATGGCGCTCCTCGAAGGGGGCTTCGTGCCGGGGCCGCTGCCGGCCGGGTCTTCGGAGGAGGCGAGCCACGTCTCGCGCCTGCTGCTGGTGCAGGCGCCGGCGCGGAGCTCCCGGGAGGTGGGGCCGGCCCCGGCGGAGGTCCGCCGGATCTCGGCGGAGCTCCATCAGGCATTCGAGGAGATCCAGCGCGAGTCGCGGGTGGGCGCGCCGGCGTTGGGGCCGGCGCGGCGGCGCTGGCGGTGGGGGCTCGCGGGGGCGCTCGTGATGGTGCCGCTGTTCCTCGGGGTCGAGCTGGCGGGCGCCTGGTGGTCGCGGATCCGGCAGGCGCCCGCGCCGCGCATGGCGCCTGCGGCGGCGGTGAACCACGTCGATGTGCTCCTCTTCTCGGAGCCCGCGGGGGCGCAGGTCGTGCGGGTGGGAGAGGGCAAGCCGCTCGGGACCACGCCGCTCCGGGTGAGCCTGGTCAAGGGGCGGCCCGACTTCAAGGTCCAGCTCGTGCTCGAGGGCTACCTGACCGAGACGCTGCTGGTCCTGGGCGATCGGGAGCAGCAGCTGCGCACGGAGATGCGCAAGGTGCCCGTGCGGGTGATGGTCTCCGAGAGCGTGCGGGCGCCGAGCAGGGCCTCGGGGCCCGCGAATCGGGGCGCGGGCCTGGTGGCCGGTGTGGGGCCTCCGGTGCTCCAGGCGGTGCCGGCGGGGACCCTGCCCCCGTCGATGCCGGCCGCTCCGCAGGGGGACCGCGCTCCGGGCCTCATGCTGGCCCTGGCGCCGAACGACGCGCTGCCGGAGCTGCTCGCGAGACAGCCGCCCGCGGCCTCGGCGGCGAGCGCCAAGGGTCCGCAGGAGGCGGCGAACCGCCTGCCGGCCGCTGCTCCGGCGCCGCCGCCGCCGCTTGCTTCGGGAGGGCCACCTCCGTCAGGGGCCCTGGCTCGTCCCGCCGCCCCGGCCATGAGCAGCAGCACGTCCGCGCCGCCGGCCCGGCCCAAGAACCAGGCCCATGAGCCGGAGCTCGAGGAGTATCTGCGTCGCCCGCTGCCGGCGATCCCGGCGACCGTCAAGATGCAGTACCAGGGTAGCGAGATGACCTTCGTCGCCGTGGTCTGTACCCAGGAGAGCGGCGAGGTGAGCAAGGTGCGTGTCCTACAAGGGATCCCGGGCGCCGACGAGGTGATTGTCCGGACCCTGATGGGCTGGCGCCTCAAGCCACAGCCCTGCCCCCTGTGCTACCCGGTACGGCTGCTCTACGCGATCGAGTGAGCGGCCGGGCGGTTCTTTCCTTCTATCTCCTCTATCTCCTTCCTTGATCACCGCAGGTTGACGGCCAGGCTCCCCCAGCGAGCGTCTCCGCCCCCGAGCACCGAGGTCCACCGAGCCAGACGGCGAGGCCGTGCCCGTGGCCGGGCCGGAGAGACGTCCGCGCCCAACGCTGGCGCCTGGAGGAGGGAGGGCCGCTGGAGAAGCGCGAAGAATTCGCTTCATGGGCCGCTTGGCAATTATTGCGTAATCTTGGCGACGCGCCGCCGCGCCAGCGCTTGGCAAACGAGTTGGCCCGGAAGTTGATACTGCCCGTCCTCCAGAAGGTCACTTCAACCTCTAGGAGGAGGTCACCATGCCAACCAGGAATTTGCAGGCAGACGGGTCCATCCGGTTCGAGGACGAGCAGGGGAAGGCGGTGCTGCTGCGGGTGCGTCCGGGCGTCGTGCTGCTCACCTATACCGGGCATCTGAAGGCGGACTTCTTCACGCCGCTGCGCCTGGAGATGGAATACGAGATCGAGCTGGCGCACATGCAGAAGAAGGCGCTCGTCATGATCGCCGACTGCTGGGAGCTCAAGGGCGTCGAGACGGGCTTCCGCGAGCTGTGGATGCACTGGCTCGAGAGCCACCGCGGCGAGGTCGGCAACGTGCTCGGCTTGATCCAGTCGCGGCTGGTGGCCATGGCCACCAGCATCATGAGCATCTTCCTCGGCGGGGGCCTCATCAAGATGTACTCGGACCCGGCGGAGTTCGACAAGGCCGTGGAGCGCTTCGCGCCCGGCCTGGGGTGGGGCCGGCGGGTGCGGGCGGCGCTCGGCACGGCCACCGAGATCTCGCGGCGGGCCAGGGTCCCGGCCGTGTTCTCGAGCCGTCGTTCGTAACATCAATCACAACGCGACGACCTGCGCCGCAGGTCATCAAGACCGACGCCGGATGGCGCGGGGGCCGAGGCGGGCCCCGGCGCGAGGGGGGCGGTCTTACCGAAGGGAGGCTTCCGATGAAGAACCTGAGTCTCGTGCAGAAGAGCTCCATGCCTCGCATCGTGTTCCCCGATCATTGGCGCGCCGGCGCCAATGTCCACACCGACGCCGCCACGGAGGAGGCCATCGCCTGGATGAAGGCGCACGGCATGGGCTGCACCCCCGAAGAAGAGGACCTCCTGCAGAAGTTCTGCTGCGGCCACTTCAGTGGGTATGCGGTGCCCTATACGAATTATGGCCGGTACCTGATCATCACCGAGTTCCTCACCTTGTGGCTGTTCTGGGATGACTACGAGGTCGAGACGGCGGAGCGGGCGGCGACGGGGGAGCTGTACGCGGCGATCACCGGCGAGCGGTTGCCGGCGGGGGCCTCGCGCTACATCACCGCCTGGTACGAGCTCGGGCGGCGGCTGCGCCTGACGCAGAGCCGGGACTGGAGCGCGCGCCTCGGCAAGACCATGCATCAGTGGCTGGCCGTGTCGCGGATCGAGACGGAGCGGGCGCGCGAGCAGCAGCGCTCCGGCAGGAGCATGGATCTGGAAGGCTACCTCGGACGCCGCGTGATCAGCATCGGCATGTACCCCATGTTCCACCTCCTCGAGTACACGGAGGGCTGCGAGCTCGGGGCGCTGCACGCGCACCCCGTCGTCAAGGCGCTCGAGCTCTTGGCGTCGCGGCTGGTGGCGCTCGACAACGACCTATTGAGCCTGGGCAAGGACATGGCCCACGCGTGGCCCAACGCGGTGACGGTGCTGAGCGCGCACCAGGGCCTGCCGATGCGCGAGGCGTTCGCGCGGGTGGTCGCCATGCATCGGCGCGACGTCGCGCGGTTCGACGAGCTGGCCGAGGATCTCATCGACGAGATGCGGGAGGATGAGCGGAAGAACGAGTCGCTGCGGCGCTGGGTCCAGGCAGTGCGCTACGCGGTGCATGGGTTCGCCGTGTGGGAGAGCATGGCGTCGCGCTACCGCCAATATCGCGCCGTGGTGGACGGCGAGGCGCTGGCGACGCAGATCGCGTACGAGCGCGCCGCGGAACCCGACCCGGGTCAGGACGCGGCGCTGGCGGGGATCCCGTCACGGTCGGTGTGGCCGGTCGCGGCGTGATGCCGCAGGGGCCGGAAGAGCTTACGGCAGGGGCAAGAACATAACTGTCCTGGAGGAGATCGCTATGCAAAGCAGATGCGTGCAGTCGGACGGTTCGGTCAAGGTGGAAGACGAGCGGGGCAGAGCGACTCTCCTGCGTCTACGCCCCGGCGTGGTGTTGCTCACCTATACCGGCCACGTCAGGCTCGAGTTCTTCGAGCCTCTGCGGCAGGGGATGGAGCGCGAGTTCGGGCTCGCGCAGGTGCCCAAGAAGCCCCTGGTGATCATCGTCGATTGCTGGGAGCTCCAGGGCATCGACACGAAGTTCCGCGAGCGGCTCGAGTTCTGGCTCAAGTGCCACCGCGGGGAGATCGCGAGCGTCATCAGCCTGGTCAAGTCGAAGCTGGTGGTGATGGCGTCGAACATCATGAGCCTGTTCCTCGGCGGGGGCCTCATGATCAGCTACTCCGAGCCGAGGGAGTTCGAGATGGCCATCGAGCGCTGTGTCCCTGGTCTGGGATGGCACCGGTCTGCATCCAGCCTGCAGCCGGTCGCGGCGCGGGGCTGAGGTTCTGGGTCAGGATCAAACGATAGAACAATCGAAAGGAGTCCATCATGCCGAACAAGTCTATGCAGTCCGACGGTACGTTCAGCTTTGAAGACGCGCGGGGCAAGATGACCCTGCAGCGACTACGCCCGGGCCTCGTGCTGCTCGTCTCCACGGGGCATCTGGGCGCCGGCTTCTGCGAGCCGCTGCGCCGGGAGATGGATCGCGAGTTCCACCTGGCGCAGCAGCAGGAGAAGCCCCTGGTCTTCATCGCCGACTGCTGGGATCTCGCCGGCATCGATACGAAGTTCCGTGAGTGGGTGGAGTTCTGGCTCAAGTGCCATCGCAACGACATCTGCAGCATCGTGGCGCTCTTGCGCTCGCGGCTGGTGGTCATGGCCGCCAACCTCGTGAACCTCTTCCTCGGCGGCGGTCTCATGCGGCTCCATTCGGACCCGAAGGAGTTCGTGCTGTCGATCGAGCGCTGTGTCCCGGGGCTGAAGTGGCATCGGCCGGTGCCAGGACTGCAGAAGACCCCGGTGCAGGGCCGCGGCCAGGCTCTCGGAGGGATCCGATAGAGCCCGCCATCCCCCCCCGTACTCCCCGTACTCCACCGTGAGCGTGAGCGTGAGTGTGAGCGACTGAGCCACGTTCCGCCGCGTGCCTACGTTCCAACATCCATCTCGTCATCTATCGTTGAAGTGATCGATTCGCTCGCTGGCACCAGCCAGTAATCGCTCACGCTCACGCTCACGCGGAGAATCGCGCCGGTCCTCAAGCCTGCACCGTCGCTGCCGATGTGTAGGGCAAAGGTACGGCAGATCCCGGAGGTGGCGGATGTATGGACTCGTCAATCGAGCGATCGAGCAGCTCGTACGGAACCAGTTCGGCGAGGAGGCCTGGTACAAGATCCTCGAGCGCGCGGCCTCCGAACACCAGATGTTCGTCAGTATGCAGGCCTACCCCGACGAGCTCACCTACCGTCTGGTGGGGGCCGCCTCCGAGGTGCTCGGCGTGGACGCGGACAGCCTCCTGCGGGCGTTCGGCCGGCACTGGATCACCTACACCGCGAAGGAAGGCTACGGCGGGCTCTTGCAGATGGCCGGCAACAACCTGCGGGAGTTCCTGCGCTCGCTGCCCCAGCTCCACGCCCGCGTCCTCGTGCGGTTCCGGCACCTCAGGCCGCCGGTCTTCCACGTCGTCGAGGAGTCGGGGGGGCAGGTGGTCTTCGTCCGCTACGAGAGCACGCGCGCCGGGCTCTCGCCCATGATGCTCGGCCTCCTCGAGGGGCTGGCCGAGCGGTTCGCGGAGACCGTCGAGATCACGCAGGTCGAGCGCCGGGCCGAGCACGGGCACGACCTCTTCCGTCTGTCGTTCCCGACGGCCGGGTGAGGCCATGCCGTTCGCCCTGTCAGACGAGCTGTTCGCGCGGGCGTTCCCGTTCTACCTGGTGCTCGACCGGGCCCTGGCCATCGTCGAGTTCGGGCCCTCGCTCGCCCGGCTCCTGCCGGGCCTGCGGTCGGGGGCGGCGTTCGCGGCGTGCTTCCGGTTCGAGCCCGCGGCGCCGGCGCTCGACGAGGCGGCGCTGCGGGGGGTGATCGGTCAGGTGCTGCTCGTGGCCCCGATCGAGGGCGGCGTGGTGCTCCGCGGCCAGATCGTGGAGCAAGAGGGGGCCTTCTGCTTCCTCGGCTCGCCCTGGATCGAGAGCCTGGAGGATCTGAGCGGGTGCGGGCTCACGCTGTCGGACTTCGCCATCCACGATCCGACGACCGATCTCCTGTTCGCGCTCCAGAGCCAGGCCACGGCGCTCGCCGACGCGGTCCGCCTGTCCGAGCGGCTCAAGCGCCAGCACGACGAGCTGAAGAGCGCCAAGCTCGAGGCCGACTCGTACAGCCGCGCCAAGAGCGAGTTCCTGGCGGTGATGAGCCATGAGATCCGGACGCCGATGAACGGGATCATCGGCATGACGAGCCTGCTCCTCACGACGCCGCTCAACGAGGAGCAGCGCGGCTTCTGCGAGACGGTGAGCAAGTGCGGCGAGGCGCTGCTCACGCTGCTCGACGACATCCTCGACTTCTCCAAGATCGAGGCCGGCCGCCTCGAGCTCGAGCGGATCGAGTTCGAGCTGTGGCCCACCATCGAGGCGGTGATCGAGCTCATGGCCTCGCGCGCCCACGGCAAGGGGCTCGAGGTCAACACGTACATCGCGCCGGACGTGCCCATGACCGTGCGGGCGGACGAGGCGCGGATCCGGCAGATCCTCACCAACCTCCTGTCGAACGCGATCAAGTTCACCCAGGCCGGCGAGGTCAACGTGACCGTGGAGGTCGCCTCCCTGGGCGGCCCGCGCGCGTTCCTCCGGATCGAGGTCCAGGACACCGGGATCGGCATGACCGAGGAGGCGCAGCACCGGCTCTTCAACCCGTTCGTGCAGGCGGACTCGTCGACCACCCGCAGGTTCGGTGGCACGGGGCTCGGCCTGGCCATCTGCCAGCGCCTGGCCCACCTGATGGAGGGCGAGATCTCGTGCCGGAGCGCGCTCGGCCGGGGCTCCACGTTCACCCTCACGCTGCCCGTCGAGCCCTGCGCCGCGAGCGCGCCGGCCGCGCTGTCGTCCCTCGCCGGGCTACGCGCGCTGGTGGTCGACGACAATCAGACCAACCGCGTGTTCCTGCAGAAGCTCCTCGGGGCCTGGCAGGTGGAGGTGGCGTGCGTGGCGTCGGGCGAGGAGGCGCTCGCGGCGCTGGCGCGCGCCCGGTCGGAGTCGCGCCCCTATCGGGTGGCGCTGCTCGACATGATGATGCCGGAGATGGACGGGCTCGAGCTGGCCCGTCGGATCCAGGCCGACCCCACGCTCGGCGGGGTGACGCGCATCCTGTTGAGCTCGGCGGCGTCCATGCAGACGAGCGCCTCGCTGGCCGCGGCGGGCCTCGCGGCGTGCCTGGCCAAGCCCATCCGGCCACGGCGGCTGCAGCAGTGCCTGGCCGAGCTCCTGCGGGGCGACGAGGTGCGGGCGCCGAAGGTGTCGGTCGCGCCCCTCGCGACGCGGCGGCAGCTGCGAGGCCACGTGCTGGTGGCCGAGGACAACATGGTCAATCAGCACCTCGCGACCCGCCTCCTCGCGCGGCTCGGCCTGAGCGCCGGGGTGGCGGCCAACGGGCAGGAGGCGCTCGAGCAGCTCCTGCAGGCCAAGTACGACCTGATCCTCATGGACGTACGGATGCCGGAGATGGACGGCCTCGAGGCCACGCGCATCATCCGCCGGCGCGAGGCCGCGCACGGGGCGGCGCCCATCCCGATCGTCGCCCTCACGGCCAACGCCTTCGGCGAGGACCAGCAGTGCTGCATGGAGGCCGGCATGAACGACTTCTTGGCCAAGCCCATCTCTCTCGGCGGGCTCGAGGACGTATTGGCGCAGTACCTGCCCGCCAAGGACACCCTTGGCCAGGAGCACGTCGGATGAGCCGCCCGGAGACGACGCGCACGCTCTACGACACGCAGGCCGACCGGTGGGCGCGCACCGAGCCCCGCTCGCTGTCCGACTTCACCGCGCGGCCGCGCGTGCTCGAGCTGTGCGAGCCGGTGGCGGGCCGCCGGGTGCTCGATCTCGGCTGCGGCGAGGGGTACGTGAGCCGCCTCTTGCGCCGCCGCGGCGGGCAGGTGACGGGGATCGATCTCTCGGCGGGGATGATCGAGGAGGCGCGGCGGGAGGAGCGGCGCGAGCCGCTCGGGATCGCCTACGAGGTGGCCGACGCCTGCACGCTCACGCTCGAGCCGGGGGCCTGGGATCTGGTGGTGGCGGTGTTCCTCTTCAACTACCTGACGCTCGCGCAGACCCGCGAGGTGCTGCGCGCGATCCGCCGCGGCCTCGCGCCGGGGGGGCGCCTGGTGTTCGCGGTGCCGCACCCGAGCTTCGCGTTCCTCGGCACCCGGGCGCGGCCGTTCTACTTCGACGCCGGCGGGGCGGGCTACTTCTCGGGGCGGGATCGCGCGTGCCCGGGCCGCATCTGGCGCCGCGACGGGACGCCGCTCGCGGTCGAGATGGTGCACAAGACGCTGGAGGACTACTTCCGCGGCCTCGAAGAGGCCGGCTTCACCCGGCTGCCGCGGCTGCGCGAGCTGGCGGTGACCCCTGAGCTCCTCGGGCTCGATCCCGAGTTCTTCGGCCCCGTGGCCGATCTTCCCCTGCACCTGGCGCTGGAGGTGACCTCATGAACCTGCACACCGAGACCGCATCCGTTCAAAGCGTGGCATGGCTCGAAGGCTTCGCCGAGCTGGCCCGCGGCCACAAGCTGTGGCGCCACCCGTTCATCGACCGCTGCCGCGGCGGCACGCTCTCGCTCGAGCAGGTGCGGCTGCTGGCGGTCCAGATGTACAAGTTCTCCTACGAGTTCAACGCCATCCTCGCCCGCGCGATCGCCGCGTGCGACGACGAGTCGGCCCGCATCATCGTCGCGGAGAACCTGTGGGAGGAGCTCGGCTCGGGGGACCTCGGGAGCACCCACCCGGCGCTCTTCCGCCGCTTCACCCGCGCGCTCGGGATCTCGGACGTGGCGCTGGCCGCGGTGCCGGCGCTGCCCGAGACGCGGGCGCTCATCCACACGTACCTGACGCTGCCGGACAGCCACGGCTTCCTCGCCGCGGTGGCCGCGGTGTGCTTCGCGTCCGAGGGCATCGTCGCGATGCTCTACCGCCAGATCGAGCAGGGGATCCGCGGCACGGTCGCCATCGCGGACGAGGACCTGGCCTTCTTCCACGTGCACATCCAGGTGGACGACTCGCACGCGGCGAACCTGGTCGAGCTGCTCGGGCCCCGGCTCTCCACGGCCGAGGACGCCCTCCTCGCCCGCAGCGCGATCCGCCTGGCGCTCGACGCCCGCTGCACCTTCTTCGACGGCATCCTGCGTGCCACGCGGACGCCATGCGACAGCTAGGCGTCGGGGCGGACATGGGGCCGTCCGTGGATCTGGTCGATCGGCCGGCGGCGGGCGTGCACGCGGTGCTCTGCACGCCGTTCCGGCCGGATGGCGCGGTGGACGTGGACGGCGTGGAGCGCATGGTCGACTACTACGAGGCGGCGGGGGTCCAGGGGCTGGTCGTGGCCAGCGTGTTCGGGGAGGGGGCGCTGCTCGATCCGGACGAGCGGGAGCTCCTCATGGTCCGGGTGGTGGCCCGCCGCCGCCGCGCCGCGGTGATGGCGGCCGTGCTGGCCGACGACACGGAGGAGGCGGTGCGGCAGGCCGAGCGGGCGGTGGGGCTCGGCGCCACGCAGCTCCTGGTCAAGCCCCCGCTGGTCGAGCCGGGGCGGCTGCTCGCGCACTTCGCGCGGGTCGCCGCCGCCGCCCCCGTGATCCTCCTCGACCACCCGACGACCCGCACGCGGCTGTCGATCCCGACGATCGCGGCGCTCCTCGCGGCGGTGCCCGGCGTGGTGGCCATCAAGCTCGAGGAGGAGCCCACGCCTCCCAAGATCCGGACGCTGCGCGCGTGCGTCGGCCGGCGGATCGCCATCTTCGGCGGGCTCGGCGGCGCGCACTGCATGGCCGAGCTGGGTGCGGGGGCCGAGGGGTTCTTCACCGGCTATCCGCTCCCGGGGCACCTCGTGGAGATCGTCGAGCGGCACCGGTGCGGCGACGTCGCGGGGGCTCTGGCGGTGTTCCGGCAGACGGCCCCGCTGCTCGAGAGCCAGCCGCGGGGGCCGGCGGCGATCGCCTTCCGCAAGGAGGTGCTGCGGCGGCTCGGCGTCATCGCCCATGCGGGGGTGCGGCACCCCACGACGCCGCTCTCCCGGGCGCTGGCCGAGCGCATCGGCGCGCTCCTCCCTTCGGCCCTGCCACCGGGAGACACATTCCCTCTCTCACAAGGAGACCGATCCCCATGAGACCACCAGGCGATCCCCTTCACCCGACATTCATCCCGGCCGAGCTGGCCACCCTGGATCACACCGTCCTGGATGCGCTGCGCCCGCCGCTCCTCGACATCGATCTCCTGAGCGAGCTGGTCACGCTGTTCCTGACCGATGCTCCGATCCGGATGGCGCTGCTCCACAAGGCGGTGGCGACGGGGCCCCCGCTCGCCATCGCCGAGGCGGCGCACACGCTCAAGAGCGCTTCCTCCAACCTGGGGGCGCTCCGGGTGGTGGTGCTGTGCAACCGCCTGGAGGTCACTGCGCGCCAGGGGGACACGGCCGCGGCGCGCCAGATGGCGGACACGATCGAGGTGGAGCTCGGCCGGGCCCTGCTCGCGCTCCGGACCGAGGTGGAGCGGACGCGTCCGGGATGAGCGCTCCCTCGCCGGCGGGCCCCTCAAGTCCTGGGCCGCCCTGACGATGAAGGGGGCATGGAAACGACGCTCCCTCTCAAGCTGACGCGGCGCCCTGTCCTGGTGGTCGATGACGTGCTGGAGAACCGGATCCTGCTCCAGGCCCTCCTCGAGCGGGCCGGATATCGGGTGCTCCTGGCGGAGAACGGCCCCATGGCCATGGACCTGATCGAGCGCCAGCGGCCGGACCTGGTGATCCTCGATTTCGTGATGCCGGGGATGGATGGTGCGGAGGTGGCGCGCCGCCTCCGGAGCCATCGACAGACGGCCGAGATCCCCATCCTCATGCTCACCTCCTCACGCCTCCAGGACCACATCGAGGCGGCGTTCGCCGCCGGGGCCAACGACTACATCAACACGCCGGTGGATCGCCGGATCCTCGAGGCGCGCGTGGACGCCGCGCTCCACGCCGCCGACGACCGGCGCATGGTGCGGAGCATGGCGCGGGCCGTGCGCGATCACGAGAAGGTGCTCCATGAGATCGCGGAGGCGACCCGGGTGCAGCGGTCGCGGCTGCCGAGCCTGCCCCTCAAGCGCGGCCGCTGGCGGATCGGCGGTGGGCTGCTCCCTTGTCGGTTCATCGGCGGCGACGTCTTCGACCTCATGCCGGGGATGCGCGGGAGCCAGATCCTGAGCCTCATCGACGTGCCGGGGAGCGGGCTGGCGGCGGCGCTCGTGGCGGCAACGGTGAGCAGCCAGCTGCGCGCGTTGGTGCGGACGCACGACCTGGCCGAGGCCATGAAGCTGCTCAACCTGCAGCTGTCCTGGGAGCGCGCGAGCCAGTACAGCAGCATCGGGGTCGTCGAGCTGAACCAGCACCGCGCGGTCGTGATCAACGCGGGGCTACCGCCGATCTCGCTGGTGAGCGAGGGCGGCTGCTGCGAGCGCATCGAGGGCTCCGGCCTCCCGCCGGGTCTGGTCGGTCGCGCCGAGTACGAGCCGTGCGAGCTGCTGCTCCAGCCGGGCGATCGGCTGGTGCTCATGAGCAATGGGCTCACCGACCCGTTCGGTCGTTTCGACGAGGTGCGCCACTGCCTGAAGGAGCTCGGGCTGCTGGCGAAGACCTTCTTCATGGACGTGCCCACCTCGGACCGGCTCGTGGAGCGCATGCGGCAGATGCTGCAGGGCGCCGGGGCGCTGGATCGCGACGATGCGACGCTGATCACGGCCGAGCTGTGCGCCTAGCGCGGCGCGCGGCTCGGCCAGGCGCAGGTAGCGCGGCTGCCGCTCGCTGAGCGGATACGGATCGTAAGGACGACGGCCCGCCACGGACTCCGTGAGCGGGCCGTCGTCGTTTCTTCGATGGCGTCAGAGGGGGCGTCACGCGAGGGTCTGTGGGGTCCCCCCGCTGGCTCAAACAGGTCCTCGGACCGGCCTTCTTCTTGTTGGAAGAACTGGAGGAAGGCCGGTCCTGCGGAACTCGCCTGCGGGGGGACCCCACAGACCCTCGCTTGGGGCGGCCAAGGGGATCCGACGGTAAGACGACTGGCCGGGGGACGTGGGGCGGTGGATCCGAAAAACTTGCTCTTTGAGGACGGCCGCGCAGCTCTTGCACTATGGAATGGCCGGCGGCGACGGGGATGACGCTAGGTAGCGGGGTGGCATGGCGGCTGCATTTCGACCGGGTATGCGCCAAGCCATCCAGACCAACACCATCGTTGATATCACCGAGACCCGGACCCGCGACGCCCGCGCCGACGACGAGCAGTATCTCGAGATGGTGCGACGGATCGCGGGCTCGATCGTGCGGCACCTGCCCGCGCACGTCGATCGAGAGGAGTTGATCTCGCTCGGCTACATGGGCCTCGTCGAGGCGCGCGAGCGGTTCGATGCCTCGCGCGGGGTGCCCTTCGCCGCGTTCGCCGCCATGCGCGTGCGCGGTGCGATGCTCGATGGGCTCAGGCAGATCGATGTGGTCTCGCGCGGCGAGCGGGCACGGCTCCGTCGCTCGAACGAGGCGGCCTCGGTCAAGCGGGTGGACTTCGCCTGCGCCGAGAGCAGCGCGGCCCCGGTGGCGCCGGTGGACGAGGAGCTGGCGAGCTATCAGCAGCGGCAGCTCCTCTGGAAGGCGTTCCGGGTGCTGTCGGAGCGGCAACGGCTGATCGTGCAGCGGTACTTCTTCGAGGAGCAGCCGCTCAAGACGATCGGCAAGGAGCTCGGCCTGAGCGAGTCGCGCATCTGTCAGATCGTGGCCGAGGTGGTGGACCGCCTGCGCTCGCTCGTCAACGACGAGGCCTTCGCCAAGGCCGGTTGATCCCTCAAGGCGCCCCGCTCCTCCCTCCTCGCCCTCCTCACCTTCCTCACCCGCTCCCCCCTCACCCGCTCCCCCCTCACCCACTCCCCCCTCACCCGCTCCCCCCTCACCCGCTCTTTCCGATCAGAACCGATCAGAACCGATCAGAACGAACAGCTCAGATCAGAAGCTCCAGCCCAGGGACACGTCGACCTCGCCTCGCTTGAGGAGGGCGAACTCGGTCAGCTTGTTGGGGCCCCAGTTGTTGATGCTCACGGAGAGCCGGAAGGGGGCATCGCCGTCGTAGCCGATGCCGTAGGACCAGGTGACGTGCGTGGCGTTGAACGGGGCGATGCGGTAGCCGACGAAGGCGGTGATGTGGGGGAGCGGCCGCACCGAGAGAGTGAGCGCGACGCCGGGGGCCGCCTGGAGGGGTTGGTTCCAGCCCACGCTGAGGCCGATGTACTTGGCCACGCCCTTGGGGAAGGGGACCTTGTAGCGCACGTCGAGGACGGCCTTCTTGAGGAAGTCGAGGTTGGCCTTGAAACGGATCGGGCCCCAGTTGTTGAGCTGCACGGACAGGGTGCCGGGGCGGCTGTCTTCGTACTCGATGCCCCAGGCCCAGGACAGGTCGTCGATGGAGGCCTGCCAGTTCTCGCTGGCGCGGTACTGGTAGCTGAGGCCGACTTTGAAGGAGAGGTTCTTGATCGGCGACCACGAGATGTTGGCGTGGACCGAATGGGAGCCGCTGAGCTGCCCGGTGTACCCGAAGCTGCCGGAGAGCCCGAGGCGGGGGCCCGGCGGTGGGGCGCGCGACACCAGGGCGCCCGCGCGCGCCGGCGGCACGGTCACGAAGCGCAGCGCCGTTGGCTCGAACCACTTCGGGGCCCACAGCCGCGGGCGCGGCAGCGGCGGCCATTCGGGCAGCGGGGGCAGGACGGGGGGTGGGTGGCACACGAGCGATGGCCCTTCGGCCAGGACGGCGGCCAAGGGGCCCGCGGGGACGCTCGGCTGGAAGTCGAAGACGCTCACCGGCGCCTCGCAGCGTTCTTCTTCGTCGGGCGGACGGCGCTCGCCGGGCCACAGGCCCCAGGCGCGGAAGCCGCGGCCGGCGAGGGGGGGCGGCGTCGCCGGCCAGCGCCGGAGGAGGCCGTCGCCGTCCTGGGCGAGGTCGCGGGGGGCGTCGGCGGTGCCGAGGTCGCAGTAGTCCCAGGTGTGGACCAGGGCCTCGATGGCGGCGCGCAGGAGCGGGCGGCGGCGCGCGTGGTCGAGGGCGTCGAGGAGGATGTCGACGGCGGCGACGAGGACGGGGGCGTGGCCGGAGAGGTAGGCGTCGGGCACGCCGAGCGGGTGGGGGGCGGCGGCGAGCTCCGCGAGGGCGTGCGCGGCGTCGTCGTCATCGCCGCACTCGACGGTGCGCGCCAGCTCGAGGAGCGGGAGGGGGGCGGCGTGGAGCGCGGCGGGGAGGCTCGGGAGCGCGAGGAGCAGGCACAGGCAGGGGAGTCTCCGGGAGGCGCGCGCGAGGGGCTGACCCGCGCTTCCGGGGGCCCGCGGCCGGAGGGGCGCGGAGGTCACCGGGGGATCCAGCGGTAGAGGACGCGGTAGCGCACGAGGAGCCACGCGGTGGCGAGCGCGGCGGCGTGGACGAGGGTGTTGCGCAGGAGCGGCGGCGAGCTGTTCGCGTCGAAGCCGAACTGGACGACGTTGCTGGCCAGGAGGGCGATGTAGAGGTGCATGATGAAGGCGTAGAGGGAGCTCTGGCCGATGGGGATGAAGTACCAGCCGAAGGCTCTCTTGAGCGGCTTCCAGAACACGGTGAGGGTGGTGTAGGCGACGGTGAGGAGGGCGGCGTCGTCGAGGATGCGCAGGAGGCCGAGGGTGCTCTTCTGGCAGAAGGCGCGATAGATGCGCCGGTAGGTGGCGGCGGGGATGAGGTGGAGCCGCGCGTAGGAGGGGATGAGGACGTTGGGGGTGTTCTGGGCGAAGAAGGCGAGGGCGAGGGTGATGGCGATGGCGGCGCCGATGAGCCACTTGGCGGCGGGGCGCTTGGAGAAGGCGGCGAGCGCGTCGCGGTGGAAGCCGACGGCGAGGCCGTGCATGAAGAGGAGCTGCCAGGTGAGGAGGGGGAAGGCGAACTCGAACTGGGCGGTGGTGGGGCGGGTGGGCAGGAGGGCCTGGAGGGCGTAGGTGGCCCACGAGGCGACGAGGAGGAGGGCGGTGCGGCCGCGCGCCATGAGGTAGAGCGCGGGGACGGCCAGGATCATGAGGTAGACGTAGAGGCCGAGCACCTGGGTCTGGTGCGGGCCGACGCGCAGGTAGACGACCTGGGTGACGAAGTCTTCGGTGCGCATGCCGGCGAAGGGGAAGAGGGGGTAGGCCCGGCCGGAGACGCGATCGGTGAAGGTGGCGACCTGGGTGGTGTCGAAGCCGGGGAGGTAGCGAAGGAGGAGGATGCTGCCGATGATGGCGAGGTTGACGCGGTAGAGCTGCGCGGCGCGGGCGAGCACCTTGAGGGCGGATTCGCCAAAGGGGATCTGGGCGATCTTGCGGCCGTAGACCATGCCGACGACGACGCCGGAGAGGATGACGAAGCCTTCGGCGCCGGAGACGACGCCGGCGCGCTCCCAGGCGATGAAGTCGAAGAGGGAGAAGACTTCGATGTGGACGACGATCATGACGAGCATGACGGCGCCGCGGAGGAAGTCGAAGCGCAGGTCACGCGAGCTGTCGGTGTCGCTGTATCTCCAGTCGGCGAGGCGCATCATCGGCTCCTGGCGGCCTGCAGGAGGGGGCCGCGGACGTGGTACCAGAGGGTCTCGAGGACGACGCCGTTGGTGTTGGCGGTGAGGGCCTTGTTGGGGGCGCCGTCGGCGTCGTAGCGGCCGGAGTAGAAGCCGCGCTGGGGATCGGCGAGGGTGGCGGCGGCGGCGCGGAGCTGGCCGGCGTAGGGGCCGGCGAAGATGTAGGACCAGCCGAGGGCGGCCTTGAGTGACAGGCTCTTGTGGGCGGCGGCGTCCTTGCCGTCGGGGGTGAAGGCGGCCCAGGGCTGGCGGTCGTTGATGACGCTGTTGTAGACGAAGTAGGGGGGGCGATCGATGTTGTCCTCGGAGACGGCGGTGAGCCGGTGGGTCTCGCGGGCGTGGTTCTCCTGCGCCTGGTAGACGGCGCGGGCGATGGGGAGGGTGGTGGCGGTGAGGCCGAACTCGAGGGCTTCGAGGATGTAGGGCTCGGAGATGACGGCGTTGTGGGTGCCGCCGTGGTCGGCGGGCAGGCGGCGGTCGGCGGCGACGAGCTGGCCGTCGACGGGCAGGAGCTCGATGTCGAGGTCGTAGCGCAGGGCGCGGCTCGTGTCGGCGCCGAGGAGGAAGAGGAGCTTGGCGGCGTACTGCTCGTAGCCGTAGCGCCCCTCCTGGACGAGGCGCAGCTTGCCGTTGGCGGTGCGGAGGGCGCCCTGCAGGCGGCCGTCGGCGACGGCGCGGTCGAGGCGCCAGCGCGCGAGGATGGCGCGCACGCGATCGGTGAGGTCGGGCCGGCTCCAGGCGAGGATGTCGAGGGGCACGCCGAGACGGGCGATGTCGATGACGGACCAGCCGATGCCCTTGGGGGTCTTGCGCCCGCGGTAATCGACCATCTGCAGGGTGCGGGCGTCGTAGGCCTTGTTGGGGAGCTGGCCGTCGACGAGGGGGAGGCGGGCGAGGCTCGCGAGGAGCGGCTCGGCGCGCGCGGTGAAGGTGGGCTCGTCGATGAGGCCGAGGTCCTGGGCGGCGAGGAGGCCCATGAGGTAGGAGCCGAGGTCCCACAGGGTGGTGGAGGGGTAGCCGTCGACGGAGTTGACGAGGCCGGTGCTGGGGTGGTGGTTGCGCTCGAAGTAGCGCCAGGCGGTGCGCGCGACGGCGAGCTCGTCGGGGGTGAGGGGGACGCCGGTGGGCCGGAGCGGGACGGCGCGGGCGCCGGTGGTCTTGAGGAGCTTGGCGAAGTCTTCGACGCCGCCGACGGGCGCGGGCGGGGCGCCGGCTTCGAGGCGCCAGATGAGGGCGAGCGCGAGGCTGAGCCCGATGAGGAAGGCGATGTGCGAGCGGGCGGTGAGTAACCCTTTCCAGAAGCTCATGATCGGACCTCCGAGGGTGATGGCGCGGGGCGCTTGAGGGCGGCGAGGACGATGGCGGAGAGGGCGGCGACGTTGTTGAGGGACCAGAAGGTGTTGGCGAGGTAGGCGCTGGGATCGCCTTCGCCGAGGGCAAAGACGCGGACGCCCATGAGGAGGACGCCGGCCAAGCTGGCGGCGATGATCCACAGCTGGGGGCGGGCGAGCTCGAGGAGGCGGCGGCTCTCGCGGGTCTTGGGGGTGACCTTGAACCGGATGGGCCGGCCGGCGAGGACGTCCTTGATGGCCTGCCAGTTGAAGGAGAAGAAGGTGAGGTAGTACTGCTCGCCGCGCCAGCTCGGCACGCCCCAGGTGGCGAGCATGACGGCGAGCTTGTTGGCGACGAGGAAGGGGATGAGGTGGAGGTAGAAGTGGAGGTTGTAGGCGGCGATGGGGGTGACGCCGAGCCAGAGGGACAGGATGGGGGCGACGAGGAAGAGGGTGGTCCACAGGGGCGCGAGGTAGGAATACAGGGTCGCGGCGTACATGACTTTCTGCCAGGGGGTGAGGCGGCGCCGGAGGGGGTTGTCGTTCCAGAGGATGTCGAGGCTGCCGCCGCAGTACTTGAAGCGCTGGATGCTCCAGGCGACGAGGTCCTGGGGGGAGAGCATCTTGGACAGGGGCTCGGGGTGGTAGACGCTCTTCCACTGGCGCCCTTCGTCGGAGTGGAGGACGAGGCTGGTGTAGAGGTCCTCGGAGACGTGGAACTTGTAGGGGGTGAGCTCGATGGCGCGCGCGGCCTCGGGCACGAGGGCCTCGGTGAGGTCGGCGCGGAGGGCGGGGTCCTGGACGACGCCGGCGTAGGGCTGGACGGCGCGGTCGATGTCGGCGGCCCAGGCCTTGAGGGCGGCCTCGAGCACGGCCTCGCGGCGGTGGATGCTGCCGGCGCCGCAGCAGAAGGAGGCGTTGCACCAGTTCCGGCGCCGCTGGATGACGTCGTAGAAGAGGGTGGGGCTGTTGCCGAGGGGGTCGGCGCCGACGTGGAGGGGGCCGAAGAGGCGTTCGATGAGCCGGCCGAGGCGGCGGGCGGCGCGGCGCAGGCCGAGGGTGTCGGGGACGAGGCCGGCGAGCCAGTCGGGGAGCGGGGTGCCCTCGTCGAGGTCGTAGAACCACTGCGGGGTCTGCACCCAGGCGACGTCGGGGTCGCGGAAGTAGCCGAGGGTGCGTTCGAGGAGCTCGGGGAAGGGCCGGGTGTCGGCGTCGCAGATGACGATGAGGTCGCCCTGGGTCTGTTCGAGGGCGTTGCGCAGGTTGCCGGCCTTGTAGCCGAGGTTGTCGGGGCGGGTGTGGTAGGTGCAGCCCTCTTCTTCGGCGAGGCGGCGCATCTCGGGCCGGCGGCCGTCGTCGCAGACGTGGATGCGCAGGTCGATCGGGTGGGGGTAGCGCAGGGCCTTGGCGTCGCGCAGGGAGAGGCGCACGAGCTCGGGGTCCTCGTTGTAGGTGGGGAAGAAGACGTCGACGACGAGCGGGCGGTCGTCGACAGGGGCAGGGACGGGGCTCGGACCGAGGCTTGCGTCCGGGCCGGGGGAGGTCGGCGGGGGCAGGATGTCGCTGCGGCGGGCGGGCGCGGGCTGGGGTGGGGTGTCGCGCGTGCGCCAGGCGTTGAGGAAGAACAGGACCGAGCCGATGAAGGCGAGGGTCTCGGCCACGGCGAGCGGGATGGAGAACCAGGTGGCGGCGAAGTTGAGGGACTCGGTCCAGCGCCACCACAGGTACCAGGGACCCAGCACGGCCGTGATCGTGGCCACGAGCTGGAAGGCGAACTCTCGCCGTGGGGAGTGGGGCACGGGGGCCGGGGGGCGGCGCTGCTCGAAGGTCTCGAAGTAGAAGCTCATCGGTCGAAGTACTCCGTGGGATAGAGGTTGTCGGCGACGAGGCGGTGCTCGCGGTCGAGGAGCGACAGGTGGAGCGGGTCCTGCCGCGGCAGGGGGAGCTCCAGCAGGAGGGGGGTGACGGCGTCGGCGGCGACGTGGACGGGGGTGAGCGGTGCGGCGTCGTCGTCGCCGACGCGGAGCCAGAGGTCGCGGTCGGTCTTGGTGTCGTTGACGATGTAGAGCGTGAGGCGGTCGCGCTGGGGCTTGCGCACGGCCACGGGCAGGAGGGGCTGGTAGGCGCGGGCGAGGGCCTGGTAGCCCTGCTTGGGGCGGCGCAGGTAGTCGACGACGCCCCAGTTCATGGAGGGCCAGTGCTCGACGAACATGAACTGGAAGACGCCGCCGACGGGTTGCCACTTCTGTAGGCGCAGGGACTCGGCGGCGGTCTGGAGGAGCCGGGCCTGGTAGCGCTGGGTGTTGGCGATGAGCTCCTCGACGGAGGCGCCGAGGGGGACCTTGGCGTTGTCGCGCAGCTCGTGGAGCTGGAAGTTGTGGTACTCCCAGGCGGGGAGGTTCTGGGCGTCGAGGGGCCAGAGCTGCGCGGGCATGAGGAAGGTGCGCAGGGTCTCGAGGGCGGGGACGGCCTGGGCGCCGTACTCGGTGAGGAAGGGCTGCGAGATGGGGCGCTGGAAGTCGTGCAGGGTGCCCGAGTACCAGCCCATCCAGGCGTGCTCGGTGGGGTGGGCGTTGGCGCGGTGGGGGCGGCTCGGGTCGCGGGCGAGGGCGGCGGCGAGGCGGTGGTCGAGGGCGCGGTTCTGATCGGGGTCGTAGTCGCGGTACTTCCACGCCATCCAGTCCGAGGACCAGGGGGCTTCGTTGTGGGCGGTCCAGTGGCCGATGGAGGGGTGGTGGCCGAGGGTGGCGAGCATCTCGCCGACCTGGCGCACGGCTTCGTCTGAAAACGCGGGGCTGTCGTCGTAGCCCCACTGGAGGGGGAAGTCTTGCCAGACGACGAGGCCGAGCCGGTCGGCGAGGTCGTAGAAGCGGCCGGGGGCGAGGTGGGCGTGGACGCGGACGGCGTTGACGTGCGCGTCGAGCATGAGGCGCAGGTCGCGCTCGATGTCGGCGGGGTGGAAGTCGGCGAAGTAGAGGGAGCCGATGTAGTTGGTGCCGCGGAGGAACAGGGGGGTGTCGTTGACGAGGAAGCGGCCGTCCTGTTCGCGCACGGTGCGGATGCCGAAGGGGAGGCGGACGAGGTCGGTGCCGCCGGGGCCGCGGAGGTAGAGCTCGAGGGTGTAGAGCGCGGGCTCGCCGAGCTCGGCGGGCCACCAGCGGCGCGGCCGGGGGAGGCGGACGGTGCGGCGCAGCTCGCGGAGGTGGGTGTCGACCGGGCCGAGGCGGCCGTGGGCGACGGTGCGGCCGTCGGGGTCGAGGAGCCGGTAGCGGAGCTCGGCGGCGGCGGTGGCGGTGGCGGTGGCGGCGCCGGCGTGGCCGGTGTCAAAGGCGAGGGCGTGGGCGGCGATCTCGAGGCGCGCGGCGGCGGCGCTGGCGCTGCGGGTGGTGACGCGCGGGCGCTCGATGCGGCCGGCGCGGCGGCGGTGGAGCTCGACGGTGCCCCAGATGCCGCCGGTGTTGGCGTCCTGGCCGCGGGGGGACCAGGCGCCGCCGGGGCGCGTGTCGTGGTGGGAGAGGACGCCTTTGATGAGGGTCTTGTGCAGGCTGAAGGCGGCGTCGCTCTCGTTCGGGCTGTCGACGCGCACGGCGAGGAGGTGCGGGCCGACGGCGGCGCCGAGCTCGACGGTGAAGGGGGCGAAGTAGCCGCGGTGCGCGCCGACGTGGCGGCCGTCCCAGTAGACGTCGGCGGCGTAGTCGACGCCTTCGAAGGTGATCGCCCAGCGGGCGGGCGCGGGCAGCTCGACGGTGCGCGCGAACCACACGACGCCGGCGTGATCGAGGCCCTGGCGGTACCAGTTGGACGGCACGGGCATGAGGGGCCAGGTGGGTTCCTGGTCGGGGGCGCGATCGAGGTCGCCGATGTGGGCGTGCCAGGCGCCGGCCAGGCTGGTTCCGGCGGCGAGCGCGGGGGACGCCGACAAGAGGGCTGCCATGAGGAGGATCGAGCGCATGCACGAGGGGAATCGGTGCGCGGCAGGGGATCTTGAGGCGCTGGATCCGGGGGCTGATCCACCGTTAGGGGGCTGCTTCCACCGTTACGGGCCTGCTTCCCTCATGACGGGGGCTGCTTCCGCCGTTACGGGGGCTGCTTCCACACCGTTAGGGGGCTGCTTCCGTCATTAGGAGGCTGCTTCCGCCATTAGGGGGCTGCTTCCGCCATTACGATGGCTGCTTCCATCCCGTTAGGGGGCTGCTTCCCTCATTAGGGGGCTGCTTCCCTCATTAGGGGGCTGCTTCCCTCATGACGGTGGTTGCTTCCCTCATTACGGTGGTTGCTTCCGCCGTTCGGGGGGCTGCTTCCGCCATTACGGTGGCTGATGACGCCGTTACGGGGACTGCTTCCGCCGTTCGGGGGGCCGCTTCCGCCGTTACGGTCGCGGCTTCCCTGGAATAAGGCCCGCGTTGGCTGATGACGGAGGCGCTCGTCCTTCCGTGACGCCTGGAGCGGGTGGGATCACGGTCAGGAGGCGGGTGTTGGGCTTCGCTGCCCTGGGGTAGAGGGCGGTCCACAGGGCGCTGAAGCCCGGTCACCGCGCTCGCTCTCCCAGTGGGCGGTGATTTCGGGAAGAGGACCGCCGGGTCCCGGCATATATCGCCAGCAGTTCGTTACACAGGGCCCCGAGGCCCGGAGGCGATCACCGATGCATCATCCAATCCGATCTCTATGGATCGTTCTTACCATCGCCATCCTGCTCCCCCTGCCGGCGCTGGGTCAGCGTGGGGCCGCAGACTCCCACCGTGAGCGCCGGGTCCACCGGACTCGCCTGGACCGGCCGCAGGGCTTCGAGATCGGTCTGCGCAGCGGCTACGGCATTCCCGTGGGTGGGGCCTTTGGGTCCCGCATCGCTGGGGGCCCCGTCACGGTCGTCACGGAGTTGAACGGCCTCATCCAGGGCCAGGTGCCGATCTGGATCGATCTCGGCTACCGCCTGCGGAGCGGACTCTATCTCGGGGCCTATGCCGAGATCGGGCCCGGCATCCAATCCCAGTGCTCGCCGCCCAACTGCTACCTCTTCAACCTGCGAGCCGGGTTCAATGTCCGGTACCATTTCCTGGCCGGGCGCCGGGTGGAGCCCTGGGTGGGCCTCGGGATCGGCTACGAGCTCCTGTTCACTCGGGTGAAGCACCCCGACGATTACACGGGCTCGTTCGTGACCATGGGCGCCCTCCACGGCTTCGAGTTCCTCAACGCGCAGGTCGGGATCGATTTCCGTGTGACCCGGCACGCCGTCTTGGCCCCATTCTTCACGTGCGCGGTGTCGCAGTACGAGCGCCTCGATAACCGCCTCGACGGCGGGCCGGTGTTCTCGACGAGCGACTTCGCCAAGCCGATCCATGCCTGGCTCCTGTTCGGCCTCCGCGGCGCCTACAACTTCGGCAGCTGAGCCGGGACCAGCCTGGCCGTCGGAGCCGGTGTCGGCGCTCGCAGGGCTGGATCGGGCTTGCCGGTGTCTGGCTAGACGTACTGCGCGGTGAGCCGGCGCAGGACGGGCAGCAGCCCGGCGCGCAGGTCGGCTCGCTTGAGGGCGTAGGCCAGGCAGGCGCCGAGGTAGCCCAGGCGGTCGCCCGCGTCGTGCCGCTCGCCGTCGACGACGACGCCGTAGCAGCCGGAGCCGCGCTGCGCGAGCTCGAGGAGGGCGTCGGTGAGCTGGATCTCGCCGCCCTTGCCGGGGCGCGTGCGTTCGAGGAGGGGCCAGATCTCGCGCGGGAGGACGTAGCGCCCGACGATGGCCAGCCGGCTGGGCGCGGTCCCGGGGCTCGGCTTCTCGACCATGTGGGTGATGCGCCGGTGGCCGGCGCGGTCGGGGGCCTCGGCGGCGACGATGCCGTAGAGGTGCTCCTGGCCGGCCTCCACCTCCAGGAGCGACACCACGCCGCGGCCTTCGAGGCGGTGATAGGCGTCGATCAGCTGGCCGATGGCCGGGCGCTGGCGCCCGTCGGTGTCGAAGAGGTCGTCGCCGAGCATGACGGCCACGGGCTCGTCGCCGGCGGCCTGGCGGGCGGCGAGGATGGCGTGACCGAGGCCGAGCGGCTCCTTCTGCCGCACGGACACGACGCGCACCATCTGGGAGATGCGCTCGATCTGCGCGAGCTGGTCGTGCTTGCCGCGGTCGCGCAGGGTGCGCTCGAGCTCGAACGAGATGTCGAAGTGATCCTCGATGGCGCCCTTGCCGCGGCCGTTGACGAGGATGATCTCTTCGATGCCGGCGGCGACGGCCTCCTCGAAGATGAGCTGGATGGTCGGGGTGTCGACGATGGGCAGCATCTCCTTGGGGATGGCCTTGGTGGCCGGCAGGAAGCGCGTGCCGAGGCCGGCCGCGGGGATGATGGCTTTGCGGATCTGTTCGCTCATGAGGCACCTCTCACTTGACGGGGGTGAGTCCCCAGATCTCGTCGGCGTATTCGAGAATGGTGCGATCGCTCGAGAACTTGCCCATGCGGGCGACGTTGAGGATCGCCTTGCGGGTCCAGGACCGGTGGCGGCGGAACTCGTTGGCCGCGTGGTCCTGCGTGGTGACGTAGGAGTGGAAGTCGGCCATGTGGAAGTACTCGTCGCCGACGAGGAGGCGGGCGGCGATCTCGCTGAAGGCGCCGGGCCGCCGCGGGCAGAGGCTGTCGTCGGCGATGGCGTCGACCACGCGGCGGAGGGCGGCGTCTTCGGTGTAGAGCTGGCGCGGGTCGTAGTCCTGGCGGCGCCGCCGCGCCTCGACCTCGGCGACGGTGAGGCCGAAGATGAAGATGTTGTCGGGCCCGACCTCGTCCTGGATCTCGACGTTGGCGCCGTCGAGCGTGGCGATGGTGAGGGCGCCGTTGAGGGCGAGCTTCATGTTGCCGGTGCCGGAGGCCTCCTTGCCGGCGGTCGAGATCTGCTCGGAGAGGTCGGCGGCCGGCACGATCTGCTCGGCGAGGCTGACGCGGTAGTCGGGCAGGAAGACGACCTTGAGCTGCCCGCGCACGCGGGGGTCGTGGTTGACGAGGTCGGCGACGGCGTGGATGAGGTGGATGATGCGCTTGGCGAGGGCGTATCCGGGGGCGGCCTTGCCGGAGAAGATGCAGGTGCGCGGGCCGGGCAGGGTCACGTCGTCGTCGATGATGCTGCGGTAGAGGTGGAGGACGTGCATCACGTTGAGGAGCTGCCGCTTGTACTCGTGGATGCGCTTGATCTGGACGTCGAAGAGTGAGGACGGATCGACGAGGACGCCGGTGGTGTCGGCGATGACGCGCGCGAGGCGCTCCTTGTTGTGCCGCTTGACGGCGGTGAAGTCGTCCTGGAAGCCGGGGTCGTCGGCGAGGCGCTCGATGCGCCGCAGGTGCTCGAGGTGGGTGAGCCAGCGCGTGCCGACGACGCGCGTGAGGAGCTGGGCGAGGGCGGGGTTGGCCTGGAGGAGCCAGCGCCGCTGCGTGATGCCGTTGGTCTTGTTGTTGAATCGCTCGGGCCACATGTCGTGGAGGTCGGGGACGAGCTGGGTCTTGACGAGGTCGGAGTGCAGCCGGGCGACGCCGTTGACGGAGTGGCTGCCGACGATGGCGAGGTGGGCCATGCGCACCTGCTTGGGCTCGCCCTCTTCGACGAGGGACATGCGGTAGCGGCGGGCGTCGTCGCCGGGCCAGCGGGCGTCGACCTCGGCGAGGAAGCGGCGGTTGATCTCGTAGATGAGCTGCAGGTGGCGGGGCAGGACGTGCTCGAGGAGGGACACGGGCCATTTCTCGAGGGCCTCGGAGAGGAGGGTGTGGTTGGTGTAGGCCACGGCGCCGCGGGTGAGCTCCCACGCCCGCTCCCAGTCGAGGCCCTCCTCGTCGATGAAGACGCGCATGAGCTCGGCCACGGCCAGGGCGGGGTGGGTGTCGTTGAGCTGGACGGCGATCTTGGCGGGGAACTGGTCGAGGGCGGCGCCGGTGTCGCGGAAGCGGCGCAGGATGTCGCGCACGGCGCAGGCGACGAGGAAGTACTCCTGCACGAGGCGCAGCTCACGGCCGGCGGGGATGTCGTCGGCGGGGTAGAGGACCTTGGAGATGGTCTCGGTGGCGATCTTCTCCTGCATGGCGAGGATGTAGTCGCCGCTGTTGAAGATGCGCATGTCGAAGTCGTCGGAGCTGCGCGCGGAGAAGAGGCGGAGGGGGTTGACGGTGGAGCCGCCGAAGCCGACGACCAGGAAGTCGTGGGGCACGCCGACGATGAGGCGCCAGCCGAGCCACATGGGGTTGTACTCGCCGCGGGCGTCGACGTCTTCGACGATGCGGCCGTAGACGGGGACGAGGACGGCCTCCTCGGGGCGCTCGATGAGGCAGGGCACGCTGGCGTCGAGCCAGGGATCGGGGTGCTCGCGCTGCTCGCCGTTGCGGATCTCCTGGCGGAAGAGGCCGTACTCGTAGTTGATGCCGTAGCCGGTGGCCGGGAGGTCGAGGGTGGCGAGCGAGTCGAGGAAGCAGGCGGCGAGGCGGCCGAGGCCGCCGTTGCCGAGGGCGGGGTCCTGCTCGCGCGCGCAGAGGGTGTCGAGCTCCGTGCCGAACTCGGTCAGGGCCTCGCCGGCGGCCTCGCGGAGGCCGAGGTTGAGGAGGTTGTTCTCGAGCGCGCGGCCCATGAGGAACTCCATGGACAGGTAGGCGACGCGCTTGGCGCCGCGCTGCCGCCACTCGGTGTCGAGGAAGGCCTCCATGACGGGCCGCCGCACGGCGAGGGACAGGGCGTGGAGCAGCTCGCGCGGGGTGGCCTGCTCGGGCAGGCGCCCCAGCGTGTACTTGAGGTGGAAGCGCAGGTCGCGCTTGATCGCGTCGGCGGCTTCGTAGGACGCGAGCGTGCGAAGGGGGATGGTCCTCGACATTCAGCGACTCCTTCCAGCGCGGCTGCCCAGGCGCACCATGGTCAGGACGTTCAGGCTGCCGCTGGTTTCGTAGTGGACCTCGTCCATGAGCTGTTTGACGATGAAGAGCCCCATCCCGCCCTCGGGGAGCGACGGGACGTGGGCGGCGTCGAACTCGAGGGGGCCGGCGCGTTCGAGGACGCCGCATGACATGGCGTGCCCGCGATCGCGCACCTCGATGCGCACGCCCGGGGCCAGGGCCTCGAGCAGGACCTCGACGACGCCGTCGCCCGACAGGCGATAGGCGTGCTCGATGGAGTTGTTGACGGCCTCGACCACCGACAGCTCCACCTCGGCGGCGGCCTCGCTCTCGAGGCCGAGCTGCGCGCTCGCGGCGCGCACGGCGGCGCCGAGCGGCCCGACGCAGGCGAACTCGCTCCCAATCCGCAGGAGCAGCCGGACGTTGGCGCCGCGGCCATTCATCTGGCGCCCTCGGCCAGGGCGGCGATGGCCTCGGTGTTGCTGAGGTGCATGCGGAACACCTTGTCCATGCGCGTCACGCGGAAGAGGGTGGCGACGGACTCGCGCGCGCCGACCACGACGATGCGGCCGTCGCGCCCGAGCAGCTTGAGCGCCGAGACGAGCGCGCCGAGCCCGGTGCTGTCGATGAACTGGACCGCCGACAGATCGACGATGAGGCGGGTGTGGCCGCGGGCGGCGACGTCGGCGATGGCGGCGCGGAACTCGTGGGCCGAGGCGGCGTCGACGCGGGGGCTCTTGACGTGGACCACCATCACGCCGTCGTTCATGGTTTCGCTGAGGTTCATGGGGTGTCTCCTTGGGGGCGGCTCGCGCCGCCCAGTTCGGCGACGAGCAGGGTGGCGTCGTCGCGGTCTCGTGCACCGGTCGCCCGGAGGAGCTGTTCCATCCGTGCCACCAGGGGCTCGGGCGCGGGTGCCTGCTGGGCGGTGTCGAGGAGGCCGAGCCGATCGAGGCACGGGGTCACTTCGTCCGCGCGGCCGAACGGCTCGGTCAGGCCGTCGCTCATGAGGACCAGGCGCTCGCCGGGGTGTACTGGGAGCTCGTAGCGCTCGTAGTCGGCGTCGTCGAGGAGGCCGGGCGGGAAGCCGGAGGCTTCGATGCGATCGGCGCAGGCGCCGTCGCGGACCAGGCAGATGGGCGGCAGCCCGGCGTTGATCACGGTGGCGCGATCGCGGCGGAGCTCGATGGCGCCGATGCAGGCGTACTTGCCGAGCCGCAGGCTCGCGCCGAGGCTCTCGCGCGCGAGCTGCAGGTTGAGCAGGCGCAGCGCTTCGGTGAGCTCGTGGGTGCGCACGAGCGCGCGCAGCTGGCTGCTCACCGACGCGGCCACGAGCGCGGCGGCCAGGCCGTGCCCCGAGACGTCGATGAGGATGAGGACCTGGGCGCCGTGCAGGCCGGGCGTGACGTCGAAGACGTCGCCGCCGATGAGGCCGCCGGGGAGGAGGCCGCCGGTGATGCGCCAGCCGTCGCGCTCGAGCGGCAGCTGCGGCAGCTGCGCCTGTTGCACCTCGGACGCTTCACGCAGCTCGCGGAGGATCTCGCCGTGCTCGCGATCGGATTGCACCATGCGCGTCACGCGGCGGCGGTCGTCGGCGGCGCGGATGGCCGATTCGACGCGCGCCTTGAGGATCCGGCGATCGACGGGCTTGGTGACGTAGTCGTTGGCGCCGGCGGTGAACGCGGCCTCGATGTGGGTGTCGAGCCGCGAGGCGGTGAGGATGATGATGGGGATCTCTCGCGATCGCTCGCCCGCCCGGAGCCGGCGTGTCACCTCCGCGCCGTCCATGCGCGGCATCATGTAGTCGAGGACGATGAGGTCGGGCGGTTCGCGCTCGACCGCCGCCAGGCCCTGGGCGCCGTTCTCTGCCAGCGTGACCCGGTAGCCGGCGCGTTCGAGGACGGCCCCGAGCAGGACCCGGTTCTCGGGCCCGTCGTCGACGACGAGCACCGAGCGCGGCGGCTCGGGGTGGCCGGGGGGACCCATGGTCATGTCCCTCCATCGGCGCGAGGCGGGGTAACTTGAGACGCCGGATCTCTCCGGAGGAGGCGGGGCTCGTGGCGAGGGAGAGGTCGGAGGGGAGGAGGGGGAGAGAGGAGGGAGAGGTCGGAGGGGAGGAGAGGAGGCTCTATCTACTAGAGGAGACTACTTGGTGACGGTGTCGCAGGTCTCGACGTTGGCGGTGGCGTCGTAGGTCATGCCGCTCAGGGCGGCGCCGGTCGTGCAGAAGACGAAGGTGCCGGACTGGGACGAGCGCGCGGAGTAGAACAGGGCGCTCCCATCGGTGCCGGTCACCTTGCTCAGGTCACCGCCGGTGACGAGGCCAGACCACTGCCCCGTGACGGTCGCGCCCACGACGGGCTGGCCCAGGCCGTTGCGGACGGTGACCAGGGCCGCGGCCTGCGTGTTCCGACTGATGAGCGACATGGTGATGGTGTCCGTGTGCATGACCGAGGGATCGCCGGTCTGGGACGTCGGCGGCGGGGGGGCGGCCTGGGTCATGGAGCAGGACTCGCCGGAGGTGTAGCGGATCCAATCGTACGGGGCGCCAAGAGGCGCGCCCGGGTAGACGAAGGTGCCGGCCCAGCCCGAGGCGGTGCTGTCCACCGGCCAGGCGTTGGAGATGATCCTCTGCAGCGACTCGGTGGCCTTGGGCGTGGGATCGGCGGCGCTGTCCGCGACGGCGTGGACGCGCGCGCCATCGATCCACCATTCGATGCCGGTCGAGGTCCACTTGAAGCCGTAGGTGTGGAACGCGGCGGTGGCGTCGAAGCCGAGGTTGATCATCTTCTCGTGCCCGTTCGCGTAGGCGTCGTCGTTGGTCCAGAAGTTGGCCTGCAGCCAGGAGGTGTTGTAGCCGAGGAACTCGATGTCGATCTCGTTGTGTTTGCCATTGCCGCCGTTGTCGTTCGGGCCGGCGAAGGTGAAGAAGGAGGAGACCACGCCGGAGGCGGCGATGGGCTTGAAGCGGGCCTCGTAGCAGCCGTAGGCGTAGAAGCCGGTCGAGTGGTACTCGCCCGACGAGTAGGGGGCGCCGCTCGTCTGGGTGTCGTCGAGCTCGAGGGTCATGACGTTGCCGTCGAACTGGACGTGGTCGGCGCGCCAGCCGCAATCGAACGGGGAGGGGTAGCGCCAGCCGTCGGCGCGGATCCAGCGATCGGTGTTGAGCGCGGTGAGGTGGTCCGTGAACGAGCCGAGGGCCGTGGGCGGGGGCGTGGTTGGTTGCGGTTTGGCCTCCTGGGAGAGCGACCCGGGTGGGGTGCAGGAGAGGACCAGGCAGACGGCACCGACTTCTCCGAGTAGCGGGAGGCAATGCACCGAGAGACGATCATCACGAATGCGCTTCATGAGTGACCTCCATGTCTTCCGCTTGGAGGGACGCTGCTCCACCATTTGAGGGCGCCCCGTCTTCAGGCGATCGGCGGCGAGCGGGAGGACTTGAGGAGCGGGGGCGCGTTTTCCTTCCTCGCGCGCAGGTTCAAGGTCGCCCGGGGGTTGCCGACTCCCTGAGGGGAGGAAATGCCATGATCGACGTGACCATCGACGAGCGAGAAGGCGCCATCATCGCGCGCCCCCACCTGCACCGCCTGGACGCCATGGCCGCGCCCGAGTTCCGCAGCGCCCTGCTGGCCCGGACCGCCAACCGAGCGCTGCTCATCCTGTCGCTCGAGCGGGTCCGGTTCATCGACAGCTCCGGCCTGGGGACGCTGGTGTCGCTGCTCAAGAACCTGGCGGCCGGGGGGCGGCTGCACCTCGTGGACGTGCATGACGACGTCCAGGTGCTCTTACGGATCACGCGCCTCGACCGCATCTTCCCGGTCTTTTCCACCGTAGAGGACGCGTTGCGCGGCTGACGCGCCCGCTCGCAGGAGGCCCGCATGAATCCGTCGCTCGAAGAGCGCAGCCGCATGCTGTTCGATCAGCATCGCGCCGCCATCGCCCGCCGCACCGATTGCCTGTTCGCGGCGCTCCTCATCGCCGAGTGGTTGGCGAGCATCGCCACCGCCGGCTGGTTGGCGCCGCTCCTCGGGAGCGCCGACCGCAGCAGCGCGCACCCGCACCTCTGGTACGCGGTCGTGATCGGCGCGGTGGTCGCGCTGCCGCCGGCGGTGATCGCGATTCGCCGACCCGGCCTGACGGTGAACCGCCACTGGATGGCGGTCGCGCAGATGGCGCTCGGGGTGCTCCTCATTCATCTGACGGGCGGCCGGATCGAGACGCACTTCCACGTGTTCGGCTCGCTCGCGTTCCTCGCCCTGTATCGCGACTGGCGGCTCCTCGTCACGGGCTCGGCGGTGGTCATGGTGGACAACATCCTGCGCGGGATCTTCTGGCCGGCGTCGATCTACGGGACGCTCGGGGCCTGCCCCTGGCGCTGGCTGGAGCACGCGTGGTGGGTGCTGTTCGAGGACGCGTTCCTCATCGCCTCGTGCGTCATCGGCCAGCGGGAGCTGTGGGCGGTGGCGTCGCGCCACGCGCAGCTCGAGCGACAGACGGAGCTGGAGGGGGACTTCGCCCGGGCGTGCCAGGCGAGCCGCGCCAAGAGCGAGTTCCTCGCCAACATGAGCCATGAGATCCGCACGCCGATGACGGCCATCCAGGGCTACGCCGATCTCCTGCTCGACAGCGAGCTGGACGCGAGCGAGCGCCTCAACTGCGTGCAGACGATCCGGCGCAACAGCAGCCACCTCCTGGCGATCCTGAACGACATCCTGGATCTGTCGAAGATCGAGGCGGGCAAGCTGGAGGTGGAGCGGATCCCGGTCTCGCCGGCGCGCATCCTGGTGGACGTGGCCTCGCTCATGCGCGTGCGCGCCACCGACAAGGGGCTCGCGTTCGACATCGTCTATCAGACGCTGATCCCGGAGACGATCCTCTCGGACCCGACGCGTCTCCGCCAGATCCTGATGAACTTCGTGGGCAACGCGATCAAGTTCACGGACGCGGGGCGGGTGCAGGTCCTGGTGCGGTGCCTCGAGCCGCAGGGGCTGGCGCCCCGGCTGTGCTTCGAGGTCACGGACACGGGGATCGGGCTGACGCAGGAGCAGATGAGGCGCCTGTTCGAGCCGTTCACGCAGGGCGACGCCTCGACGACGCGGCGGTTCGGCGGCACGGGGCTGGGGCTGGTCATCTCGCAGCGGCTGGCGGAGCGGCTGGGGGGCGTCATCACCGTGGCCAGCACGCCGGGGGCGGGCAGCTCGTTCACGCTCACGATCGACCCGGGGCCGCTCGATGGGGTGGGGCTGGTGAGCGAGCTGCGCGAGGTGGGGGCCGTGGAGTCGCCCGCGGCGACGCCGCTCCGCGAGTTCTCGGGGCGCGTGCTGGTGGCCGAGGACGGCGCGGACAATCAGGTGCTCATCTGTCACCACCTGCGGCGCGCGGGGGTGCAGGCCCATCTGGCGGAGAACGGCCGGATCGCGGTCGACAAGGCGCTCGCGGCGGCGGCGGCGGGGGCGCCGTACGCGCTCATCCTGATGGACATGCAGATGCCCGAGATGGATGGGTACGCGGCGACGGCGACGCTGCGCATGAAGGGATACCGCGGCCCGATCGTCGCGCTGACGGCGCACGCGATGGCGGGGGATCGCGAGCGCTGCCTGAGCGCGGGTTGTAATGACTATCTGACCAAGCCGATCGAGCGGCGGAGCCTGGAGGCGCTCCTCGAGCGGCTGCTGCCGGCGCAGGGGCCGCTCGTGAGCGAGCTCTCGGAGGATCCGGAGATGGCCGATCTCGTGGCCCACTTCGTGGCGGCGCTGCCGGGGCGCACGGACGAGCTGCGGTGCGCCGTGGTGAGCGGTGACAAGGATGTGACGGGTCGGATCGCGCACCAGCTCAGGGGATCTGCGGGGGGCTACGGCTTCCCCACGATCACGACGGCGGCGGCGGCGCTGGAGCAGGCGATCCTGGGTGGGGCCGATGGGCCGGTGGTCGCGCAGCGGTTCCGTGAGCTGGAGCGGCTGATGCTGGCCGCGTCGGCGGGCCGGGCGCGCGCGGCGTGAGCCGCGAGCGCTCGAGGGGCTGTCGAGAGTCCTCAAGTCACCCCCCTCATGACCGATGAGCAGTGCATGATGACCAAGTCTTGCGTGTTGGGGTTGCTCCTGGTGGTCGCCGGGCCGGCGGGGGCGACGCCGCCGGCGCCGGCTTCGATGGTGTCGGCGGTGGCGCGGAGCGGGAAGCGCTCGCCGCCGCCACCGGTGAAGCCGGCGGACGGCACCTCTCCCCGTGGCTACGTGTGTATCCATCCGAGCCGCGCCTGCACGACCGGCCAGCCGCTGCTGCCCGAGGATCTCGCGCTGGGCCGCATCGCCTGGAAGTACTTCGAGAACAACTACCAGGCGACGACGGGGCTGGTGAACGCCGCCGACAAGTACGAGTCGACGACGATGTGGGACACGGCCTCCGTGATCGCCGGCACGGTGGCGGCGCGCGATCTCGGCATCATCGACGAGAAGAAGTTCGACGATCGCATCACGGCGATGCTGGCGACGCTGGTCCAGCTGGAGCTGTTTCACGGCGAGGCGCCGAACAAGGCCTACAACACGCGCACGGGCAAGATGAGCAACTACGGCAACAAGCCGAGCGTCGAGGGGATCGGCTACTCGGCGCTCGACCTGGCGCGGCTCATCTCGTGGATGGACATCCTGGCCGGTTTTTTCCCCAAGCACGCGATGGCGGCCCAGGCGGTGATCCGGCGCTGGACGTACTGCCGGATGATCCAGGACGGGCAGATGTACGGGGCGTACGTCGATGGGGCGAAGAAGGCCGTCATGGCGCAGGAGGGGCGTCTCGGGTACGAGCAATATGCGGGCAAGATGTTCGCCCGCCTGGGGTTCGAGCAGCGCGTCGCGGCGACGTACAAGAATGAGTACGCCCACGCGATCGACATCTACGGTGTGCCGATCGCGTTCGATATCCGCGATCCGCGCAAGCTGGGCGCCTTCAATTACGTGGTGACCGAGTCCTATGCGCTCGACGCCATGGAGTTCGGCCTCGACGAGGAGAACGCCGCGCTGGTGCGCAATGTCTACGAGGTGCAGAAGCGCCGCTGGCAGCGGACCGGGCACGTCACGGCGGTGTCCGAGGACAACCTCGATCGCGCGCCCTACTTCGTCTACAACACGATCTTCGCCGCGGGGTCACCGTGGAACGCCATCACGGACACGGGCGTGGACCAGAGCCGGTATCGGACGATCTCGACCAAGGCGGCCTTCTCGCTGGCGACGCTGTTCCCCGAGGACCCGTACTCGGCTGTGCTGATGGACAAGGTCGCGAGCGCGTACGATCCCGAGCGCGGCTGGTACTCGGGGATCTACGAGAGCGGTATCGGCTACAACAAGGCGATCACGGCCAACACGAACGGCATCATCCTCGAGGCCCTCCTGTACAAGTCGCACGGGCCGCTGCACCCGGCCTACGAGCGGTGCAACCGCAGCCTGGGGCTGGAGGCGGCGGACGAGGATCCGGCGCCGGGCCGGCAGCGCTGCTATCCCCCGGCGGGGAGCACGATCGGCCGCGTCGCCCAGCCCACGCCGTCTCGGATCGGCGCCGAGTGCGTGAACCCGGGCGCTCCCCCTGTCAGGCCCCTGGCGGCGCTCCATGGGGCAAGACGGGATCGTGACATCCATGTCGCGAAATCGGCCCAGGGCCGCCGGGCGCCGGGGCGATCCCCGTGATGCTCAGGGCAGGCGCGGCAGGCATCGTTCTTGCTGAACACCGGCCGGGCGGCACGGATACGGCCGCCGGGAAGGCCCTCATGAAAGAACGAGCACGACCGATCCGCGGCAGGAAGCTCCTGGTGGCGTCGCTTGGCGTGGGCACGCTCACGTTTGCCGCCTGCGCGGTGTTCCCTGGCTGCAACCTGCTGCCCCCGCCCCCGTGTAGCCAGGATCCGGCGCAACCCTGGTGCCAGGACCTGGCGACGACCGACACGGCGAGCGATGGCGACACGGGCGCCGGCAGCGATGGCGGCGCCTCTATCCCGGGGGATGGCGGCGACGGCGGCGCGAGCGACGGGAGCCACGATTGAAGCCGGGGGCCACGCTGGAGGTGGGTTCGCCGCCGGTGGAGCTGTTCGAGCTCGAGCTCATCGGGGACGGGATGGAGCGGCGCTATCGCAGGGCGCGCCCGGAGGTGGAGGCGATGCCCTGGGGGACGCTCGACCTGCGCGCCATCCCCGAGCCGGTGATCGTCGCGGCGCGCCGCAGCTGGACGGGGGCGGCGTTTCAGGAGCACCGCACGGCCGCGGCGTGCTCGGCCACGCTGCGCGCCCTGGTCGAGGCGCGGGCGCCGCTCGATCTGATCGCCGGCTTCGCTCGTTTCCCGCTGGACGAGATCGTGCACGTGGAGCTGTGCGCGCGCATGGCCATGGAGCTCGGGGGAGGGACCGAGCTGTGGCACGAGCCATCGGCGCTCTGCGCCGACGCCGATCCCTCGCTCTCGCCGCTCTTGCAGGCTTGCGAGCTGGTCACCCGCAACTTCTGTGTCGGCGAGGCGCTGTCGATCCCGCT
>DATAGU010000258.1:0-2952 GCA_036263495.1 Polyangia bacterium | reverse complement strand
CGATCGCGCGCGCCGCCTCGCCGAGCGTGGGATCGAAGCGCTGTGGACCGAGCAGGACGATCTTCACCGGGCCCGCACCTTGATCGTCTCCCCGACCACATTGAGCATCATGCGCAGCTCATCATAGTCGGTGTGTTTCAGGCGCAGCCAGGCGTTGGCCATGTAGCCCGCCTCCACCCCCTGCGTCGGCGTCCCGGGCGGCGGCAGGTGCATGTCGATGATCGACTGGCCAAAGGCCGACTGGATCTTCTCCACCCCCTCGTAATGACTGATCTGCCCGTCCCGATCCGGGCGCAGCGCGATGATCCCCGCCGAGTAGCGGCGCGACGGCTTCTGGCTCGGCCGCCCGTGCACCACCGCCATCGCCCACTCGCGATAGAGATCGATCTCGTTGGCCTCGCAGTAGAGGTCCCAGGTCCGCACCCCCGGCGGCCGGCAGCCGATCTCGGAGAACTTGAGCCCCTTGGGGCCGAAGAACCACTCCATGTGGGTGGCCGACGTCCCGATGCCGAGGAGCTCGATCACCTTGCGCCCGAGTTGCTTCACCTCGTCGTAGCCCGACGCGTTGTCGATGCGGTTCGTGGCGATGAACTGCGGCGAGATCCAGCGCGTGCGCATGGCCTCGAGCACGTTCGGGTAGTAGTGGCACGCGAACTCGTGCACCACCTGGCCGCCGATCGTGATCGTGTCGTAGAAGCCCTCGTGGCCCTCGATGAACTCCTCGACCGCCACCCGCGCCCCGCGGTTGACGCCCGTGGCCACGATGGCCTGCGCCAGTTCCTGATCGTTGGCCACCCGGTGCGTCCCCGAGGCCCCGGCCGCATCGCGGGGCTTCAAGATGAGCGGATACCCCACCTTGCGGGCGAACGCCCAGACCTCATCGGGGGAGCCCGCGCCCGTCGACTGCGCGCAGGGGACCCCGCCCTCGCGCAGCACCTCCTTCATGGAGGGCTTGTCGCGGCAGAGGAAGGCGGTGCGCGTGCTCGTGCCCTGGATGCCGCAGATCTCGCGCACCTTCGCCGCGGCCATGATGTGCGCCTCGATCGTCGCCTCGAGGCGCTCGACCTTGGCGTGCTCCTGCACCCAGCGCACCGCGCGCAGGAGCAGGTCCTCGTCGGTCACGTTGGGGATCTGCTCGTAGTGGGTCATCCAGCGCTTGAGCTCGTCATCGAGCGCGGACTTGGGCCGCTCGCCGATGCCGATGACGCGCGCGCCCACCGAGTGCAGGGCGCGCACGAACTCACGCTGATTGGCGGGGAAGACGGGCTCGACGAAGATCACATCCATGGTCGGTCATCCTTGCGTTCTGGCCTGGGCTCGGGTCCTGGCCTCGGGATCGTCAGGTGCGGGGCGTCTCGAGAAGGCGCGCATAGAGTTGCTCGTACGCCTGCACCTGCACGTCCCAGGAGAAGTTCTCGCGCATACCGTTCTTCATGAGGCGCCGCCAGGCCGGCCGCTGCGCGTACGTCTCGAGCGCCTGGAGCACGGCCCAGCGGAGCCCGGCGGGCGTGAAGTGGTCGAACAAGAACCCCGTGCCCTCGCCGGTCTGGGCGTTCCACGGCCGCACCGTGTCGGCCAGCCCGCCGGTCCTGCGCACCACCGGCACCGTGCCGTAGCGCAGGCTGTACATCTGGTTGAGGCCGCACGGCTCGTGGCGCGAGGGCATGAGGAAGAAGTCCGCCCCGGCCTCGATGAGGTGGGCGAGCGGGTTGGAGAAGCCGCGGTAGAAGCACACCCGCCGCGGGAACCGCTGCTGCAGCTGCGCGAAGCGCTCCTCGTAGACCGGGGCCCCGCTGCCGAGCACCACCAGCTGCAGCTGCCCGCGGCCGAGGATCTCGGGCAGCGCATCGAGCACGAGCTCGAGCCCCTTCTGACCCGCCAGGCGCGACACGATCCCCGCCACCGGCACGTCCGGCACGTACGGCAGCCCGAGGCTCTCGAGCAGCGCCTTCTTGTTCCGCTCCTTGCCCTCGAGCGAGTCGGCCGTGTAGTGGTGCGGGATGAGCGGGTCGGTCTCGGGGTTCCACTCCGCCTCATCGATGCCGTTCAGGACCCCGACCAGGTTCTCCTGGCGCGCGCGCAGGAACGGCGCCAGCCAGCCCCCGCGCTCGTTGGTCTGGATCTCGCGGGCATAAGTCGGGCTCACCGTCGTCAATAGATCGGCGTAGAGGAGCCCGGTCACCATGAAGCTCACGTAGCCTTCGCGGAGCTGCTCCTGGTGGAAGAGATGGGCCGAGTCTCCGAGCCCCGTGTCCGGCAGGATCGACGCCGGGAAGACCCCCGCGTAGCTCAGGTTGTGGATGGTGAGCACGGTCCGGGCCGGCGCCAGGAGGCGGTCCCAATCGAAGCGCGTGCGCAGGATGAGCGGCACGAGCCCGGTCTGCCAGTCGTTGCAGTGCACGATCGCCGGCGCGAAGCGCATGTACTGGCAGGCCATGAGGCTGGCCCAGCCGAGCAGGAGGAACCGCAGGTGCTCGTCCTCGTCCTGCGTATAGAGGTTCTGCCGGTCGTAAAGGCGCGGACAGTCCACGAAGTAGACCGGCATGTCTGACCCCGGGAGCGGCGAGGTCAGCACCGAGAACGTGTAGGCGTGGGGTCCGAGCTGGAGCGGCACGTTCTTGAGCCCGGGCACCTCGGCGAAGCGCCGATCGGGCGTGCGCACGCGCTGATAGAGCGGCAAGAACACACGCACATCGTGCCCGCGGGAATGGAGTTGGCGCGGCAAGGCAGCGGACACGTCCGCCAACCCTCCGGTCTTGGCAAAAGGCGCAACCTCTGACGTGACGAACAGGATGTTCACGAGGCCGCCGAGCATATCACAGCCGCGTACGGGCCCTGATACGGGAACATAGGGCTCGGGCGCGGGTGCAGCTCCCCGAACCGGGTGGCACCGCGAGGGCCCTTGTGTGCAGGTCCGCTCCGCGCTTCAGGTCCTCGGCTCACGCTGATGTC
>DATAGU010000257.1:0-41857 GCA_036263495.1 Polyangia bacterium | reverse complement strand
GGGTGTGTGGCGCGTACCCCCTGGTTGAGTGACGGTACGGGGGGGTTGAGTGATGGTACGGGGGGGTTGAGCACCAGGATCGCGGAGCGTAACCACATGGACCTACCGCTTGCTCTGGATCGCTTGGGCTACCCGAACGTGAATTACATCCATTGCAAAAACCGCCCGCGGCCGGGCGCGTTGTCTTGCAAAAGATGCAGCGGCACCTCAGGCGCCGCAGATCGCTACAGCAACAAGCGGAAACCCGCTCCCCGCCCCAAGCCGGCTCACCCCTCCGTGCCGCGCAAGAGTTCCCGCGCGATCACCAGTTTCTGTATCTCGCTCGTCCCTTCATAGATCCGGAGCGCCCGCACCTCGCGATACAGCCGCTCCACCACCTGCCCGCGGACCACACCCAGCCCCCCGTGGAGCTGCAGCGCCCGATCAATGATCCGCTGCGCCGCCTCGGTCGCATAGAGCTTGGCCATGGCCGCCTCGCTCGTGACCCGCGCCCCCGGCCGGTCCCCCACCACCGCCGCTCGCTCCACCAACAGCCGCGCCGCATCGAGCTCCACCGCCATCTCCGCGAGCGCCATCTGCGTCGCCTGGAACTCCGCCAGCGCCCGCCCGAACTGCCGCCGCGTCGCCACCCGTCCGAGCGCCGCATCCAGCGCCCGCGCCGCCATCCCCACCGCCGCCGCCCCCACCGAGGCGCGGAACCGATCCAGCGTGGCCATCGCGATGCGAAACCCCTCGCCCTCGGCGCCGATGCGGTCGGCCTCGCTCAGCTCGATCCCATCGAAGTGCACCGTGCCGATCGGATGGTCGGCGATGAGCTCCACCGGCTCGGTCCGGAGCCCCGCCTGCGCGGGCACGAGAAACGCCGTGAGCCCCCGGTGCCGGTCCGGCCCCGTCCGCGCCAGCACCACATACGAATCGGCGAGCCCCGCGTTGGAGATGAAGCACTTCATCCCGGTGAGCCGGTAGCCGCCCGGCCGCGGCTCGGCGCGCGTAGCGATGCCGCTCACGTCCGAGCCGGCCTCGGGCTCGGTGAGGGCAAAGGCCGTGATGCACTCGCCGCGCGCCACCCGCGGCAGGAGCGCCGCCCGTTGCGCCTCGCTGCCCCCGAGCGTCACCGGATAGCTGCCGAGCCCCTGCATGATGAACAAGGTGTCGGCCAGGCCCGAGTGATAGGCGAGCCCCTCGCGGATCGCCACCATCGCCCGCAGCTCCACGCTCTCGGCCGCGCCCCCCCACGCCGCCGGCACGCAGTACCGCAGGAGCCCGAGCGCCCCGAGCTGCGCCACCAGCGCTCGCGGCTCGAGCGCCCCGCCGCCCTCCTCGGCCCAGCCCGCCGCCGCCTCCCGCGCCCGCTCCCGCAACGCCGCGTATCGCCCCTCCCCGGGGCCATCCATGAGCACGAACGGCGTCATCCCTTGCTCCGCGGCGTCGTATCCGCGCCCGCCGGGCTCGCCGGCGCCGCCGCGCTCCGTACCACGCCCTGAAACGTGAGCGGCCGCTTCTCCATGAACGCCTGATAGCCCTCCTGGAAGTCGGGATGGCCCATGCAGATTTGCTGCGCCTGCGCCTCGGCCTCGAGCGCGGTGGCGAGATCCATCGTGAACTCGGCGTCGAGCATGCGCTTGGTCATGGACAGCGCGAAGCGTGGCCCCTCGGCCAGCCTTCTTGCGAGCGCCCGCGCCTCGGGCAGCACCGCCTCGGGCGCGACCACCCGATGCACGAGGCCGATGCGCTCGGCCTCGGCGGCCGTCACCGGCTCGCCCAGCATGAGCAGCTCCGTGGCCCGTCCGAGCCCGATCACCCGGGGCAAGAGCCAGGCCGCGCCCATGTCCGCGCCGGCCAGACCGACCTTGACGAACAGGAACGCGAGCTTGGCCTTCTCCGAGGCGACGCGGAAGTCGCAGGCCAGGGCGATGACCGCGCCCGCGCCCGCGGCCACGCCGTTGAGCGCCGCCACGACCGGCTTGTCGAGGCGCCGGAGGTTGCCGATGAGCTCCCCGGTCATGCGCGTGAACGCCATGCGCGCCGCGGCGTCCATCTCGAGGAGCGGGGCGATGATGTCGGTGACGCTGCCGCCCGAACAGAAGCCCCGCCCGGCCCCGGTCAGCATCACGGCCCGCACGCCGTCCTCCTCGCCGAGCGCGCGGATGACGTCGCGCAGCTCGGCGTAGACCTCGAAGGTGAGCGAGTTCAGGCTCTCGGGTCGATCGAGCGTGAGGATGGCGACCTGCTCCTCGACCGCATAGCGGAAGGTTTTGGGCTGGATCATGGGGTTCCCCTGCTGGTGTCGGGTGTGGTGCCGGGCGTTGAGCTCGGCGTCGTGCCGGGCGCTGCTGCCGGGCCCGCGCCGGGGCCGGCGCCGCTCTCGGGCAGCACGGCCAGACCCTCGATCTCGACCAGGGCGCCGTCTTCGAGGAGATCGGCCACCTGGACGAGGGCCATGGCCGGGAAGTGGCGTCCGAGATGCCGCCGGTACGCGGCCCCGATCTCGCCCCGTGCCGCGAGGTAGCGCCGCTTGTCCGTGACGTAGATGCGCAGGGACACGAGGTCCTCGGGACGCCCGCCGGCGGCGCGCAGCGTGGCGACCAGGTTGGCGAGGGCCTGCTCGAACTGGGGGGCCAACTCGGTCGAGACCAGGCGCGCCTTTTCGTCCCAGCCAATTTGGCCGGCCAGAGCCAGCGTGCGCCCCTGGCCGAGTGCGCCGTGGCTGTACCCGACCGCCCGGGCCAGCTCCGGCGGGTTGATCAATGTGACGCTCATCGTCCCACCTCCTGCGCGACGGTGTAGGCAGCCGGGTTGCCGTCTGTCAAGCGAGCGGGTGCTCCTGACGGGCGGATCGAGCACCGCCTCCCAGGATGGTGCGATAGAACACACACCCTAGCGATCATTCATGTTTTTTTGACCTTCAGGGCGCGTCTCCATATAATCAAGCCCCGATGACCCCCCGCTTGCCAGCCCGCCAACGGATGGCCATCGATCTATTGCGCTGGCTCCCCAAGTCGGCGATGAGCCACTGTATTGGCTGGGCGGCGCAGCGGCCGGTGCCGCGCCAGCTGCGCATCCCCCTCTACACGCGCTTCGCCAACACCTACGGCATCGACCTGGCCGAGCTCGATCGCCCGCTCGATGCCTTCCGCTCACTCGATGAGTTCTTCACCCGGCCGCTGCCGAACGGGAGCCGCCCCATCGCCCAGGGCGATGACGTGGCGGTCTCGCCCTGTGATGGGGTCTTGAGCGAGGTGGGGCTGGCCGAAGCCGGGCGTCTCCTCCAGTGCAAGGGGCGCGATTACACGGTGCGCGGCCTCCTCGCCGATGAGACCGAGGCGCGCCCCTTTGTCGGCGGGGCCTACGCCACGATCTATCTCGCGCCGCACAATTATCACCGCGTCCACGCCCCGACCGAGGGGGCGGTGAGCGGGTATCGCCACGTGCCCGGGGCCTTCTTCCCGGTCAACCAGGCGTCGGTGCAGCAGGTCGCGGGCCTGTTCTCGATCAACGAGCGCCTCGTCACCTACATCGACGGGCCGCTCGGCCGCGTGGCGGTGGTGATGGTGGCGGCGATCGGCGTGTCGCACATCACCGTGACTTACGACACGATCGAGACCCATTCTGCGGGCGCCAAGGACGAGCCGCGGGCCAAGGAGTATCAGCCGCCGCGGCCGATCGCCAAGGGCGCCGAGCTCGGGACGTTCCACCTCGGCTCGACCGTGATCCTCCTCTTCCAGCCGGGCAAGGTCGCGCTCACCGGGCTCGAACGCGGTCAGGTGATGCGCATGGGGCAGCCCCTGGGGTACCGTGTCGCCGGACGATCCGGAGAGGTCGCGGCCTAGCTATGGGTGCAGGGGACGTGTCGCAGTCTTCGAACGGGCAGATCGAGTTCACCGACCTCGAGCTGCGCGAGATGAAGGTCGTGCTGGCGGGCCGCGAGGCGCCGCCGGCGGAGGCGGGGCCGCCGGCGAGTGTCCCCGCGCGGCCCCCGCTACCGCCCTTGCCCACCGCCGCGAGCCCCACGGATGCCCTGGTCGATCAGGCGTTTGCGCCATTTTTGCCGGTCGAACAGCAGCCGCGGCGGACCATCCCTCCCCAGGACGGTCGCGCCGCGGAGCCGCCGGCCCTCCCCGCCGGGACGTCCGGCCCGCGGCGCTCCATCACGCCCGCCGAAGCGCGGCCCGAAGCCCGTGCCCCGGAACCCCCGGCCATTCCTTCAGATGCGGCGATCCCGCGGCGGTCTGTCCAGCCCGCCGAAGCGCGCGGCGAGGCTCGGCCCGAGGCCCGGGTCGAGAGCCCTGCCGGGGCCCCCCCGGCCATCCCCGCGAACGCGTCGCCGCCGCGTCGGACGATCCCGCCGGTCGAGGCCCGAGCCGCCCACGGCGGTGAGCTGCCGGTTGAACCGCGGCAGACGATCCGGGGGTTCCTCACGCCGGACCAGCGGCCCGCATCAGGCCCATCGGCGGCCATGAGCCTTGCTCCCCAGCCCGCGGCCAACGACTCGGCGGCGCCCGCGCCGGCGGTCGCCGAGGTGCAGGTGGGGCCCGGCGAGCCCGCCGGTCTGACGGCCTCCGTGCCCGTGCCGGGGATCTCCGGCGGGAACCCGTTCCCGAGCGCCACCGAGATGCTGGCCGGTACCAACGGCACGGAAGGCGCCCCCCTGGCCGTGGCCGCGCCGCTCAGCGGCGAGCTGCAGCGTGAACCCGGCGGAGCGACCAGCGTCGCGGTGCCTGTGAGCCCTTCTATGCCCTCATCGATCCCGAGCGCTCCTGTCGCCGTGGAGACACGGTCCGAAGACGGGGCCCGCCCGCCGGCGCCACCGCCCCTGCCCGCCACCGCTGCCCGCGCCAAGGCGGCAGAACCCGCGCCGCGGCGCGCCACGCCCGAGACGGCCCTCTTGTCCTCCTCGTCCGCCCCGTTCGACGGCGGGCCGTCCGTGACCGTGGCGTTCATCGCCTCGGGCCAGATCGCCGGGGAGGCCCAGGGGCAGATCTCGGTGTCGGTCGAGCGGGCGTCGGAGGAGGGCGAGGAGCTGCGCTCGGACGATATCGAGGAAGTGCATGGCCGGCCGCCGCCGCCGCCGGCAGCGGGCGGGGGACGTCCCGCGGGCGCGACGAGCGCGCGCGAGTCGTCCTCGACCGCCGCGTCCCGCCTGAGCCCCGCCGGTCGCCGCCGGGCGCGGCCGTGGTTCGAGGAGGTGTTCGACGAGGACTACGTCCGCACCCTGCCCTTCCTCACCCAGCCCCAGACCGACCGGGAGGTGCGCTTCGTCATCGACACCCTGCGCCTGACACCGAAGAGTCAGGTGCTGGATCTGGCGTGCGGCTTCGGCCGGCACGCGCTGGAGCTGGCGCAGCTCGGGTATCCGGTGACCGGCCTCGATCTCTCCCTGCCGCTCCTCATCCGCGCCGCCGACGCCGCGCGGACCCGCAGCCTGGCCGTCAACTTCATCCACGGCGACATGCGCGAGATGGTCTTCGAGCGCGAGTTCGACGCCATCTACTGCCTCCAGACGAGCTTCGGCTACTTCGATGACGAGACCAACCGCAGCGTGATGGCCCTCGTGGCGCGGGCGCTGCGGCCGGGCGGGAGCCTCCTGCTCGATGTCATCAACCGCGACTACCTCGTCGGCGCGCTGCCGACCCGCGTATGGTGGCAGGGCTCGGGCTGCATGGTGCTCGAAGAGGTGTCTTTCAACTACTTCACCTCCCGCCTCCAGGTGCAACGCTCCATCGTCTTCGAAGACGGGCGCCAGGTGGAGCAAGAGATTTCCATTCGTGCCTATTCGCTGCACGAGATCGGAAAACTTCTTCACCACGCCGGGCTGAAGGTCCTCGAGGTCTCCGGCGGGCTCGCGCTGCGCGGCCGTTTCTTTGGCGCCGACTCGCGCAGCATCATGGTCGTGGCCGAGAAGCGCTCCGAAGGCTAAGCACCTCCCAACACAATAGACGGATAGAACCTACACTTCCGTCTGTTCTCTCACGCTCATCTCTATGTGTGTCTGTTTGGCTGACGGGGCAACCCAGAGCGGCCGAGCGGTGTCGATCCTCAACGAAAAGTGCATCTGCTACGACGACTTGGGCTCGACGAAGGCTTGATCTCACATTACAGGCATTATGTTCTCACCGTCGATCGAGGAATAAACCCCCTCCTCGATCGGTATTAGAGAGTAGTCACAGCCCTGCGGGCGTGAAGCCGCCCGGAAGGAGTCGGATGACGCGGAAGTCCCTCAAGAGTCTCGTTGCAGCACCTGCTATGCCAACTTCGCGCCGCAGGGTTCTGCAGCCCCAGACGACGCCGGCCATTTCGCTCACGCCAGGCGTTGGAATCGATGCTGCGCCGGCCAAGACGACCTCGCGGGGGCGCAGCCCCTTCGGTACGGCGCCGCGGTCGGGGCTCAAGTCGATGCCGGCTCGGTCGTCGAGGAAGCGGGCCGAGCCCGCGTTCGAGGTGGCCGCGGAGGGCGAGACCGAGGTCCCGGAGATGGACGCCGGGGCGGAGCTCGAGGGCGGTGAGGAGGCGACGTTGTCGGTGGCCGAGCTCGAGGCGATGAGCGATGAGGAGGGGGACGAGGTCCTGGGGGACGAGATCACGGAGGAAGAGCAGGAGGGCAAAGTCGATGAGCCTTCCAATTTCCTGGCCGTCTACTTCCGCGAGATGGCGCAGCTGTCGATCCTGCGCCCCGAGCAGGAGATCGAGACGGCCCGTCAGATCGAGCAGCTCGAGATCGAGCTGTGGTGTCATTTCCTGACGCAGGCGCAGCTGACGGATTACTTCCTGCAGCTGTTCGAGCGGACGCTCGACAACACGCTGCCCGAGTGTCGGACGCTGCGGCGCACGGCGACGGAGCACGTGCGCAAGCCGACGCGTACGACCGGGCAGAAGCTCGCCCAGGCCGCGCGGACGACCGGTGAGCGCATCCGCGCCATCGACATCGACAAGCGCGCGCTCGACGTGGTCTACCGCGAGGTGGGACGTCTCGCGCGGGGCGAGATGCCGGAGGGAGAGGACCTCAAGGTCTCGCACCGGACCAAGCAGTTCCGCGAGTTCACCCAGGTGGCCGATCAGCTCCACAACCGGATCCACCGCTGCAAGGGGGATTTCGTGAAGGCCAACCTGCGCCTCGTGGTCTCGATCGCGCGGCGTTTCAACCACGGGCGCATGGCGCTCCCGGACCTCATCCAGGAGGGCAACATCGGCCTCATGAAGGCGGTCGAGCGCTATGACTATCACCGCGGGTATCGCTTCTCGACCTATGCCTCCTGGTGGATTCGTCACGCCATCTCGCGCGCCCTCGCGGACAAGGGACGCGCGGTGCGGCTGCCGGTGCACATGATCGACGCCTATCACCGGGTGGCGCGCTCCAAGCGCGAGCTGTCGAGCAAGCTCGGCCGCCAGCCCACGTCCGACGAGATCGGCGATGCGACCGGGATCGCGCCGATGAAGATCGAGAAGATGCGCACGTATCTGCTCGATCAGTCGTTCTCGCTCGACCGCTCCATGTCGGATGAGGATGGACGCCGGTTCATCGACTTCATCGCGGATCCGGAGGGCGGGGAAGACGTGCCCATGGATCGGCTGGCCGAGGCGGCCATGAACACCGAGGTGCGCAGGCTGCTCGAGGACCTGAAGCCGATCGAGGCCGACATCCTGCGCCGCCGCTTTGGCCTCGATGACGACAATGAGCTGACGCTCAAGGAGATCGGCGAGAAGTACAACCTCTCGCGCGAGCGCATCCGTCAGCTCCAGGAGCAGGCGCTGACGAAGATGCGGCGCGCGCTCCAGCGCCGGGACCTCACGTAGGCCGCCGGTTCACCGCCTGACGCCGGGCCGCCCATTCGTGGCGGCCCGTTTCCAACCCCGCTTTACGCCTGATGCAGCACCACGGTGGCCGATCCCTCGCTGGTCACGGTGGCGTCCTGGTTCTCGGTCCAGACCTTGAGCTCGAGCACCTGCCGCTGGTCCTTCTCGCTCACGCCGGTCACCTCTCCATGACAGGTGATGACGTCCCCCGGCCAGGTGATGGCCTTGAAGCGCACGTGGAGGCGCCGGACGGCCGCGGGCCCGAACGAATCGCTGAGGAAGCGGCCGAGGAAGCCCATGGACAGCATGCCATGGGCGAAGACCGAGCGATAGCCGGCGCGGCGGGCGAAGTCTTCGTCGATGTGGATGGGGTTGGAGTCGCCCGAGGCCTCGGCGTAGCGTACGAGCTGGCTGCGCTCGATGGGGGCGTTGACGTGCGGCGGCAGGCGGTCGCCGACGTGTAGGTGACGGTGCATCATCGCCCTCCTTGCGGCTTGTTACCGTCCTCGCCGAGGCGCCGGACCACGACGACCGAGCGGCCGACATAGACCAGCACGCCCGCGGGGTCGCGCGCCTCGATGTCGAGCACGAGGAAGTCCATGACGCCCGACTTGCCGGACTTCTCGTACACGTCGCGCAGCACGTGGGTCAGGGTGAGCACGTCGCCGGCATAGAGCGGGCGCTCGTAGCGGAACTCCTGCTCGCCGTGGAGGATGCGCGACCAGTCGATGTCGAGCCCCTGGCGGACGTCGTTCGGGCGCAGCGCGGTGGCGAAGGTGGGGGGCGCGGGGATGCGCGGGTGGCCGGCGGCCCGGGCCACGGCTTCATCGCGATAGATGGGGTTGGGATCGCCGATGGCCTCGGCGAAGCGGGCGATGTGCCCGGGGTCGATCTCGACCGTGCGCGGCGCCGAGGTGCGGCCGATGTGCTGGCGCAGCGGCGAGGACGCGAGGGGCGTGGGGTCCTGGCTCATGGGGCGCGAGTGTCGCCCGCGCCCGGGGGTGGCGTCAATCCGAGCGGTCGGCCTGCCCCGTGCAGCGGTTCCTTGGATGGCGACGTCGCCCGCCCCCCGGGCAAGAGCTTGTGAGCAGCGCGGGCGCCAAGGTATACATCATGCAAGCATCAGAGGGGCAGAATGGGCTGGCTTAGACACTTGTTTCCGGTGGGGCTGATCCTCGTGGCGGCGTGCTCGAGTGAGCCCCGGTTCTCCGAAGTCTCCCCCAACACGGGCGCCTATACGGGTGGAGAAGAAATAGAAATTCGGGGCAACAATTTTCCCCGGACGGGCGTTGTGGTTCGCTTTGGCACCAAGGAGGCGGGCAGCGTCGCGATCCTGAACGAGCGCCTCATCAAGGCCGTCTCGCCCCCGGGCGACAAGGGGACGGCGGTGGACGTGATCCTCATCTTCGATGATGGGCGCGCGCTCGCGCTCAAGCGCGGCTTCCACTACGTCGACGCGACGCAGCGCGAGACGATGGAGAAATTCTTCAACAAGGCGGCCGGCGACAAGAAGTGATGTGCGGCCGGCCGACCCCCATCGCATCGTAGACGGCCAGGCCTGGCGCGCCGGCGAGTAACCGGCCGCAAGCTCCTCGCGTACACCCGGGACGGGTGGCCCTCTGGGTGGGCCACGAACATCCCGCCAACGCAGGAGCGATCGATGAACAGATTAAAGCAGCTGTCTTCCCGGGTTCCCCGCACGTTACGTTTGACCCTGCTACCTGCCGCGCTGTGGGCGCTCGGCGGCTGTGGCCCCCAGCCCGGGGTCGATGAGGGCGCGAGCGGCGGCGTTCGCCAGGCCGAGGCCACCGTCAACCCCATCGAGTTCATGCGCAACACCTCGCCCTATCCCACGCTGTGGACCGGGGCCGGGGGGACGGGTTCGCCGGTCTCCTACTACGAGGAGGGCAACCGCTTCTGGTACGTGAAGTCGACCAACGGCCTCCAGTGGGAGCGCTACGCCTGGGATGGCACCTACATCAACCTCGAGCGGGACACGAGCTGGCCGCTGGCGGATGGCCACGGCAACGACGCCTATGACTGCCTCCCCTATGGCAGCCTGCACTGGGCGCGCAGCTACAACTGGACCGACGGCACGGCGAACGCCATCTCCTACACCACGACGATCGTGGGCTTCAACTACGACAGCAGCCAGGGCACGACCTGCCAGTACGACTGGCAGAAGGCGTTCCAGTATCAGACGAGCAACACCAAGTGGCTCGAGTACTACCCGGGCAAGTGCTGGGGCGGCGACATCGGCTGCGTGGACTCGATCGCCATCCCCTACAACAACGGCCAAGAGAAGCACTGGTATGCGCGGGGCCTCGGCTGGGTGGCCTGGGAGTACTTCGGCACCGACCCCAACCTGCACAGCGTCTACTGGAAGTATCGCTCGACCGCGCGCTACACGCCGGCCAAGCAGTGTGGCAACCTCGGCTTCTGGACCGCGCCGTTCGCCAACACCTCGACCCAGCGCAACGGCTCGGGCGACTGGGACTTCTGCCGCGGCAAGGCCAACTGCGCGCCGGGCGAGTCGCTGTCGGGGATCAGCGAGGCGCCCGGCGGCTATGGCCGCATCGCGCTGTGCCAGGTGCGCGGCACGGGCAACTTCGGCGGCGGGGTGACCGCCACCCTCACCACCGATGCCGGCGACGCGCGGCGCGCCAATCGCCTGGGCGACTGGGCGCCGAGCAACTTCAAGCTCGAGTGCGGCCTCGGTGAGTACGTGATGGGGACGAGCGAGAACGCGGCCTCGTGCCAGGGCAACAACCGCTTCCACGCGATTCAGTGCGCCGCCGGCTCGGGCCTCGGCAACACCTGCTACACCCGCACCTTCGATGTCGGCGACAGCCGCGGCACCGCCAGCTCGGGTGATTGGGATTTCTCCAATTACAAGGGTGAGTGCGGGCTCCGCCAGTACGTGGCTGGCGTGAGCGTGAACCCGAACACCGGGCAGCCGCACTCCCTCCTCTGCTGCTACTGATTCCGCGCTCCTGCGTAGGGCCCGCGGTTCTCTGAGCGAACGGCCGCCGCGGGCCCTCCCTCCCTCTACGGCTTCAGAAGGTCAACCCGCGGGACGGGCGATGCGCGCCTCCAGGGCGGCGGCCATGGCGTCGCGCGGGGCGGGATGGCCCGTGTACAGCTCGAACTGACGAAACGCCTGGTGGAGCAGCATGCGGCCCCCATGCACCGTCTTTGCGCCGTGGCGCTGGGCGGCGGCGAGGAGCGCGGTGTGCACGGGCTTGTAGACGATGTCCATGACCACGAGGTCGGGGCGCAGCACCGCCTCGGGCACGAGCATGCCGGGATGGTCGGCCATGCCCACGGCCGTGCAATGGACGAGGATGTCGTAGCCCTTCATCCGCTCGGTCTGCGTGAGCTCCTCGAGGCCGCCGGACGTGGCCGAGAGGGCGGCGGCGAGGGCCTCGCCCTCGGCGCGGTTGCGGTTGATCACGTGGAGGTGCGCGCCCTTGTCGCGCAGGGCATGGCCGACGGCCCGCGCGGCGCCCCCTGCGCCGATGAGGAGCACGCGCTGGCCCGCCGCATCGGTGACCTCGGCCAGGGCCGCGGCGGCGCCGGCAGCGTCGGCGTTGTAGCCGGTCAGGCGCCCGTCGTCGTTGACCACGGTATTGACCGCGCCGATGCGGGCGGCCAGGGGATCGACGGCGTCGAGGTACTTCATGACCTCGACCTTGAAGGGCATGGACACGCCGAAGCCGCGGATGCCGAGGGCGCGCATGCCGCGGATGGCGCCTTCGAGGTCGGTGACGCCGAAGGGGACATAGGTGAAGGAGAGGCCGAGCGCCTGGTAGCCGGCGTTGTGCATGGCCGCGCCGAGGGGCGCGGGATGGTGCGAGATGGAGCCGCAGAGGGTGATGGGGGCGTGGGCGCGTGGGGTCACGAGGCCAGGGTACCACTCGCTATGGGGCGGCGCCTGTAGAATGCGCGCATGCAGAGCTACCGCGGTTACTGGCAGAGCCCCTGGCCGGGGGAGGATGGCGGGCCCGAGCGCATGCAGATGCCCCAGGGCCTGCCGGGCCTCGGCCTCGCGCAGGGAGAGCGCCTGGCGGTCACCGAGCGGCGCCTGACCGCGGCCACGATGATCGTCCTCCGCGATCCCGGCGAGGTGTATCTCCTGCGCCACACCGTGTATCGCAGCTTCGTCGGCCTGCCGACCACGTCGCGGGTGGAGCGGATCGATCCCGAGCGGCTGGCGCCCCTCGAGCGCTCACCAGAATTGCCGGGCGGGCCCTTCTGGCCCGGGGGGCTGGCGGCGCACGCCAACGGCTCGCTCTACGTGGTGTATGGGTGCTACTGCCATCGCCTGGGCGCGGATTGCACGCTCCTCGCCTCGCACCGGCTGCCTCGCCCCAGGCCCTACAACTCGTTCGTCATCCTCGACGACGGGGTGCTGGTGATGAAGGAGATCCAGCGGGAGGGCCGGGAGCGCTCGCACTTGTCGGTGCTCGACCCGGAGCGGCTCGCGCCGCTGTGCGCCGAGGTGGAGTGCCCGGAGCCATCGGTGGCGCGGCTGAGCGCGCAGGGGAACACGCTCTACGTGATCGGGACGCGCTCGGCGTTCCGCTACCGCTGGGACCCCGGCCGGGCTCGGCTCGAGCTCGACGAGACCTGGCGGCCGCCCTACCTCACCTCGCCCGATCAGTCCTATGGCTGGGACGCGGTGATCGACGGCACGAACGCCTGGTTCATGGACAACGGCGCGCACACGTACAAGTACCATCTACGGGGCGAGGGCGTGGCGAGGGGGCCGGTGCACCTCGTGCGGGCCTCGCTCGCGGCCGGTGGCGAATGGGAGATGCAGGTCATCTCGGGGCGACCGAGGGGCACCATCACCAACCCGCCGCTCTTTGCGCAGGAGCGCGGGATCGCGGTGGCGTATGACGCGAGCCACGCGGTGCTCGTGGCCTGGCGCTTTGACGAAGGGGGCGCGGGGGGCGCAGGGAGGTGGCAGCCGCTCTGGCGCAAGGAGGGGTTCGCCTGCGCCAGTCACTTCGTCTACTTCCCGGACACGGGCGAGCTCGTGACCAACGACTTCCACCGCCTGCTCGGCGACGACGTGGTCGTGCTCGACATCGAGACGGGGCGCGAGAAGGCGCGGGCGCGCGTCGGCAGCCTGTATCAGTCGGTGCTGTTCCCGGCGCCCGGCTGGCGACGCGACGTCTATTACACGTCGTTCTCCAAGATCGCCCGCGTCTTCGCCCGGTGACCGCTCCGGGCATTCTGGGCATCAGGGTGTCGCCTACGTGATGCAAGACCTGTTGCCGCTACGGCTACAGGTATCTATCCGCCTGCCTGGGGGTCGATGCCGGAGAGATGCACCGGTGGCGCCTAAAGGGCCCGACACGGCGATCGTGAGATGGCCGGCACCGTTGTTGCTGTCGCAGCCCTCCATCTCATCGCAAGGAGCTGCTCATGCACTCGGTCTCCCGGCGTGCCCGTACGGGCCTGCGCTGCTCTTCATGATGTTGGCGTTCAGATGTAACCCCGGCGGCCCTTCCGCGTCGGTCGATGACGAGATGCTGCCGCCGGTCGGTGTGGTCTCGAGCGCGCTCATGCCCACCGCCTGGCCCTACCAGTGCCACCCGCAGGAGCGCACGATCGTGACCTGGGGGGATCGCGCGGGCGGCGGCGCCGGGATCTCGGGCCAGGCCGTGGAGGACATGTGCCAGATCGGCGCGTTCGCGGCCGCCAACGACGCCGAGCACTGCTTCCGCGACGTGTCCACCGCCGAGGTCGGCTCCCATCTGGCGCTCGACATCGATCAGCGCGCCGACGGCACCTCCCAGGTTTGGCTCTATTCGGCGGCGCGGCTCGACAGCGGCACGCTCTCCTCGGCCACGCCGCTCTGGAACCAAGTCGGCAGCACCCTCGTCTTCCCGTACCACTTCGGCTACGTAGGGCTCGGCGGCAGCGGCGACCAGCTCTTCGTGCGGACGCGCAAGACGACCCAGCTCGACCAGACCCCCTTCAGCGCCGTCACCACCTGCGACCTCATCGCCGACCGGAGCGGCGATACGACCGTCCTCGACCGCAGCGCGCCGGCGCGGGCGGAGTGTCCCAAGTACGACGTGCCCGTGCCCATGCCGCCCGTGCCCGGCGACAGCGACACAAATCCCTTCTTCCTGCCGCTCACGGGCGGGAGCCTGAGCGGCTCCACCGCGCTCATGACCGACCCCGCCGTCGTCTCCTGCGGCGGCTACGGCGGAGTCGCCGAAGCGGTCTACTTCCTTCAGCTCAGCGCGCCCACGCGGGTGCGGCTCGACACCGCGGGATCCCGCGCGGCCATGTTGACAAAATCCGGCGGCCCATCGGTCTCTACTATAGCCAGGAGGAGGTTTCCATGTTTGAGGCGCGAGAACGGCTCCACCCACGGATCGAACACCGGACCCCAGCCGATATCCCCCCGAGCGCTCCCCGCCGGCCATCGGCCGCGCGGCACTGGGGCCTGGCGCTCGGGCTCGCGATGCTCGGCGGGGCGGGGTGCCAGACCGACCTGGGGCGGGCCACGTTCTGTCACTCCCTGACGGTGGATGGGCAGCCCACGGTGTTGAAGCTGCTGGAGGAGCTGGACACAGGGGTGCAGGAGACGTTCACGGCGAAGACCGGCGAGTGCTCCCCCTGTAGTGAAATCAGGGTCGGCACCACCTTTGACCTCGAGGTGCATGATCCGACCGACAACCTGATCGCCAAACGCTACCTCTATTTCCACCCCAACATTCATACCTATCTCTTGTCGGTCCACAGCGACCCCGACGGAACCCATGTGCTCGACGTGATGAGCTACGGGAGCAACGTCTCCTGCAAACAGGTCAGGACGGCGGCCATTGCGGGCACGCCGATCCTGCTCAGGGGGGATAGCGAAGGGGACGAAGAGACTTCCCTCCAGCCCCCCGCCGATCCGAGCGAGACCGCATCGTCGCCCTGATCCCGTGCAGGGCCCGGGGGCCGTCCCCAGACACAGGTAGCGGCTCAGTCACGCAGGGGGAGCGTCGCGGCGATGGCCTGGTCGCGCGACCAGCGCGCACCCTGCTGCCACGCCGCCTCGGCCTCGCCTGGCGGCAGGGCCGCCCTGGCCACAGCGAGGTAACGCTCGAAGGTCACCTGATCCGCGGGCTGCACCACCGCCCCGAGCGACCGGTTGAGCGCATCGAAGGCCCCAAAGAGCCGGAGCCCCTCGGCGTGCAGCCCCCGCAACACCGCCACGCAGGCCATCGACGCCAGCGAATAAATGGTGTGGATCGGGTAGTTGAACTCCTGGCCGAGGGTGAGCGGCTCGACCAGCATGCGGGCCGCGGTGCGCCAGTCCCCCCCATGCAGGTAGCAATGCACCAGGTTCAGGGTGACGAACCCGTGGAACACGATGTCGTCGATCGTCTGGAGGAGGCCGAGCGCCTCCTCATAGGAGGCGCGCGCCGCGTCGTAGTCGCCCATGGCCCGGTACATCTCGCCGAGCACATTGAGCGCCAGCGCGGCGCCAAACGCGTCGCCGTTCCCGCGGCAGAGGTCGCGCGCCTCGGCCACGAGCTCGGGGCCCTCGGGGATCCGGCCCGCCGCCGCGCTCGTCAGGCCCCACGCGATCTGGGTGTGCGCCCCCTCGACCGCGCGGCCGAGCGCCCGCCAGATCGCCATCGACTCCTCGCCGAAGCGGTGCGCCGCCGCGAAGTCCCCCGAGGACACGGCCAGCCAGGCCGCGACGTGGAGCGCCACCGCATGCTCCCGGGTCCGGGTCTGCCCGAGCGCCTGCGCCTGCGCCACCGCCCGCGCCGCCCACGCCCGCCCCTCGGTCATCCGGCCCTGCATGATCCAGAACCAGAGCAGGTTGCCGAGCAGGCGGCTCGTCGTCTCGGCCGAGGCCTGCTCGAGCGCCCAGCCGAGCGCGGCGCGGATGTTGTCCGTCTCCGTCACCATCCGGCCCACGTACCGCCGCTGCTCCCGCCCCATGATCCCCGGGGCCAGGCCCTCGACGAGCGCGACCATGTGCGCGGCGTGCCGGGCGCGCACCACCTCGTAGTCCGGCGTCCCCCGGAGCTGCGCCAGCGCGTACTCGCGGATCGTCTCGAGCAGGCCGATGCGCGGCTCGCCGTCGACCTCGCCGCGGGTGAGCAGGCTCTTGTCCGTGAGCGAGGCCAGCTCATCGAAGACGTCGAACCGCCCCGCGGCGCCGAAGCCGCACACCTCCTCGGCCGACTCGATCGCGAACCCGCCCACGAACACCGCCACCCGCCGCAGCAGCACCTTGCCCGGCTCGTCGAGGAGGTTGTAGCTCCAGTCGATGGCTGCGCGCAGGGTCTGGTGGCGCTCGTCGAGGTCCCGCGGACCGCCCTTGAGGAATCCCAGGCGATCGCCGAGCCGCTCGTGGAGCGACTGCAGCGTCAGCATCTTCATGCGCGAGGCCGCGAGCTCGATGGCGAGCGGCAGCCCATCGAGCCGCGCGCAGATCGACGCCACGAGCGCGGCGTTGCCCTGCGTCACCTGGAACTCCGGCCGGACGTCGCGCACGCGCGCGATGAACAGGCGCGCCGACTCGCATGCGGCGAGCGACTCGACGTTCGGCGGCGCGTCGGCCCGCGGGAGCATGAGGGGCGGCACCGGGTACTCGCGCTCGAAGCGGATCTTGAGCGGCTCGCGGCTGGTCACGAGCAGCTTGAGCCCGGGGCAGTGGCCGAGGAGCTCCGCGATGGCCGGCGCCGCGGCCACCACCTGCTCGAAGTTGTCGAGGAGGAGGAGGAGCCGCTTGGCGTCGACGTAGCTCTTCAGGCTCTCGAGCATCGACTTGCCGGGCGCCTCGGGCACGCCGAGCGTCTGCGCGAGGCTCGCCGGCACGAGCGCCGGGTCGATGATGGAGGCCAGCTGCACCTGCAGGACGCCCGCCGGGAACTCACCGAGCAGGGCGCGCGCGACCTCGATCGAGAGCCGCGTTTTGCCCGTGCCGCCCGGCCCCGTGAGCGTGACCATGCGGGTGTCGCCCTGCCGGAGGAGGCCGAGCACGTCCTCGAGCTGCGCCTCGCGCCCCACGAAGGCCGTCGGCTGCTCGGGGAGGTTGTTGGGCCGGTTCGTCAGCGTATAGATGGGCGCCGGGTAGGAAGGCACCCCGGCGATCGAGAGCTCGAAGAGGTGCTCCGGGTAGCGCAGGTCCTTGAGGCGGTGCAGCCCGAGGTCCTTCACCTCCGCGCCGGGGAGCTCCTCCCGCTTCACGACCTCCCACGTGGCCGCCGAGAGCAGCACCTGACCGCCATGGGCCGCGGCGCCGATGCGCGCCACCCGGTGCACGTCGAGCCCCACGTAGCGGTCGTTCATGACCCTCGGCTCGCCGGTGTGGAGCCCCATCCGCACGCGCGGCATGACCCCTCCCGGCCAGGGCTCGGCGTGGAGCGCCCGCTGCGTCGCGATCGCCGCCAGCACCGCCTGCCCGGCCGCGGCGAAGGCGCCGAGGAGGCTATCGCCGGTGATGTCAACGACGCAGCCCCCGCTCGCCGCGACCGCTCGCTGCAGGAGCTCGTGATAGCGCGCGAGCGTCTCGGGGTAGCGGTCCCCGAGCTCCTCGAGGATGCGCGTCGATCCCGCGATGTCCGCGAGGAGCAGCGTGACCCTCCCCGAGGGCAGGCGCACGGCAGTGGCGCCGGCGACGCTCGACGGGAGGGCCGGCGGCCGGGCCGAGGAGAGGGTCGACGCGACGACCGGGCCGGCGGCTGCGGCCGTCAAGCCTGACGCGGCCCCGTCGCTCGAGCGGACCGGGAGCTCTGCGGCTCCGGCTATCCGCTCGAGCTCGGAGCACAGATCCCGCACGCTACCGTAGCGATCCTCGGGCCGGCGCTTGAGACAGCGGAGGATGAGCCGGTCGAGCTCGGGCGGTGCCGCCTTGTTCCATGTGGACGGCGGCTTCGGGATCTCGCGGGTCATGGCCGCGAGCTCCTCCATCGGCGAGCCCGCGAACGGGCGATCCCCGGCCACCATCTCGTAGAGCACCACCCCGAGCGAGAAGATATCCGCGCGGTGATCGACCTCGTTCCCGAGCGCCTGCTCGGGGGACATGTAGCCCGGCGTGCCCATGATGAGGCCCGCGTTCGTGACCGATCCGTCGGCGCCGCTCCATGAGCCGGCCATGGCCCGCGGCCCCGGGCGGATCACGGTCGCGCCCCCGTCCATCGGCGTGCGCTGCGGGACCTCCTCCCCGTCGCCCCCCTGGGCGCCGCGGGGGCTCTCGCCGGCATCGAGCACCCGCTTGGCCAGCCCGAAGTCGAGGAGCTTCACCTCGCCGTCCGACCCCACCATCACGTTGTCCGGCTTGAGGTCGCGATGGAGCACGCCCTTCTCGTGGGCGCGTGCGAGACCGCGCGCGATCTGCACCGCGAGCCCGAGCACCCCGGCGAGCGGCAGGTCGCCGTCGATCTTGTGGCGCAGCGTCTGCCCCTCGACGAACTCCATGGCGATGTAGATCTGCCCCTGGTCCTCCCCCACCTCGTGCACGGTCGCGATGTTGGGGTGCGAGACCGCCGCCGCGTTGCGCGCCTCGCGGAGGAACCGCTCGCGCCGGTCCGCGTCCGCCGCGAAGTGGGGCGGCAGCACCTTGAGGGCCACGATGCGCTGCAGCCGCTCGTCGACCGCGCGGTACACCACGCCCATCCCCCCCCGCCCGAGCAGCTCCATGATGCGGAAGTGGCCGAGCGTCGTGCCGACGAGCGGGTCCGGCTGCGAGCGAGGGTGCGCCGCCGCGGCCGGGTCGCCCCCCGCGACCACGGTGACCTGGCTCGACGCGTCCGAGTCCCTGCGCTCCATCGCAGCCTCCGCTGCGTTGCAAGCCGCAGGATAGAGCAGGCCGCGGGGTCCGGGCTAGCCCCAATGCCGATCAGTGTAGAGAGCAACCTAGATGTCCGCAGCATCAGCAGTCGTAGATGTCCGCCTTGCGGGGCCGATCGACTACTCGTCGAGGATGACTCGAAGCGAGCAACGGCTGGCCCAGGAGGCCAAGGCCATGACGAAGGAAGAAGTGCTGCGCAAGGCATACGAGGGTCGCACCACGTGGCAACAGGCAGCCGATATCTGCGGCATCACAGCACGGCATCTGCGACGGCTATCCGGACTTCAGCATCCGCCACTTTCATCAGTTCGCGACGGAGAAGCACGGGATGAAGCTATCGTACACGATGACACGCAACGTGCTGCAGGTGCGAGGCCTCGTGGAGAAGGGGCTGGCCCGAGGCAAGTACCGTCGTCGTCGCGAGAGGCGGCCGATGCGGGGGGATGCTGTTGCATCTGGATGCTTCGACGCATGCCCGGATAGAGGGCCTGCCCATGCAGGACCTGGTGGTGTGTTTGGACGACGCGGATGGACGCATGCTGTACGCGCGCTTCGTAGAGCAGGAGGGGACGGCCTCGACGCTGGAGGCGCTCAAATACGTTTTGGAGCGCTGGGGCCGCTTCTGCGAGTTCTATACGGACCGAGAGAGCCACTTCTGCCGGACGACGGACGCGAAGCAGGGGCCAGACGAGGAGCAGCAGGGCCAAGTATCGCGAGTGCTCAAGGCGCTGGGCATCCGCCACATCCTGGCGCGGACGCCCCAGGCGCGGGATCGGAGCGAGCGGTGCTTCGGGACGCTGCAGGACGGCTGCCGCAGGAGTTGCGTGTGGCTGGCATCAAAGACTACGCGACGGCCAACCGGTATCTGGAGGAGCGCTTCATGGCGGACTTCAATGGCCACTTCGCCGCCTGGATTCTGCCGCCCCGTCGCTCGGAACGCCGATATACCCCCGGACGGCCAAGATCAAGATGTCCAACTATCAGCGCAAGCGTAGAACTCCGACGAGAAAGGGCGTTAACTGAGCGGCATTGGGCTTAGCCGGGAGCTTCCTCCGGCACCACGGTGAGCTCGAGCAGCTCGATGCCGCGCGCCACCGCGACCACGAGCGCCTTGCCGATGGGCCACTGGTTGAGGTGGCGCTGGATGTCGTCGATGCTGGTGACCTGTTGCTCGCCGAGGCGATGGATGATGTCGCCCTCGCGCAGGCCGGCGCGCGCGGCGGAAGTGTGGGTATCGACGTGGACCACCTGGACGGCGCTCGTCTGCATGCTCTGGAGGCGGCGCGAGAGGGGACGGCCGAGCGGGCGGTTCTGGCCGGCGATGCCGAGGTAGGCGCGGCGCACTTTGCCGCTCGTCATGAGAGGGGGGATGACCCACTTGGCGGTGTCGATGGGCACGCTGAAGCTCAGGCCCTGGGCGCCCATGATCATGGCGGTGTTGATGCCCACCACCCGGCCGCCGCTGTCGACGAGGGGGCCGCCCGAGTTGCCGGGGTTCAAGGCCACGTCGCTCTGGATGATGTTCTCGAGCAGGCGGCCGCCCTGGCCACGCATGCTGCGGCCGAGGGCGCTCACCACGCCGGTCGATACGGTGGAGCTGAAGCCGAGCGGGTTGCCGATGGCGATGACCAGCTGTCCGACGCGCAGGCGCGCGGAGTCGCCGAGGCGGGCATAGGGGAGGAGGCCCCCCGCGGTGGAGATGCGCAGGACCGCCAGGTCGGTGGCGCGGTCGCTGCCGAGGACGGCGGCGCGGTGCGTGCTGCCATCGGTGAGGCCGACATCGACGTGGCGTGCGTCACGCACGACGTGGGCATTGGTGAGGAGGTAGCCGTCGGGTGTGTAGAGGACGCCCGAGCCGGTGCCGCCGGCGCCGGGAGTACGCCGGCCCCTATGGGGGGTGGTGTTGATGTTGCTGCCGGTCTCGGCGCGGACGGTGATGTTCACGACCGCGGGACCGACCTGTTCGACGACCGCGATGACGGCGCGAGAGTAAGCGTCGAGCAGCTCGCGGTCGTCGGTCGTGGCGGCGCCGCTCTCGGGCGCCGCGCGCGTGACGAGACGATCGCTGGACATGATGTCCTCCGGAGAAAAGAGCGGGGGCAGGAGATCCCGCAGGCGTGAGGAAGCCTCAGGTCTCCGGGATGCTCCCGGCCCCCGCTCGTTGCCCTGTGTGGGCGGACCTGGACTTACAGCGTGACGGTGCCCGTCCGGATGAGGTAGGCGAGCTTGTTGCGCTGCTCCTCGTTCAGTAGGGCATGGATGCGGCCGAGGGCCTTGAGCACGGCGTCGCGCAGGCGTTCGGCGCTCCGCACCCGCAGGGCGGCCGCCTCGTTGGCCTTGAGCTCGTCGAAGGTGGGACCGCACAGGGCGTCGGCAAAGCCGGCCACGGTGCGCCGGCTGTCGACGTCGGCCTGGGCGCGCTCGGTCTTGAGCTCGCTCAGGATGCGCGCGAGCTCGCTCACCTGCGCCTCGTTGAGGTCGAGCTTGTAGGCGAGGAAGCGCAGGGGCCGGCGCACGCCGAAGGCGCCGCCACCCCACTCGCCCGGGCCCTCGCCGCTCGCCTCGTGGCCGCCGCGCCAGCCGCCGGGGCCGCAGCCCGCAGACGACGTGCACTCACTCGCAGCCCTGCTCATGGCCTTCCAGAAAAAGTACGCTGGATGCATCGGAAACCTCCTCTCGCCAAGGCGTTCGCTCCTGGCGGGGTTCGTGAAGAGACGTGGGCACCATGCCTCACGCCCGAGATGAGAAAGACGGTAAGTCCCACCGGTAGGCCTGTCAACGAACGCCGGAAAATCTGCCCGGGCGCTCGCCCTGACTACAATGCGGCACCATGCGGCCGCCGCGAGCCCCGAAGGGCAAGGCCTCCAAGGTCCCCGGGCCCCCCAAGGCCCCCGAGCCCCCCAAGGCCCCGAGGGCCCGTGAGGAACCTCCCGAACGGTGCTTCGCGGTCGCGGCGCCCGGCCTCGAGGCACTGGTGGCGGCGGAGCTGCGCGCCCTGGGTCATGAGGCGGCGGTGCCAGAGCCGGGCGGGGTGGAGTTCACCGGCGGGCCGGAGGCGCTCGGTCGCGCGCACCTGTGGCTGCGCACCGCGAGCCGCGTCCTGGTCCGCCTGGGCGAGTTTCATGCCGGCTCGTTCGCCGAACTCGAGCGGCACGCGCGGCGGCTGCCGTGGGAGCGATGGCTCAGTCGCGGCGAGGCCGTGCGGTTTCGGGTGTCGTGCCAGCGCTCGCGCCTCTATCATAGCGGCGCCGTGGCGGAGCGCCTCGGCGAGGCGGCGGCTCTCCGCGCGGGGGCGGTGGCCGGCGAGGGCGCAGAGGGGGGCGATGAGGAGGCGGGCGATGGGCAGCTCGTGGTCGTACGCGTCGTGGAGAACCGCTGCACGGTGAGCGTCGACGCCTCGGGGGCGCTGCTTCATCGCCGCGGCTACCGGCTGGCCACGGCCAAGGCGCCGCTGCGCGAGACGCTGGCGGCGGCCCTGCTCCTCGCGACCGGCTGGAACGGGAGGACCCCGCTCATCGATCCCCTGTGTGGCTCGGGCACGATCGCCCTCGAGGCGGCGCTCCTCGCGCGCGGCGTGGCGCCGGGGCGGCGGCGGCGCTTCCGTTTCATGGACTGGCCGGAGTTCGATGCGGCGCTGTGGTCGGCGCTGTGTGCCGAGGCCGACGAGCGCGCGCTCGTGGCCGCGCCGATGCCGATCCTGGCGTGTGATCGGGATCCGGGCGCGATCCGCGCGACGGAGGACAATGCGCGGCGCGCTGGGGTGGAGGGCGACGTGGTGTGCCGGGTGCAGCCCCTCGGCGCGCTCGCGGCGCCGGCGGGTGTCCCCCTGCAGGGCCTGGTGGCGACCAACCCTCCTTATGGGGAGCGCGTGGGCACGCGGGGCTCGCTGCGCGGCTTTTATATGGAGATGGATGCGGCGCTGCGGCGCGCCTGCGCGGGCTGGGGCCTGGCGCTCATCGCGCCCGAGCGGACCGCGGCTCTCCTTCATATCCCCCTCACCCCTGTCGTGCACACGAGGAACGGCGGGATCCCGGTGCAGATCCTGGTGGGCCAGGTGCCTGGAGGGTGAGAGGGCCGCTCCTCATGGTCACTTACCCAATGTTCGGGCTGAGCCCGGCGCGTGGTATATGCAGCGCCTACGTTTGGCACCACGCCGAAACGGGAAAGGATCTCCCATGACGCGCTCGTCCTACCCAGTACTCTTCCTCGCCTTCTCTCTCGCGGCCGGCTGCAAAGGCGGCGGCGGCCAGAGCGCGGGCCCCCCGAAGACCGACGAGCAGAAGGCCTTCTACGCCCTCGGCGTGAACCTCGGCAGGAACATCGCCGCCTTCCAGCTCAAGCCCGAAGAGCTCGCGCAGGTGCAGCATGGCTTGGCCGATGCGGCCACGGGGGCCAAGCTGCAAATCGAGCCGGGCCAGTTCATGCCCAAGCTCCAGGAGATGTTCCGCGCCCGCAGCCAGAAGGCCTCCGAGGACGAGAAGAAGAAGGGCCAGGCCTTTGCCGATGAGCAGGCCAAGCAGCCGGGCGCGGTGAAGACCGACTCGGGGCTCGTCTACATCTCGCTCAAGCCGGGCACGGGCGAGAGCCCCAAGGCGACCGACACGGTGAAGGTGCACTACCGCGGCACGCTCATCAACGGCACGGAGTTCGATAGCTCGATCAAGCGCGGTCAGCCGGCCGAGTTCCCGCTCAACCGCGTGGTGCCCTGCTGGACCGAGGGCGTGCAGCGCATGAAGGTGGGCGAGAAGGCCAAGCTCATCTGCCCCGCGAGCATCGCCTACGGCGATCGCGGCACGCCCAACATCCCGGGCGGCGCGACGCTCATCTTCGAGGTGGAGCTGCTCGAGATCAAGAAGGGCGCGTAATCCGGCCATGCCCGAGGTCGCGGAGCGGTCGCCGACGGTGACCGCGCCTCCGGGTGCGAGGGGTCAGGGTCCGCAGTGGACGCTCGACCCCTCGATCGTCTTTCTCAACCATGGATCGTTCGGTGCCTGCCCGGCGGCGGTGCAGGCGGCGCAGGCCGAGCTGCGCGCGGCGCTCGAACGCGACCCGGTGCATTTCTTCCTGCGGGAGATCCCCCCGCTCATCGATGAGGCGCGGACGGCGCTGGCGGAGTTCCTGGGCGCCCCGGCGGACGATCTCGTGTTCGTGCGCAACGCCACCACCGCGGTGAACACGGTGCTCGCCTCGCTCGTGCTCGAGCCCGGCGACGAGCTCCTCACGACCGACCACGCGTACAACGCCTGCCGCAACGCGCTCGACGAGGCGGCGCGCCGGACGGGGGCGCGGGTGGTGGTGGCGCCCATCCCCTTTCCGCTGCCGCTCGCCGGCGGGCTCGAGGTGGTGCTGGCCGCGGTGCTCGAGCGGGTGAGTGCGCGGACCCGCCTCGCGCTCCTCGACCACGTGACCAGCTCGACGGGTCTGGTGTTGCCGATCGAGCCACTCTGCAAGGCGCTGGGGGAGCGCGGCGTCGAGACCCTGGTGGATGGGGCCCATGCGCCCGGCATGGTGCCGCTCGATCTCGGGCGCCTCGGGGCCACCTATTACACGGGCAACTGCCACAAGTGGCTGTGCGCGCCCAAGGGGGCTGCCTTTCTCCATGTGCGGCGGGAGCGCCAGGAGCGGCTGCGACCGCTCGTCATCAGCCACGGCGCCAACACGCCCCAGCCGGGCCGATCCCGCTTCCAGGTGGAGTTCGGCTGGACGGGGACCGACGATCCCACGGCCTATGCGTGCGTGGCCGTGGCGCTCAAGCACCTCGGCGCGGCGCTCCCCGGCAGCTGGCCGGCGCTGATGGAGCACAACCACGCCCTGACCTGCACCGGGAGACGCCTCCTCTGTGAGGTGCTCGGGATCGCGCCTCCCTGCCCGGAGGAGATGCTCGGCAGCCTGGCCGCGGTGCCCCTGCCCGATGTCCCCGCGTTCCCGGTGGGGGCCACGACGGGCACGCCGGGCTCCTTGGACCGGCTGCAGGAGGCGCTCTACAGCCGCTACCACATCGAGGTGCCGGTGTTCCCCTGGCCGCGGGGCAGCAGGACGCGGCTCCTCCGCATCTCGGCGCAGCTCTACAACCGGCCCGAGCACTATCAGTACCTCGCGCGCGCCCTCGCCGAACTCAACGCCGAACGGGCGCCACAGTAGCCAGCCGCGGCACGCCGGCGCCGGATGAAGGTCTCAGCGCGGCGCGGGGGCGGGTGCGGATGGTGCCTGTTCGCTGACGTCCTGTTCACGCAGCGCCTGATCCACGGCGCGGCTCAGCTGCCCTAGATCGATGGGCTTGGCGAAGAACGGCACCCCCATGCTCTTGGCCACGGCCTCGCCCTCGTCGTGCCCCGAAATGAGGAACAACTTGCCCCCGGGACGGCGCTCGAGCACCGCTCCCGCGACCTCGCGGCCCGTGATCCACGGCATGGACAGGTCGGCGATCACCAGATCCGCGGGCTCACGCTCGAGCGCGGCCAGGGCCCGCATGGGATCCGAGAAGGCACGCACGAGGCGGCCCGGCGCGGTCAGGCCCTCAGCCAGGAGCTCGCTCTCATCAGCATCGTCATCGACGACGAGAATGGTCTTCACATCCCACCTTCCCCTTGGGCCTTGGGCCGCGGCCGGCCCGTGGCGTGCGGGTCGCAGCCGGACCCTTGTCCGGCCTCGTGTCTTGCCCTCTGCGGAATGAGGCAAGCGCCGTACCACGATCGTTCACATTTCGGCAGCCTCGGGACGCAGATCGGCACGGCTCTCGCCTATCTCCAGAGTGTCTAGCGACCGCTGGAGACATCATGGCCATAGAGAATCCTTCCGCTCCCACCAGGCGCCCTCCCACCTCCCCTCCGGGGCAAGGTGACCGGGGCTGGCTGCTCTACGTCGTCCTTGCCCTCGTCGCCGCGTTCCTGCTGGGGCGGCCCGGACCGTCGGGCACGCAGATGGCCTACAGCGACCTCAAGGCCAAGATCGCCGCCGGCGACGCGGCCGAGGTGCAGCTCTCACGCGACAAGCTGACGGTGATCCCCAAGAAGGCGCAGAAGGCGGGCGAACGGTGGGTCGCCTACCGTGTCGAGGACCCGGATCTCGTCAAGCTGATCGAGAAGCAGGGCGTCAAATACTCCGGCGCGAGCGACGGTGACTGGTTCACCAATTTGCTCATGGTCTGGCTCCTCCCCATCGGGGTGGTGCTGTTCTTCTGGATGATCATGTTCCGCCGCATGCGGCCGGGCGCGGGCATCATGTCGATCGGCCGCTCGCGCGCCAAGCTCGTCGCCGAGGAGGGCACGGGCATCACGTTCGAGGACGTGGCGGGCGTGGACGAGGCGGTGGACGAGCTGCGCGAGGTGGTGGAGTTCTTGCGCTCGCCCGAGCGCTTCCGCCGCGTGGGCGGGCGCATCCCCAAGGGCGTCCTCCTCGTGGGCCCGCCGGGGACGGGCAAGACGCTGCTCGCCCGCGCGGTCGCCGGCGAGGCCAAGGTGCCGTTCTTCTCGCTCACGGGCTCGGACTTCGTCGAGATGTTCGTGGGCGTCGGCGCGGCGCGCGTGCGCGATCTCTTCGAGCGGGCGCAGTCCAAGGCGCCGTGCATCGTGTTCATCGACGAGCTCGACGCCATCGGCAAGGCGCGCAGCGGCGCCGGGGCGTTCGCCTCGCACGACGAGCGGGAGCAGACGCTCAATCAGCTCCTCTCGGAGATGGACGGCTTCGACGCCCGCAAGGGCCTCATCATCATGGGCGCCACGAACCGCCCCGAGATCCTCGATCCGGCGCTCCTCCGGCCCGGACGCTTCGACCGCCAGGTGCTGGTCGATCGGCCGGACGTGCGCGGGCGCGAGGCCATCTTGCGGGTCCACGCGCGCGACGTGCGCCTCGGTCCGGAGGTGGACCTCCGCGCCATCGCCGCCATCACCCCGGGCTTTGCCGGCGCCGAGCTGGCCAACATCATCAACGAGGCGGCGCTGCTCACGGCGCGGCGTGGCAAGGACCACGTGACCATGTCGGAGATGAACGAGGCGGTCGAGCGCGTGGTGGCCGGCCTGGAGAAGAAGAACCGGGTGATGAACCCGCGCGAAAAAGGGATCGTGGCGCACCACGAGGCCGGCCACGCGCTCCTCGCCGAGGTGCTGCCCACCACCGACCGGGTGCACAAGGTGTCGATGATCCCGCGCGGCCTCGGCGCGCTTGGCTTCACCATGCAGATCCCGCTCGAGGACCGCTACCTCATGACGCGGCCCGAGCTGCTCGACAAGATCACTGTGCTGCTCGGCGGGCGCACCGCGGAGCAGCTCGTGTTCGGCGAGATCTCGACGGGCGCGCAGGACGATCTCGTGCGGGCGACGGATCTCGCGCGGCGCATGGTGTCGCAGTTCGGCATGTCCGAGCTGCTCGGCCCGCAGTCCTTTGCCATCCCCGAGGGACTGGCCGAGGGCGCGCGGATGCTGCGGGGCCTCGGGCTCCAGCCCGAGCGGGGCCACGGGGACCGCACCCAGGAGATCATCGATCGCGAGGTGGCCGGTGTCCTGCGCCGAGCGGAGGAGCGGGCGCGGAGCATCCTGGAGGGCAACCGCGAGCACCTCGTACGGCTGGCGGCGCGGCTGCGGGAGAAGGAGGTGCTGGAGGGTACGGAGCTGCGCGAGATCCTGGCCGGCGCGCACGCCCCCGAACCGGCGGTCGAGCCCGGCACGGAGCCGCAGGAGGAGCGCTGGGAGCAGCCGCTGCCGCACTGACAGTGGACGCAGGAGGATCCATGAACCCGAGCCAGGACGTCACCGCGCTCCTCGACGCCGGGCGGCTCGCCGAGCTGCGCCGGCGTTACGACGACGACACCATGCGCGAACTGCTGGCGCAGCCCTTGCGGGTGACCTATCCCCCGTGCGAGCCCTGGCTCGACTGGATCAGCCAGCACCTCTACAACCGGGAGCGGTTCCGGCCCGAGTACCGCGAGCTCATCCTCATCACTGTCCTCGGCAGCAACCCCCACGGCGGCGGCCGGCTCCTCGCGATCCACCTCTATGTGGGGCTCATGGTGGGGCTGTCGCCGAGCGAGATCACCGATGCGCTGCTCCTCGTGGGCGTCTACACCGGCATCCCGAGCTTCACCTTCGGCGTCCACGCCACCCTCACCCGGACCCTCACCGTGCTGCGTCAGGCGGTCGACGAGGGCGGGGAGGCGCTCGCCATGCCGCAGGTCTTGAAGCGCATCGCGGAAGCCTTCATGTGATCCCCTTCGATGGGGGCCCGGACGACGCGGGTGCCGTGGAGCAGGCGCCCGGAAGAGCGCACGACATGACATAATCGCGCCATGCCTCGCGCGCTCCTCCCCCTCCTCGGATCGCTCCTCCTGTCCCTCGGCTGCAGCGGCACGAGCGCCCGCTGCCAGCAGCCGCTCGTCAATTACTGCCAGGGGCCTTGCCAGACCTACGAGCAGGCCACGGCCCAGCTGCGCAGCGAGGTGACGCCCGGGTGCATCGTCGCCAGGCTCGGCATGTGCGATGGCCAGCGCTTCGTCCAGGCCGCCAGCAACACCACGGGCTACACCAAGTTCTTCGATGGCGGTGGCGAGCTCGTCGGCGTGCGCCTGTCCGCCACCTACGCGGCCTTCTGTGGGGGCAACTTCTTCCAGCAGGAGTACGGCGAGCCGCCCCCCTGCAGGAGCGCCGTCATCACCGAGGATCTGTGCTCCCCCTCCGATGGCGGCACGGACGGCCCCTGACGCCTCCAGGCGCTATTCCGCGCGGGAGGGTCCCCCCTATTCGACAGACCGCTTGTCAGAGGTTCGCCTTTCTCCGTATCCTGGCCCGCGTGACGTACGCTCTCTAACCTCCCCTAACCTGTAGGTCCCCATGGCCCCACCCAGCCGAAGCGGACGTACAACACCAGTCGAGCCTGCGCCTTCCCGTCGCGGCCGCCCCTTCTACCTCTTGCCGCTCGTCCTGGGTGGCATCCTCCTCCTCTTCCTCCTCTATCGGGGCGGATCAGCCCCGAACGCGGCAGGTAGCGGGGAGACGGGTGGCTCGTCGTCGGCCACCTCGACCGGGGGAGGTGCCACGGCGGCCACGGCCGGGACGGCCCAGGGCGGTGGACAGGGCGCCGGCCCCCCCAAAGAGGGCAGCGCCGGCGCCGCGCAGGGCCAGGTGGACCCGGGCGAAGACCCCCAGCTCGCCCGGCTGCGCCTCGAGCGCGCCGAGGCCACGCTCAAGACCTACCTCGAGGCCAACCGCTACCCCCCGCAGTCCCGCCCCATCCAGGAGCACCCGGATCAGATCCGCCCCACGCGCTTCGACACCAAGGTCGGGCTGCGCCGCGGTGGCGAGGCGCGGCTGCGCATGGGCCAGGACCGCATCTTCCTCTCCGGCGAGGAGAGCACGCGCCTCTACGTGTCGGGTGAGGACAGCACCGGCAACCCCTTGCCGCTCAAGCTCATCTCCGCCATCGCCGCCGAGGCGCCCTTCAGCCCGGGGGCCGGCGTCTTGAGCCCGGTGAACCTCAACTTCACCGACAGTGGCAACTTCGGGGACGAGGCCGCGGGGGATGGCACCTACACCACGATCTTCCAGCCCGGCAAGCAGGGCTTCGATCGCCACCTCGGCAACATCCGCGTCACCATCACCGCCCAGGTCGGCGACGATCAGGGCAGCGCCTTCTTCGACGTCTATTACACCCCGCAGGCGCCCGCCCGCTTCACCGGCACGATCCGCGAGGCGCTCGAGAACGGGTCGCTCCACATCTACATGGGCCTCGACGTGAAGAAGCCGGGCCGCTACGTCATCGTCGGCCGCGCCGATGACGCCGCGGGCAAGCCCTTCGCCTATCTCTCGTTCAACGACCTCGTGTCCGTCGGGCCGCAGGAGATCAAGATGGTGATCTTCGGCAAGCTCGTTCGCGACCAGCACGCCCCCTCCCCCTTCCATGTGCGCGACGTGGAGGGCTTCCTCCTCAAGGAAGACGCCGATCCCGACCGCGAGATCATCCCGTCCCAGCTCGGTCCGGTCTACGCCACGCGGGTCTATGCCGAGAACCTCTTCTCCGACGCCGAATGGGACTCCGATGAGAAGCGCCGCCACGTCGAGCAGTTCGAGAAGGACCTGGAGCAGTACAAGGCGGCCACGGGTCAGAAGTGAAGCCGGGCTGAGCCGATCGGGGTATGCAGCCGGCCCTCCCGTCTCCCCCGCCGCCCTGAGAGGATCCCTCGGGCCCGGCGCCAGGCGCGCCCATCCTGGTTTCGTGCCACCCGCGGAGAGGTGAGATATCCTCGCCCGGTCCGATTCTTACGCTCATCCTAAGGAGCCTTCATGGAACCCTTCACTGCCGTCCAACCGCTCGCCAAGCTGCTGGGCGCCGGCGTCCGCGCCTGGGAGCCCCTGCTCGGCCAGGGGTTCGAGCCCCGCGATCTCCAGGCGCTGCGCGCCCCCGGGCAGACCGGCGACAACGTGGTCCTGCTCCCGAACGCCGCCGCCAGCGACGCCATGGCCCACCTGGCCCTGCTGGCCGCCGCCTTTGGACGCGCCCTCGAGCGCAAGGGCGGTGAAGCCGGTCGCCCCCCGAGCCCCGGCCTGCGTCGCTTCCTCGACCAGCCCGAACAGGCGCAGATGCACGAGATCGAGCTCCGCCTGCAGCGCGCCGAGCTCCAGGTTCCAGTCGCTAGCGTCGGTCCGGCGCCCTCGGCCGGGGTTGCCGGGGCCGCCGGCGCCGAAGGGCCGGGCTCCAACTCCCTGTCGGCCCAGGGCCCGCTGCAGACCGCCTGGTACCGCGCGCTGCGGGACGCCTTCTCGAGCCCCCTGCCCGAGGTGAGCGGCGAGCCACCGCTCGATCGCCAATCCCTGTCCCTGCGTGCCTTCGAGCGCCAGCTCCTGCTCGCCTACTGGGAGGCGATTCACGGTGCCCTCGGCCGCGTCCTCGGCTCTGCACCGAACGGGGCGGCCCTCCACCGCGCCCGCTTCCTGCGCGAGCTCCTCGTCGCCGACATCGCCGACTGGGGCGCACGCCACGTCTTTGGCAACCTCTTGCCCACCGGCCCCGGGCCGGGCCAGGGCACGACCGGCCCGTTCCCGTTCCTGCCGCTCGCCGAGGCCTACATCGAGCCCTACGCCCACCTGACCGGCGCGCCGGCCGAACCGGCGCTCGGCCTGTTTCACCGCATCCTCGACGACCGCAAGACCCGCCTCGTGCTGGTCAAGGCCGACTACGGCATGGGCAAGACGCTCACCGCGCGGACCCTGGCCATGCGCCTCGCCCACATCTACCGCGACGAGGGCAGCCCGGACGTGCCCTACCCCGTCTTCGTGCGCTGCGCCGAGGATCTCGAGGGCGAGACCTTCGACCTCGGCGACGCCGTGCGGCGGGCCCGCAAGCGCCACGCCGAGGAGCTCGGCCTCACGCTGGCCCACGACGATCCCGCCCTCGGCCTGCCCGAGCCCCAGGCGCGCGTCGTCTTCATCGTCGATGGCCTCAACGAGGTGACGCTCGGGCCGCGCTGGCTCGACAGCCTGTTCGAGCGGCTGCGCAGCTCCACCACCGAGCGCTGGCAGATCGTCGTCTTCTCCCGTCCGGGCCTCCTGCCCTCCGAGGACCAGCTGCGGAGCACCCCGGTCGCCGGTATGCCCGTCATCGAGATCCTGCCGTTCCGGGGCGAGGAGGACGCGACGGGCGGCCACCTCGCGCGCTGGCTCGAGGTCTGGAACCGCATGGTCCGGCGCGACCGGCCGCCCATCACGCTCGCCGACCTCACCTCGCGCCAGCTCCACCGCCTCGCCAAGACGCCGCTCCTCCTCTACATGCTCGCCCACGCCTGGGAGCGCTATCCCGCAGCGGCCCGGCCGACGTCTCAGGCCACGGTGTTCGAGACCTACTTCCAGCAGGTGGCGCAGGATCTCGTGTCCGCCAGCGCCGAGCACCGCCCGGCCGCCGAACGGACCGCGCGGCACCTGCGAGAGCAGCTCGTCTCCCTCGGCGAGCTCGAGGCCGGCGAGGGCGCCGGGAACGACAGCGGCGCCCTCCTGTGGCTGCTCACCCGCGTCGCCTGGGAGGCGCAGAAGCTCGCGCAGCGCCGGGAGCCGTCGCCGCTCACCTGCCGCGCGGTGATGAACCTGCTCAAGGACGAGCTGCGCATCGGCGCCGAGGACACCCCCGTCCTGGAGAGCGTCATCCTGCTCGCCCTGCAGCAGACCGACCTGCGCAAGGCCGGCGAGCCGATGGGCGATCGGATCCGCATCAGCCACCCCGCGTTCCGCGAGTTCCTGGTCGCGCGCTACTGGGCCGATCGTCTGAAGAAGATCGTGCGCGCCCGCGAGCGTGACTGGCCCGAGCACGCGCGCAAGCTCCTCGGGGGCCGCCTCCTCGGCGAGGAGGATCGCAGCTACCCCTTGCTCCTCCAGATCGTGAGCGCCGACGCGGCCGGCGGGGGCGAGAGCTCGCCGCTCCACTGGGAGTACCGTCACCGCAAGCGGCTGGTGGAGTGGGCCGAGGACTGCTTCAACGACGAGCGCCTGGTCTTCAGCGAGCACTCGTCCGCTTCGGGCGCCGCGCTCCTGCGCGAGGACCAGCGAGCGGCCCTGCGCGAGGCGGCGCTCGCCATCGGCAGCCAGGTCGTGGGGAGCCCGGGCCTGAAGGCGCGCGATCCCCTGACCCTGCGCTCGCTCCTGGCCTGGTTCTGGCTCGTCGGCGAGCGGCCCATCATGATCGCGCCGCGCGCGGACCTACGCGGCTCGGTCCTCGACGGGGCACGGCTCGACGGGGCGCGGCTCGACGGCGCGCGGCTCGACGGCGCGCGGCTCGATGGGGCGGTGCTCACCCGGGCGGTCCTGTCCCGCGCGGTCCTGGAGGGGGCGCGGCTCGACGGCGCGCGGCTCGACGGCGCGCGGCTCGACGGCGTCAAGCTCGACGGTGCGGTGCTCTCGCGCGCGGTCCTGTCGCACGCCAACCTCGACGGCGCCAGCCTGGAGGGTGTGCGGCTCGATGGCGCCAACCTGCGCGGCGCCATCTACGACGACGCCACCCACTGGCCCAAGGACTTCGCCCCCGCGGCCGCCGGCGCCATCACCGTCGCCATCCACCGCCGCCGCGACCTCAAGTAGCCGGCGGGGTCCTCCCGCCGGCCACTACGCTCCTCCCTCCCGCGCCTCCCCTCCCGCTCTCCCTGCCCTACTTGCGACGGCCCAGGCGGCCGAGCACGCGGCTCGCGAAGTCATCGGAGATCCCGAAGCGGATCTTCGCGCGCGAGTAGAGATCGAGGGCCCGCTTGTCGGCCCAGATGAGGGCCCGGCGCGCCAGGCCGTCCTCGGGGCGCGGCTGGTAGTTCGTCGCCCGCGGCACGTACGAGCGGTCCTCCTCGACCGTGAAGTAATAGAGCGCGAGGCTCTTGCGCGTCACGTCCTCGGGGCAGGTGATGGGCGCGGGGTAGCCGTGGAACGACGTCTCGTCCGTGTTGAAGATGGCCGCGCGGTTGAACACCGGGGCGATGCGCTGGGCGCACCCGCGCATGTCGCGGTCCCACAGCTCGAGCGCGCCTCCCCAGGCGTCCTGCCAGCCCTCGTTGAGGTACAGGATGAGGTTCACCCGCCGGCGCCAGTGCGTGTGGTAGTGGTGCATCGTGAAGTCGGCGTGGATGTTGAGGAAGCCACCCGACTCCGTCTGGTGGAGCCCGCCTCCTTCGAGCATCGGGTCGGCGAGCAGGCCCTCGATGCCGGTCAGGCGCGACAGGAACGACACGAACGCGGGCGAGTTGAGCGCATCGATGACGCGGCCGATGTAGGGCGGAAACTCGCGCCGGTCGGATTTGCCGAGCTTGTTCTCGTTGAAGTGCTTGTACTGGATCCACGACGTCTCATCGGGCCGCGGGAACTCGGCGAGCACCTGCCGGGCCGCGGCCTCGGGCAGGAAGTCGTCGAGGACGATGCTGGGGAAGGGGTGGCCCTCGCGGTAGCGGCGCTCGAGCTCGGGCAGGCGCGCGTTCCAAGCCGCGGCGTCGAAGATCGCGGGGGTGCTGGCGCCGGCGTCAGGGCTCGCCGGCGCGGTGGCATCGCTCGTGGTCGTGGGAGAGTTCGAGGTCGCAGTCATACTCGCAGTCATCGTCATAGGGGCCCCCTCGATCAGGGGGCCTACTATCGCCCCACCCCCCGGCCAAGTCCAGAGCCGGGGACCGCGAGCAGAGGAGGAACCAAGCGATCAGCGCTTCTTGAAGGCGAGGTCGCCGGAGAAGGAATTGACCTCGATGTTGCCTTCGCCGCGCCCGAGCCGCGCCCGCCACCGTCCGCCTTGCTCCTCGTCCTCCTTGGGCCGCTCCTCGAGGTTCAGCCCCAGGTTGTCTTGGAGCTCGCCCGAGTGCGACTCGTAGCGCACCTCGAAGGCGCTCGACTGATCGAGGCGCAGGAGCACGCTGCCCGAGTGGGTCCGCGCGGCGATGCGGCAGCCCGCGGCGCAGCGGCCCTCCCAGTTGAGATCGCCCGACACGCTGTTGAAGTCCAGGCCCGTCGAGGGACTCTCGATGGTCACCACCCGGGTGTCGCCCGAGACCGTCTGGATGCGCACCGCGTCGCGCACCCCGCCGACCTGCACGTCGCCGCTCACGGTCCGCACGTCCACGCCGCCCGCGGCGCGCTCGACCCGCACGTCGCCCGACACGTTCTGCGCGCGCACCGCGCCATCGACGCCCGTCACCCGCAGGTCGCCCGCGGTGAGCTTGATGTCGACCGAGCTCCGGGGCGGCAGCTCGATGCGCAGGCGGCCCGTCCTCATGTGCGCCTTGCCGTCGAACTCCACCTCCACCCGGTTGCCGCCGCGCGACACGAGCCGCGCCGACTTGGCCTCGGTCTCCTCGGCCCGCAGCCGCACCTGCCCGGCCGCGCCCGCCACCACCTCCACGTCCGCCTCCAGCACCTCCAGCCGGAAGTTCACCGGGCCCGAGACCTGGAGCGACGCCGAGAGCTCGTGCTCATCGTCGTCATCGTCTTTGTCCTCATGGCGCCCGCCGCGCCCGCCCTCGTCATCGCCGCAGTGCATCGCCACCTTGGGCTCGGGCGGCTCCGGGGGCTCGGGCGGCTCCGGCGCCTCGGCCGGCTCGGGCGGCTCCGGGGGCTCCGGGGGCTCGGGCGGATCTTGCGCCTCCGCCGCCGGCGGCGTGGGCGGCCGGCGCTTGGCCATCGCCGGCGACCCTCCGAGGAACCACGGCACCGCCACCAGCGACAACGAAATCCAACGTATACGCATCATCGAACCTCCGCGTGAACGATCGTCTGCAACGCAAACAGGTACTCCGCATATCCATCGAGCAACCGGAGGCGCGCCTCCATGCTCTGCCCGGCCTGGCTGCGGGCCTCGGTGATCTCCGCCCGGGCCTCCTCCAGCGAGGCGTCGAGCCGCGTGGCCGTCTCCTCCGGCATGCGGCGATGGGCCGCGGCATACGCCTCTTCCAGCTCGGCGATGGCCTGGCGGTAGCTCTGCTCGGCGTCGTCGAGCGCGTCGGTGGCCTCGGCGAGCGAGGCCTGCCGGTGGCCATGCCGCAGCACGCCCTGCGCGAACCGCCCGACGTGCACGCCCGGCACCACCACCGCGAACATCGCCGCCGCCGCCATCGCCAGCGCCGCCACGCCCATCCACACGCGGGAGCGCCGCCGTGGCACCGCCTCGGGCAGCCGGCGCTCGATCCCCTGCCACAGCTCCATCGGCAGCGGCGCCTCGGCCCCCCGCCGCCGCGCGAGCAGCGCTTGCTCGGCGCGCAGCCACTCGGCTTCGCGGCGGCAGCGCGGGCACTCCGCCGCGTGCGCCTCCACCATCCGGGCGCGCTCCGGCGCGAGCCGTCCGTCCGCCCATGCTTCCAGATCCATGAGATCGCACAGCGCAGCCATCACTGACCTCCGAGGTACGGCAACAGGCGCGCCCGCAGCTCGAGGCGCGCGCGATGGATCTCGTTCTTCACCTTGGCCAGGCTCCAGCCCATGACCCCGCGGATCTCCTCGTAGTCGAGCTGGTGATCGAGGCGCAGGAGGAGCGCCGCGCGCCGCTCCTCTCCGAGCGTCGCCAGGGCCGCCGCGAGCTGCCGGTCGGCCTCATGACCGAGGAGCAGCGTCTCCGGGCTCGGCCCCACGTCCGCCGGCTCGCGCGTCGCCGGCTCCTCCCCGTCGTCCCCGTCCCGCCCCTCCGCGCCCGGCAAGAGCCCGTGATGCCGCCGCCGCCGCAGCTCCTCGTGGCTCACGTTGCGCGCGATCCCGAGCAGCCAGGCCAGGATCTTCTGATCCTCGCGCAGCTGCCCGAGCCGGTGGAACGCGCGCACGAACGTCTCCTGCGTGGCCTCGTCGGCCGCCACCTCGTCGCGCAGCAAGTCGCGCAGGAAGCGCCGCACCGCCGGACCATGCCGCTCGAACAGCCGCCGGAACGCCGCGGCATCCCCCGTCCGCGCCCGCGCCACGAGCAGGCTCTCCATCGGCACCACGCCCTCGCCCGCCTCGCTCGCCTTCTTCTCGAGGCCCTCAGCACGCCCGGCCCCCGCGCGGCCCTCATGGGATCGGTCCTCGCGGGACGGGGACGGCGGCTCATCGCGGTCTCGGCTCACCTGCTGTATCACCAGCATATCCGAGCCCGCGACGGCCTCGCGCAGCAGCCTCATGAAAGGGAGTGATGACGCCCCGGCCCCAGTTTCACAGATTTTTTACATGGCACCAGACGCCTGATTCCTCTGAAGTTTTCCACCCTCAGAGCGGGTTTTCGCCCGCCAGCGGAACGTTCGTGCGCTTGCTCGGGGAGTAAGGCACCCATAATGGAGCCATGTCCTGCAACCGCTGTGAAGCTCTCCCCGCGGTCAACACCGATGGCACCCTGTACCTGGCGCCGCCGCTCCAGCACACCGCGCAGACCGTCCGCAGCGCGATTGTCGAGAGCGGCCTGACCCTGGACGAGCCGGGGCCCGGCCTCATCGCCGTCCGCCCGGAGGGCCCGGTCGCGCTCGGACGGCTCCTCGCCTCCCTCGGCCACCGCCTCAGCACGATCGAGATGCGCGACACCAAGTGCCTGCTCCTCCGCGACTGCGACGGCCCGCCGACCATCCTGCAGCTCATGCGCATGGAGACCCTGGCCGGCCTCGTGGCCCGGTTCGACGGGCGCTGGCTCATCGATCTCCTGCGTGAAGAGCGCATTGTCAGCCACTTCCAGCCCATCGTGCACGCGGGCGCGCCCGAGCGGGTCTTCGCCTACGAGATGCTCCTCCGCGGCGTCGACGAGCAGGGCCAGCTCGTCTTCCCGGGCCGCATCTTCACCGTAGCGCGCGCCGCCGACCTCCTCTTCCAGGTGGACCGCGCCGCGCGCCTGAGCGCCATCCGTCAGGCGCACCGCCACTCCGTGGACGCGCACCTCTTCATCAACTTCGTCCCCACCGCCATCTACGACCCCGAGTTCTGCCTGCGCTCCACCGTGCACGAGATCGAGAAGGCCGGCATCGCGGCCGAGCGCGTGGTCTTCGAGGTCATCGAGAGCGAGCAGGTGCACGACGTGGCGCACCTCGGGCGCATCATGCACTTCTACCGCGAGCGCGGCTTCCGCCTCGCCCTCGACGACGTGGGCGCCGGCTACAGCTCGCTCACGCTCCTGCCCGAGCTGCGCCCCGACTTCATCAAGCTCGACATGGGCCTCGTGCGCGGCGTCGACCGCGACCCCTACCGCGCCACCATCGCGCAGAAGCTCCTCGAGCTCGCGCAGAGCCTGGGCGTCCGCACCGTGGCCGAGGGCGTCGAGACCCGCGGCGAGTACGACTGGCTGGTCGAGCACGGGGCGGATCTCGTGCAGGGCTGGCTGTTCGCGCGGCCGGGCACGCCGCCCCCGCGGCCGGCGGCGCTCAGCTGAACCTTTCTTTCGTTCCGGGGATCAGTTCGAGCGCGTGAAGCGCTCGGGCGTCACCGCGGGCTCGCGGCAGCGGCGGGACAGGGAGTCGAGCGCGGCGATGAGCGACGCCTCCGAGGTGGTCTCGCGCCGCGTGTCCTCATCCGGCGCGGCCACCGGCTGCACCGCGGCCGGCGCCGCCGGCGCGGACGTCTCCGCGGGGGCCACGGATGCGGAGGGCTGGAGGAGGGCGCGGGCCCGCTCGACCACCGGCCGCACCCGACCGAGCTGCAGCCCGGCGAGCGCGCGCAGCTGGCGATACGCCGCCCGCGGCCGCAGCGCCCCGTGCTGCGTCGCCCGCAGCACCTGCGCGTGCAGCCGCCAGCGCTCCTCGGGCGGATAGCGCTCGTTCTCGTACGTCGCCGCCACGGCGAAGTGCTCCCAGGGGATCTGCAACTCGGGCATCACCTCGGGCCGCACGCGACGGAACTCGAGGAACGTCTCGAACAGCCCGCCCATGGCCGTGGGCGGCAGGCGATAGCGCTCGAGCGGCGAGGCCGCGCCGAACTCCGAGAAGAAACGCAGGCGCGACCGCGTGCCCTGGAGGAACGCGAACGCGTTGCTCCACGCCTCCCGCCGCCGCGTCGGCCACTGGATGAGCGTCGCCGGCAGCGTCGTCTCGAGGTACTGGTGCGTCTCGGCGAGGATCATGAGGCACGAGCTGAGATCCGGGTTCATGCCGATGAAGAACCGGCCGATGCGGCGGCGCACGCGATCGACGATGTCGCGGTGGATGACCGCGTTCAGGAACTGCGGCAGGTGGTGATAGTTGTACTCGAGCCCGTGCTCGAGCACCTGGCGCAGCGCCGGCTGCGAGTTGCGGAGCCGCACCTGCACCGTGCGCGACATCCACTCGAGCACCCCGGGCGCGCTGCGCAGCCGGTCCGGATCCTCGGCCAGCGCCGGATCCACGTCCTGCTGAAAATAGTTCTGCTGGTAGGTGACCACGCTCCACTGATCGCTCGCGAGATCGAGCAGCCGCTCGATCGACCCGCGGGCGAGGCGCGACTTGTCCTCCAGCATGAGCAGCCACTCGCCGCGCGCCGCGCCGAGCACCCGCTCCCAGTTGTCGGGCATGGACAGCACGCGCTCGGCGCGCAGCACGCGCAGGCGCGGATCATCGAAGTCGAGCGGCGTCGGCCGGTCGCTGTTGTCGGCCACCACCACCTCTCCATCGGCCGGCACCGCGGCCAGGGCGCTCTCGACCGCCAGGCGAGCGAGGGTCGGGCGGTTGCGCGTAGGAATGAGGACGCTCACGGAGGGGATCGGGGCCAAGGCCTTACCTCGTCGACGGAAGTGGCGGGCAAGGTATCACGCCCGGCGCGGCAGGAAAAAGAGGTCGCTCACGCCCCCCGCTCCCGGGGATTCTTCATGGGGACTGCGGCGCGGTGAGCAAGGCCGCCGCGATTCGCTCGGCCAGGCGCTCGGCCGCGCCGAGATCCGGCCGGAACACCACCCGGTAGATCGCCACGGCCGACACGAGGTCCAGATACGTCTCGACCATCCGGCGGTTGCGCTCCTGGTCCCCGAGCCAGAAGGCGCACCCGTGCGGCATCACCGCGCGGAACGCCTCGGCCGGCGCGAGCCGCCGGAGGACGAGGTCCGGCGCCGCATCCCCCGCCTCCCCTGCCCGCCGCTCGAGGACCGCCACGGCCCCGAGCGGCGCCGCCTCGCCGCGCGCCTCGTCCCCTGACCCCGTCCCCCAGCGCGCGCGCACCTCAGGGTCGAGCCGGAACGCGAACGGCAGGCGATGCACCCGGAAGCGCCCCGCCTCGCCGGTGAACACCACCGTGTCATCGGCCCACGCCGCGAGCCCCCGCCGCCCGAGGAGATACGCCAGCGTCGACTTGCCCACCCCCGCCTCGCCACAGAACGCCACCGCCCCCTGCGCCCCGACCACCGCGCTCGCGTGCAGCGCCTCGGCCCCGTGCGCCTGGAGCATCATCGGCAAGACGAAGCGCCGGTAGAGATCCACCGCCGCCCCCTCCTGCTCGGGCGCGAACACCGTGGCGCGGACGCCCCCCTCCTCCGCCTGATAGTGCGCCGTCCCCGGCACCAGGATCTCGGCCCGCCCCTCCACCACCCGACACGCCGCCCACAGGCTGCCATCGCTCCGCCGCCACTCCATCGCCCGGGGCGACGCCGGCGGCACCGGCGCCTCGTGCGCCAAGGATGCCGCCGCCCCCTCGCAAGACGCCCCCGCCGCGTCCCCGACACCGGGCACCGCGGGCAGCGCCCCCTCCTCTCCCAGCGCCCACCGGAGATCGCCCCCGAGGAGCCCCGCCAGCGAAGGCACGGCCCCGATCAGCCGCCGCCGCCCTTGCGGGACGAGCGCGGATCCCCATCGATGAAGGACCCACGCTTACCGCCCCCCTGCACGAGGTCCTCCAGGTCCCCGATATACGTCAGCGCAGGCGTCTGCCAGGCGCGCTTGCCCGCGCCCGCCGGCCCCGCGTCCTCGCCTCGAGCGCTCCCCGAGGCCGTCTCCGATTGCATCTCGTTCTCTCTCTTGTTCATCCCAAGTCTCCCCGGCCGCGCAGGCCGGTCTCAGTCCAGGGCCGCCCCCGAGCGCGCCCGCACCCACGCCTCGGTGCTGAGCAAACGCCAGGCGAGCAGCCAATCTTCACTGCGCCCGCTGAAGAACGCCTCCAGGAACGCGTCCACCCGCCCCGGCTCCACCAGCCCGAGGTCCCCGAGCGCCACCGCCCCCCCGAGCCGCTGCCACGTGTGCCGGCCCGCCCGCCGAAGGATCGCCTTGCCCGCGACCGTGAAGTCCACCTTCTTCGGCGGCATCTCGAACCCCGGCAGCCGCCGCGCCACCAGGCGCCGGAGCGGCGCCTTCATCCGCCCCCCGGCAAAGAGCAGAGACGGCGGCACCCGGAGCGCCAGCTCCATGAGGTCGCGATCATAATAAGGATAGAGCGCCACCAGCCCGAACCCCTCCATCCACGCCGCCCCCTGCTCCATCTCCATCAGGAGGAACGGCGACTGCGGCAGATCCCGCAGCGTCGCCACATACCTCCCCTCCCCCGGCGCGAGCGGCCCCTCGCGCGTCGCCCGCCGGCGCTCCTCCAGGACCCCGTCGAGCTCGCGCCGCAAGAGCGCCCGCCCCCGCCGCCGCACGAGCCCCTCGAACAGCGCCGGGCTCACCCGCCGCACCGGCCCGAGCGCCCGCGACACCAGCTCCACCCCGAGCGGGCGCAGCCCCGCGTTCCAGATCATCGCCCGCGCCACCGCCAGCGGCGCGAGCGGCGACGTGCGCTGCCAGGCCGCCACGAACCGCACCAGCTCCCGCCACCGCCCCGCCGCGAGGAGATCGCGCCCGTGGTCGAGATCCACCGTGAACATCTCGTCCCCGCCGATCCCGGTCAGCACGTGCCCGAGCCCCCGGCCCCGCGCCTCCTCGAGGAGCGGCGCGAACGCCGCCTGCCATAGCCCGAGCAGCGGCCCCGGCAGCGTCCCCGAGTGCGCGAGCGCGTGGTCGACGAAGTCCGCGCGCTCGTCACTGCGCTCCGCCGCGGCGAGGCTCAGCCCCATCCCGAGCCGCTCCGCCACCGCCCGCTGCACCGCCCCCTCGTCGCACCCCGGCTCCCGGAAGTGCAGCGCCAGCGCGTGCAGCGGCCGCCCATCGGCCCGCCGCCCATCGGCCAGGGCCGCCACCGTCACCGAGTCGAACCCGCCACTCAGGAGAATCGAGTCCGCCCCGAGCACGAGACAGCGCCGCACCGCCGCCGCCAGCCGCTCGTCGAGCCCCTCGGCCTCCTCCGCCGTGGCCCACGCGAACCCCGGCGGCATCGGATCCCAGTAGCGCGAGATCTCGAGCCCCGGCCCCTCGAACGCGAGGGCGTGCGCCGGCGGCAGCCGCCGCACGTGCTCGTAGAACGTCTCCTCCCGCTGCGGCTCCACCGTCAGGTCGAGCACGAACTCGGCGAGCCCCGCCCGCAAGAACCGCGACGCCCCGCCGGCCCGGCCGAGCAGCGCGTCGAGCGACGTCGCCACCCGCAGCCGCCGCCCCTCCCGCACGTAAAAACAAGGCACCTCCCCGGCCGCGTCCCGCACCACCCGCAGCCGATCGCGCCGCCGCTCCCAGAGCACGATCACGTACCCGCCGCGCAGGCGATGCACCCAGCCTTCGCCGAGCGCCTCCCGCAGCGACGCCACCCGCTCCGCCCCGATCCTCCGCGCCGCGCCCCCTCGGCCCGCCCGCTCGTCTCCCCCCACCTCGAGCAGCGCCCCCGCCACCAGCACCAGATCCCCCGCCGCCGTCCGATGCACGTCGATCGATCGCCCCGCCCCGCCGTGCAGCACCGGCTCCCGCCCTGTCCCCGACTCCCACTCCATCACCCAGGCCGCCGGCCCCGCCGCCGCATCCTTCATCTCCACCCGCCCCACCGCCGCCGCCCC
>DATAGU010000256.1:0-5210 GCA_036263495.1 Polyangia bacterium | reverse complement strand
CGGCGTGGGCGAGCTCGCGGTCGCGCCCGCGCTCGAGCAGGTGGGCACGGTCGAGCGCATCGGCGACGGGGTGGCGACCGTGCGCGGCCTGCCCGAGACCCGCCTCGAGGAGCTGCTCGTGTTCGCGGGCGGCGTGCTCGGCATGGCCATCAGCCTCGAGCCCGAGCGCATCGGCTGCGTGCTCCTCGGCGGGGAGGCGGGCGTCCCGGCCGGGAGCCGGGTGCACGGCACCGGCGAGGTGATGCGCGTGCCCGTGGGCCCGGCGCTCCTCGGCCGGGTGGTCGACGCCGTGGGCCAGCCCCTCGACGGCGGCGCGCCGATCCAGCCCGAGCGCCGCGACCCCGTGGAGCGGCCGGCGCCGGCCATCGTCGACCGCGACTTCGTGTCGCGCCCGCTGTCGACCGGCGTCACCGTGGTGGACGCCATGATCCCGCTCGGCCGCGGCCAGCGCGAGCTCATCATCGGCGACCGCAAGACCGGCAAGACCGCGCTCGCCGTGGACGCCATGATCCGGCAGCGCTCGAGTGACGTGATCTGTGTCTACGCCGCGGTGGGGCAGAAGTCCTCGACCGTGAGCCAGGTGATCGACGCCGTGCGCCGCTACGGCGCCTTCGAGCGCAGCCTGTTCGTCGTCGGCGCCGCCGACGCCCCACCGGGCATGCAGTGGCTCGTGCCCTACACGGCCTGCACCATGGCCGAGTATTTTCGCGACCGCGGGCAGGACGCGCTCCTCATCATCGACGACCTCAGCAAGCACGCCATCGTCTACCGCCAGCTGTCGCTCCTCCTGCGCAGCCCGCCCGGGCGCGAGGCCTACCCCGGGGACATCTTCTACCTCCACGCGCGGCTCCTCGAACGCTCGGCGCAGTTGTCGCCCGAGCATGGCGGCGGCTCGCTCACCGCGCTGCCCATCGCCGAGACCCAGGGCGGCAACCTCTCGGCCTACATCCCCACGAACCTCATCTCCATCACCGACGGCCAGATCTATTTGGAGCCCAAGCTCTTCTACGAGGGGCAGAAGCCGGCCGTGAACGTGGGCAAGAGCGTGTCGCGCGTGGGCGGCAAGACGCAGGCCCCGGCGCTGCGCGCGCTCTCCGAGAGCCTGCGCCTCGAATATGCCCAGTACCTCGAGCTCGAGGTCTTCACCCGCTTCGGCGTGGCGCTCGACGAGCGCACGCGGCGCACGATCGAGCACGGGCGCCGCATCCGCGCCGTGCTCGCGCAGCCGGAGTTCGATCCCCTCGCGCTCGGCGAGCAGGTGGCGCTGCTCGTGGCCCTGGCCGAGGGCATCCTGGACGCCATCCCGCTCGAACGCCTGGCCGCGTTCCGCGCCGAGCTGCGCCGGGGCCTCGGCGAGCGCACGGGCGGCCTGCTCGGCCGCATCGACGAGACGGGCAAGCTCTCGCCCGAGGAGCGTCGGGCGCTCGCGGACGCGCTGCGCGAGCTGGCGGCGGCCCAGCAGGCCCAGCAGGCCCAGCAGGCCCAGCAGGAGGGAACGGCGGCCCCTCAGGAAGGACCGGCGGTCCAGCAGGAAGGGGCGGCGACCCATCCGGCCCCGCAGGCCCAGCAGGCAGGCCCGGCGGCGAGCGGCGCCGCGAGCGAGGGGGGCGGGTGAGATGGCGCGGCTCGTCGAGATCGCGGCGCGCATCGCCAACGTCGAGGAGCTGCTCGGCATCGTGAGCGCCATGCGCTCGCTGGCCGGGGTGCGCATGCGGCAGGCGCTCGAGGTGCTCGGGGGGATCCGGCGGTACTCGGAGGTGGTGGGGGCGGCGATCTCGCGCGCCATGGCCTTCGTGCCCGAGGACGAACGCCCGGACAGGCAGGGAGGCCGGGGGCGGACCCGCGCGGCGCGGCGGGTGCTGCTCGTGTTCGGGTCGGAGCACGGCTTCGCCGGGGGGTTCAACGACCGGCTCCTCGATCACGCGGACCGCACGATGGGCGAACGCGGCGGGCGGCTCGTCCTGGTCGGCAGCCGGGGGGCGGTGGTGGCCGAGGGGCGGGCGCCCGCGGAGGCGCGAGAGCCCCTCTGGGCCACGCCAATGGCGACGACGCCGCAGACCGTGCCCGAGGTGGCGCAGCACATCGCGGCCGAGCTGTACCGCCGCATGGGCCGGGGCGAGGTGGAGGAGGCCGACGTCCTCTACTGCCGCAGCGACCCGGGCGGGACGCTGCGCATCGTGGAGGAGCGGCTCCTGCCGCCGGATCTGTCACGCTTCCCGGCGGCGGCGGACGCGCTGCCGCCGCTCCATCACCTGCCGGCGGGGGTGCTGCTCGAGCGGCTGGCCGGGGAGTACGTGATCGCCGAGCTCACGCGCGTGGTCATGGAGTCGCTCGCCAGCGAGAACGCGGCGCGGCTCGCGGCCATGGAGGCGGCGCGCGAGAACGTGGGCAAGAAGCTCGATGAGCTGCGCGAGGAGGAGCGGCGCATCCGGCAGGACGAGGTGACGATCGAGCTCCTCGACGTGGTGACCGGGGCCGAGGCGCTGCGGCCGGACGTCGAGCCAATTACTCGCCCGAGCGGATGATGCCCCCCCGGATCGGCGTGGGCGGCTTCATGCGCTCGGCGTCGCTCATGAGCGCCCGCCGGGTGAAGTGGAAGTCGGTGACCGCGAGGTAGACGAGCGGCGCCTGCCCGGTGTTGCGCGTCTGATGCATGGCCCAGCGCGGGATGAACACCGTGTCGCCGGCCGACGCCGGGAGCTCCCGGTCGTCGATGCACACCCGGCCGCTGCCCTCGATGACGTAGATCACCGTCTCGTGCGCGTGGCGGTGGCGCTCGTTGCTCTTGCCGGGCGGGATGCGGCCGATGCGCGGATCCAGCACCTCGCCGGGGAAGGGCAGACGATCGACGCTGAACTGGATGTCGAGGCGCGGCACCTCGTTCTCGTACAGCGCCAGCCCCGGATCGCTCACGTGGTGCACGAGCGCGGCGTCGGCCGGCATGGCCGCGGCCAGGGAGCGGCGGGCTTGCACCCGGTCGAGCAGGTGATTGAGGCGATGCCGGCAGATGTGTTGGTACAGGCTCTCGAAGAACTCGGCGCGCAGCGTGAGCGCCCGGTCCATGGCCTGGAGGCACCTCTCGAACCAGCGCGGCTGGCTGCTGTAGGAGGCCACCATGTCCTCGATCGTGAGGGCGTGGGCGTCGTCGCAGTCGATGTGCAGGCGGAAGAACGCGAGGTGCTCCTCGCCCACGCCGGCGCGACGCAGCCCGTCGATGAAGAGGTTGTAGAGCCGCGGCACGATGCCCTCGGTGCCGAAGGCGAGGAAGGCGCTCGCGGCGATCGGGTCGGGCTCGAAGCTCGCCTCGAGGTAGGAGTCGACGAAGTGCTGCGTCTCGGCCGTGAACTCGGTGGCGTCGGGGTTGGCGATGCCGAGGCCGCCCTGGAGGAAGTTGCGGAAGAGCTGCGAGTGCCGCTTCTCGGGGTCGCAGCCGCCCCCCTCCTCCCAGAGGTTCTCGGCCAGACGCGCGCGGAAGTAATCGCTCTCGCAGCGCGCCATGAGGCCCGCCAGGTAGCGGGTGAAGTTCTTCGAATAGAGATAGTACTGGCCGAAGATGTAGCGGAAGTCCTCGCGCCCGAGCGTGCCCTCCTCACACGCCCGGAGCAGGGCGTTGTCCCAGAAGTGGTGCCGTCCCTGCTGCGTGTGCAGCTCCTCGAGGGCCTGGATGACCGTCGGTGTCCGTGTCGTCCGCGGGCTCGGCAGCCCGCACTGTCTCACGATCCTCTCAACCGCATCGCCTCTCGCGTGCTCCGTGCCCATGGAGTCCTCCTAATCGGCTAAGCCTCTGGCTGCTGTTCATGCGAGCCCATGTGCAAATGGCCGGCCGAACTCCACAGGCGAGGAAACGGCGAGGATCTCCGCGGGTTGAGAGTGTATCGCCGCCCGCGTCTTTCCCTCCCGTGGGAACTCGCGGGGACGTGCGAGGAAATTCCGTTCTATCCGGGCCCGCGAGAACGGGCCGGAGGGGTCTCCAGGGGGAAAAGGAAGTCTACGGAGAGGAAGGGAGGGGAGGCGCTGCTTACTTCTGGGGCGTCTGCATGGGCATCATGAGCGGCGAGAACTTGGCGCGCTCGCCCACCACCGACCAGTTGATGTGCTTGAGCATGGCGGCGGTGTAGTCGGGCTTCTTGATGCCGTAGTCGATCATGTAGGCGTGCTCCCAGTGATCGATCGCGAGGAAGACCTGCATGTTCACGAGGAGACCGACGTGGTGCTCGGACTGCACGAGGTTGTTGCGGATGCAGTGGGTATTGTAGTCCCAGCCGACGAGCGTCCAGCCGTGGGCCGAGGCGATGCACGCCTTGACGTCGGCGATCCAGTTGTCCCACGAGCCGAAGGACTGCTCGACGCCCTTCTTGAAGGCCTCGGGCGGGGTCTGACCGGCGGCGCCGAGATTATGGAAATACATCTCGTGCAGGAACGTGCCGTTGTAGGCCACGGGCTCGCGCCGCCTGAGCTCGGAGTAGGCGCTGTAGCTGTAGTTGCCCGACGTGCGATCGGCGGTCGGCAGCGCCGCCTCGATCTCGTTCAGCTTCTTGACGTAGCCCTGGTAGAGGGTGAAGTGCGCCCGCAGCTGATTCTCGGAGAGCGCGCCCTGCATCTCGCCGATCAGGCGGTCGAAGTTTTGCGGCTGTCGCTCGGCCATGGGAACCTCCTCGTGGGGTTGGTGTGCGTTCGTTCGGTCGGGGTGAGGTAACTCCCTCGGGGGGCAAAGTCAATAAGGGACAACCCCGGTCCTCTATGAGTAGGAACGGGGTTCCCCCTGCCCCGCTCCGCCTTCCTCTTGTACCTCTTGTTGTACTTCTTGTACTTCAGCGATTGATGGCCTGCATGGCCATGGCGGGGTAGCGCGTGCCCATGGCCGCCCCCTTGGGCGCGGCGGCGTCGATGCGCTGGAGGTCGCCGGGGGTGAGGGTGACGCCGAGGGCGGCGACGTTCTCTTCGAGGTACTTGCGGCGCTTGGTGCCGGGGATGGGCACGATGTCCTCGCCCTGCGCGAGCACCCAGGCGAGGGCGAGCTGTCCGGGCGTGCAGCCCTTCTCGCGCGCGATCTGCTCGACCTGGGTGACGAGGTCGAGGTTCTTCTGGAAGTTCTCCCCCTGGAAGCGCGGCGACATGCGGCGGAAGTCGTCTTCCGGCAGGTCGTCGATGCTGGTGAAGCGCCCGGTCAGGAAGCCGCGCCCCAGCGGCGAGTAGGCCACCAGCCCGAT
>DATAGU010000255.1:0-14219 GCA_036263495.1 Polyangia bacterium | reverse complement strand
CGGTGGCCAACGGCGACCTCTCGAAGAAGATCACGGTCGACGTCCGCGGCGAGATCCTCGACATGAAGACGACGATCAACACGATGGTCGACCAGCTGCGCTCGTTTGCCGCGGAGGTGACGCGCGTGGCGCGCGAGGTCGGCACCGAGGGCAAGCTCGGCGGCCAGGCCGTCGTGCCGGGCGTCGCGGGCACCTGGAAGGACCTCACCGACAACGTCAACTCGATGGCCTCGAACCTGACGGGCCAGGTGCGCAACATCGCCGAGGTGACGATCGCGGTGGCCAACGGCGACCTCTCGAAGAAGATCACGGTCGACGTCCGCGGCGAGATCCTCGAGCTCAAGAACACGATCAATACGATGGTGGACCAGCTGAACGCGTTCGCGTCGGAGGTGACGCGCGTGGCGCGCGAGGTGGGCACCGAAGGCAAGCTCGGCGGTCAGGCGCAGGTGCCGGGCGTGGCCGGGACGTGGAAGGACCTCACCGACTCGGTGAACTCGATGGCCTCGAACCTCACCAACCAGGTGCGCGGCATCGCCAAGGTCGTCACCGCGGTGGCGGGCGGCGATCTCAAGCGCAAGCTCGCGCTCGAGGCGCGCGGCGAGATCGCCGAGCTGGCCGAGACCATCAACAGCATGACCGACACGCTCGCCATCTTCGCCGACCAGGTGACCTCGGTCGCGCGCGAGGTCGGCGTCGAAGGCAAGCTCGGCGGCCAGGCCAAGGTGCCGGGCGCGGCGGGCACGTGGCGCGACCTCACGGACAACGTGAACCAGCTGGCCGGCAACCTCACCACGCAGGTGCGCGCCATCGGTGACGTGGCCACGGCGGTGACCAAGGGCGACCTCACGCGGTCGATCACGGTCGAGGCCTCGGGCGAGGTGGCGGCGCTCAAGGACAACATCAACGAGATGATCCGCAACCTGCGCGAGACGACGCAGAAGTCGGCCGAGCAGGACTGGCTCAAGACCAACCTCGCCAAGTTCACCCGCATGCTCCAGGGGCAGCGCGACCTCGTCACGGTGGCGCGGCAGATCCTCTCGGAGCTCGCGCCGCTCGTGAACGCGCAGCACGGCGTATTCTACATCGCGGAGAAGGAGAAGGAGAAGGAGGAGGGCAAGGAAGTCGACGAGGTGGTGCTGAAGCTCCTCGCGAGCTACGCCTACACGGAGCGCAAGCAGATCTCGAACCGCTTCCGCCTCGGCGAGGGCCTGGTCGGGCAGTGCGCCTTCGAGAAGCAGAAGATCCACCTCACGCACGTGCCGTCCGATTACGTGCGCATCAGCTCGGGCCTCGGCGAGGCGCCGCCGCTCAGCATCATCGTCCTGCCGGTGCTCTTCGAGGGGCAGGTGAACGCGGTCATCGAGCTGGCGTCGTTCAGCCGGCTGTCGGACATCCACCAGGTGTTCCTCGACCAGCTGACCGAGTCGATCGGCATCGTGGTGAACACGATCGCCGCCGGTATGCGCACCGAGACGCTGCTCAAGCAGTCGCAGTCCCTCACGCAGGAGCTGCAGAGCCAGCAGGAGGAGCTCCGCGAGACCAACGAGCGGCTCGAGCGGCAGGCGGCCACGCTGCGCGAGTCCGAGGAGCGGCTCCGCCAGCAGCAAGAGGAGCTGCAGCTCACCAACGAGAAGCTCGAGGAGAAGGCCAAGCTCCTCGAGGTCAAGAACCGCGAGGTGGAGTTCGCCAAGAGCGAGCTCGAGGAGAAGGCCGAGCAGCTGGCCCTCACCTCGAAGTACAAGTCCGAGTTCTTGGCCAACATGTCCCACGAGCTGCGCACGCCGCTCAACAGCCTCCTCATCCTCTCGAAGATGCTGTCCGAGAACACGGAGGGGAACCTCACGAACCGGCAGGTGGACTTCGCCCGCACCATCCACGGCTCGGGCGCGGATCTCCTGGCGCTCATCAACGACATCCTCGATCTCTCCAAGATCGAGTCCGGCACCATCGCGGTCGAGCCGGGCGAGGTGCTGTTCACCGACCTCCGCGACTACGTGGAGCAGAACTTCCGCCACGTGGCGCAGAGCAAGAAGGTCGATTTCTTCATCGACCTCGACACGCAGCTGCCTCCGGGCCTGGTGACCGACGCCAAGCGGCTCCAGCAGGTGCTCAAGAACCTCCTGTCGAACGCCTTCAAGTTCACCGAGCAGGGCTCGGTGCGGCTCGAGTACAAGGTCGCGCACGAGGGCTGGAGCCGCGATCACGAGGTGCTCAACCGCGCCGATCAGGTGCTCGCGTTCTCGGTCGTCGACACCGGCATCGGCATCCCGTTCGACAAGCAGAAGATCATCTTTGAGGCGTTCCAGCAAGCCGACGGCACGACCAGCCGCAAGTATGGCGGCACCGGCCTCGGCCTCTCCATCAGCCGTGAGATCGCGCGCCTGCTCGGCGGTGAGATCCGGGTGGTGAGCGCGCCGGGCAAGGGCAGCACGTTCACGCTCTACCTCCCGCGCGTGTTCTCGACGATCCTGGCGCAGGCGGCGCAGCGGCCGGCGCAGCCGCAGCTGCCGCAGCTACCGCCCGCGGCGTCGCCGCCGATCGAAGTCATCGACCTCATCAACGCCGGTCAGGTGGCGCAGGCGAGCGGGGGCGAGAAGATCGCCGCGATGACGATGGAGGAGATCGCGTCCTCCACGCACGTCATCAACATCACGGACGATCGGGAGCAGGTGCGGCCGGGCGACCGCTCGGTCCTCATCATCGAGGACGACCCGGCCTTCGCCCGGATCCTCCTCGACTGCGCGCGCGAGTCCGGGTTCAAGGGCATCGTCACCTCGCAGGGCGACGTCGGCCTGTCGCTCGTCAAGAAGTTCAAGCCGAGCGCGGTGACGCTCGACCTCAGGCTGCCGGACATCGACGGCTGGACCGTGCTCGATCGCCTGAAGCACGACCTCCAGACGCGGCACATCCCGGTCGAGATCATCTCCATCGTGGAGGACCGCCAGCGGGCCCGGCGCATGGGCGCCTTCGGCGCGCTCGAGAAGCCGGCCACCCGGGAGGGTCTGGTCAGCACCATGGGCCAGCTCCTGCAGTTCGTCGAGCGCCCCTCGAAGCGCCTGCTCCTGGTCGAGGACGATGAGCGCGAGCGGCAGAGCCTGATGGAGCTCATCGGCCAGGGCAACGTCGAGACCGTGGCGGTGGGCTCGGGCCAGGAGGCGCTGGCGGCGCTGCGCGACGGCGAGTTCAAGTGCATGGTGCTCGACCTCGGCCTGCCGGACATGCAGGGCGTCGAGCTCCTCCAGCGCATCAAGCGGCACCGCGACTGGCACGAGCTGCCGATCATCGTCTACACGGGGCGCGACCTGTCCAAGAAGGAGGAGACCCAGCTCAAGCGGCTCTCCGAGACGATCATCATCAAGGACGTGAAGTCGCCCGAGCGGCTGCTCCACGAGACCTCGCTGTATCTCCACCGCTCCGAGGAGGAGCTCCTCGAGCCGCAGCGCAAGATGCTGCAGGAGCTGCACAAGAAGATGCCCGAGTTCTCCGGCCACAAGGTGCTGGTGGTCGACGACGACGTGCGCAACATCTTCGCCATCTCGAGCGCGCTCGAGCGCTATGGCATGACCGTGGTCTATGCCGAGAACGGACGGGACGGCCTCGAGATGCTGCACAAGGTCGCGGACATCGACGTCGTGCTGATGGACATCATGATGCCCGAGCTCGACGGCTACGAGGTCATGCGCCGCATCCGCGCGGAGCAGGCCTTCCAGCGGCTGCCCATCATCGCGCTCACCGCCAAGGCCATGCGCTCGGACCGCGACAAGTGCATCCAGGCGGGCGCCTCGGACTACATCGCCAAGCCGGTGGACATCGACAAGCTGCTGTCGATGCTGCGGGTGTGGCTGTCGGAGCGGAGCTGATCCATGAGCTCACTGGCGACCTCGATCCTCGATGACGCTCCGGGCGGCAGGCCGGGCGATGGGCCGGACACGCCCGAGCCTCCCGATACGCCCGACACGATCGACCGGGTGTTCGATCGCATCGAGTCCGAGAGCGGGATCGATCTCGGGATCTACGATCAGGCCACGCTCGTGCGGCGGCTCTGGACCTCGGCCGGGGGCGAGGGGGTGGCCACGCCGGATGCGCTCGACGCCTGGCTGGCGAGTGATCCCGCTCCTCCCTCCCGGCTCACCCGCCTCGTGCTCGGGCTGACCTCCCGGTCGGCCCCCCTGTTCTCGGAGGTGGCGCTCTGGAGCGCGCTGCGCGCGAGGGTGATCCCGCTCCTACGCACGTATCCCTCCATCAACGTGTGGGTGCCGGGCTGTGGCGCGGGGACCATGGCGTATGCCCTGGCCATGGTGCTGCACGAGGAGGGGCTGCGCGAGCGCGCGCGCATCTACGCCACGGACCTGACGGAGATGGTGCTCGAGCAGGGGCGCAGCGGCCGCCTCATGGAGCGGATGCTCGTCGGAGCGGCGGCAGCCTATGCGGCGAGCGGTGGCAAGGCGTCTCTTGAGACCTATGTGATGGAAGAGGAAGGGCGCCAGGTGTTCGCGCCGCTCCTCCGCGAGCGGATCACCTTCGCCCAGCACAGCCTGGCCACGGACGCCTCCTTCAATGAGTTTCAGTTCATCCTCTGTCGAGATGTGTTGGCGAGCTTCGAGCCGGGCGTGGCGCAGCGCGGCTATCGGCTGCTTCACGAGAGCGTCTGCCGCTTCGGCATCGTGGCCCTCGGGACACGGGATCGGCCGCCGGGGGGCTGGCGGGACGGCTACGAAGACTTCGACATGACTCACCAACTCTTTCGAAGAATCGTCTGATGCGGCTGACACCTCATTCTTTCGGATCCCGGGGCGACGACACCTCGACTCCCACGAGCGGGCCGGCCGAGGGGAGCGCGCTCCGCGAGCCGGCGAGCGTCCTTCTCGTGGACGACCGGCCCGAGGATCTGTTGGCCCTGTCGAACATGCTGACCCACCCCGAGTACCGGCTGGTCATGGCGCGCTCGGGGGCGGAGGCGCTGAGGCGCGTGCTGGACACCGACTTCGCGGTCATCCTGCTCGACGTGATGATGCCCGGGATGGACGGCTTCGAGGTCGCGACGATGATCAAGAGCCGCGACCGCTCGCGTGACACGCCCATCCTGTTCCTCACGGCGGCGCACCAGGACGTGAGCTCCATCTACCGGGCCTACTCGGTGGGGGCGGTGGACTACCTCACCAAGCCGGTCGACGAGGCGGTGGCGCGGGCCAAGGTGGGCATCTTCGTCGAGCTGTTCCGCAAGGATCAGCGCATCCAGGAGCAGGCGCTGGCGCTGCGCGAGGCGGACCGGCGCGAGCGCGAGCTGCAGCTCGCCGAGGTGCGGCTCCTCAGCGAGAAGCGCTACCGGAGCCTGGTGGAGATGATCCCGGCGGCGGTGTGGACGGCGTACCCCGATGGCTCGGTGAATTACTGCAACCACCGCTGGCACGAGTTCACCGGGCTCAGGCTCGATGGGGCGCGCGGGCGCGGCTGGCTCGGGGCGGTGCACCCGGACGACACGGAGCGGGTGGCGGCGGAGTGGAGCAGCGCCATCTCCCGGAACGAGACCTACGCGAGCGAGCTGCGGCTCCTCCGGACCGACGGCACCTCGCGCTGGCACCTGTGCCACATCATCCCGGAGATGGACCATCACCACCGGGGGCGGGTCCGCGGGTGGCTGGGGATGTTCGCCGACTGCGAGGAGCTCAAGCGGGCGGTGGAGGCGCGCGACGAGTTCTTGTCCATCGCCTCACACGAGCTGCGCACGCCGCTGTCCACGCTGCTCCTCAACCTCGACAGCCTGAAGCGCCAGCTCTCGCCCACGAGCACGGACGAGAGGGCGCGGCGCAAGCTGGAGTCGGCGCTACGCCAGACGCTGCGCATGGAGAAGCTCGTGAACAGCTTGCTCGACGTGGCGCGCATCGCCGCCGGTCGGCTCGAGCTCGAGCTCGAGGAGAGCAACCTGACCGAGATCGTGCGCCAGTGCGTGGACCGTCTGAGCGAGCAGGCGATGAGCGCAGGCAGCCCGATGGGGATGCACGCCTCGCGGGACGCGCGCGACATCGTCGGCCGCTGGGACCGGATGCGTATCGAGCAGGTGGTGACCAACCTCCTGTCGAACGCGATCAAGTACGGGGACGGCAAGCCGATCGAGGTGAGCATGGAGGTGGAAGGGGATCAGGCGGTGGTGCGGGTGCGCGATTACGGGATCGGCATCGCGCCCGAGCACCTCGACCGCATCTTCGATCGCTTCGAGCGGGCCGTGTCGTCGCGGAACTACAGCGGTCTCGGGATGGGGCTCTATATCACGCGCCAGATCATCGAGGCCCACGGCGGCGCGATCGCGGTCGAGAGCGAGGTGGGCCAGGGCTCCGTGTTCTCGGTCCACCTGCCGATCGGTGAAGTCCAGGCCATTTCCGCATAGAGGCGGATGTGTTCTCCGCTGCCGGAAGCCCGAGCAGGCTCGCGGCGGGGCCCTTCTGCAGTTAAAAAGTCAGCAGTGGAGCGAGGTTCGGGAAAAAAGAACCGGCAGACCCATTGCACAGGGGGGGATCGCTGCCTATGTCCTCCAGGCAGCTGTTGGGGGGTTTTCAATTGCTATGCGAAGCATCTTGACAGGTAGGTCCCCCCGGCGACTTCGGTGATGAACGCGGCGCCGAGCAGAGTCCCCATACCGGAGAAACCCCGGCCATGCACGCCCTACAGGCTACCCCGGAAGAAGAGGTCGTGACCCTCGACAGCTCGCGGTTGGCGAGCATCTTGTTGGTCGATGATCGCCCCCAGGACCTGGCCGTGTTGTCGAGCATCCTGGCGCACCCCGATTACCGGCTGGTGACGGCGCGCTCGGGCATGGAGGCGCTCAGGCGGGTGCTGGAGAGGGACTTTGCAGTCATCTTGCTCGATGTGCGGATGCCGGGGATGGACGGCTTCGAGGTGGCCTCGGCCATCAAGAGCCGGGATCGGTCGCGTCACACGCCCATCCTGTTCCTCACGGCGGCGCACGAGGACGTGAGCACCATCTACCGGGCCTACTCGGTGGGGGCGGTGGACTACCTGGCCAAGCCGCTCGACGAGGCGGTGGTGCGGGCCAAGGTGGGGATCTTCGTCGAGCTGTTTCGCAAGGACCAGCGCATCCAGGAGCAGGCGCGGGCCCTCAAGGAGGCGTCCCAGCGTGAGCGCGAGCTGCAGCTCGCCGAGGTGCGGCTCCTCAGCGAAAAGCGCTACCGGAGCCTGATGGAGATGATCCCGGCCGCGGTGTGGACCGCCTCGGCCGATGGCACGGTGACCTACTGCAACCATCGCTGGTACGAGGTCACCGGGATGCATCTCGAAGACCGGGGCCCAAGGCAGGGACAGCGGCAGAAGCAGAGCCAGGGCCAGAGCCAAGGATGGCTCGCCGCGGTACACCCCGCGGACGCCCAGCGCGTGGCGACGCAGTGGAGCGCGGCCATGGCCGCGGGCGAGACCTATTCGAGCGAGCTACGGCTCATGCACACCGATGGCAGCTCGCGCTGGTACCTGTGCCACATCATCCCGGAGAGCGAGCCGCGCGGCGGGCGGGCCCCCGTGCGGGGTTGGCTCGGGATGTTCGCCGACTGCGAGGAGCTCAAGCACGCCGTGGAGGCGCGGGACGAGTTCATGTCCATCGCCTCGCACGAGCTGCGCACGCCGCTGTCCACGCTGCTCCTCAACCTGGAGGGGCTCAGGCGCCAGCTCGTGACCGAGGAGCTCGACGAGCGGGCGCGGCGGAAGCTGGAGTCGGCGCTACGGCAGACGCACCGGATGGAGAAGCTGGTGAGCAGCCTGCTCGATGTGGCGCGGATCGTGGCCGGGCGCTTCCAGCTCGAACCCGAGGCGTGCGATCTCGTGGAGATCGTGCAGCAGGCGGTGAACGGCCTGCGGCCTCAGGCGGTGGCGGTGGGCTGTGCGCTCGAGCTCTGCGACCCCGGCCAGACCCAGATCATGGGCCGCTGGGATCGGATGCGGCTCGAGCAGGTGGTGATCAACCTCGTGTCGAACGCGATCAAGTATGGGGCCGGCAAGCCGATCCACGTGAGCTTGGAGTGCCCCTCGGACCCGGAGGCGGGGCCGGTGGCGATCCGGGTGCGTGACCAGGGCATCGGCATCGCGACCGAGCACCTCGGGCGCATCTTCGATCGTTTCGAACGGGCGGCGTCGAAGAACTACAGCGGGCTCGGGATGGGGCTCTACATCTCGCGCCAGATCGTCGAGGCGCACGGCGGGGCGATGGCGGTGGCGAGCGAGGTGGGTCGGGGCTCGACGTTCACGGTGACGCTGCCGCTCCGCCGGTAGGGTCCCCGAACACGCGGCGCAGCACGGCGCGAGCGGCGTGATAGCCGCACAGGCCATGCACCCCGCCGCCCGGGGGCGTGGAGCTCGAGCAGAGGTAGATGCCGGGGTCGGGGGTGGCGTAGGGGACCCAGCGGGCGACGGGCCGGGTGAACAGCTGGCCGAGGTTGTTCATGCCGCCGGTGATGTCGCCCCCCACGTTGTTCTGGTTGTAGCGCTCGTAGTCGGCGGAGTTCATCGTATTGCGGGCGAGGATGCGCTCGCGAAAGCCGGGGGCGAAGCGCTCGACCTGGGCCTCGATGCGCTCGGTCATGTCGACGGTCGAGCCGGTGGGGACGTGGCAATAGGCCCAGCCGGTGTGACGCCCGGCGGGGGCGCGTGTGGGGTCGCAGACGCTCTGCTGTGCGAAGAGGACGTAGGGGCGCTCGGCGTGCTCGCCGCGGCCCACGGCGGCCTCGGCGGCGGCGATCTCCTCCAGGGTCCCGCCGAGGTGGAGCGTGGCGGCGCGCCGGCCGGCGGGGGCGCTCCAGGGGACGGGCCCATCGAGCGCCCAGTCGACCTTGAAGATGCCGGGGCCGTAGCGATAGCGCTCGAGGCGACGGCGGTAGCCGGCGGGGAGCCGGTCGCCGGCCAGGGCGATGAGCTGGCGGGGGCCGACGTCGAGGAGGACGACGCGGGCGGGAGGCAGCTCGGCGAGTGACCCGATACGCCAGCCCGTTCGGATGTGGCCACCGGAGCCGCGCAGGCACGCGGCGAGGGCGTCGGTGATGCGCTGGGTGCCGCCGCGCGCGCAGGGCCAGCCGATGGCGTGGCCGGCCAGCGCCAGGACCAGGCCGAAGGAGGCGCTGACGATCTGCTCGAGCGGCAGGAACGAGTGCGCGGCGCAGCCGGCGAGGAGCGCGCGGGCGGCGGGGGTCTCGAAGTGGCGGCGCGCGAGGCCCACCGCGGACTGGATGGCGTGCCAGCCAAAGCGCGCGAGGAGCAGGGGGTGCCGCGGCAGGAGGGGCAGCGGCCCGAGCATCTCGGCGAACAGATCGTCGGCGCGGGCGACGAGCGGCGCGTACAGGCGGCGATAGGCGGCGCCGTCTTCGCCGAGGCCAGAGGCCGTCTCGTCGAGCGAGCGCTCGAGCGCGGCGGCGGTGCCGTCGTCGAGCGGGTGGGCGAGCGGCGTCTCGGGGTGGCACCACGTGAGCCCGTGCTCGGCGAGCGGCAGGGACCGGAAGAAGGGCGAGACGACGGCGAGCGGGTGGATGGCCGAGCACACGGCGTGGACGTACCCCGGCACGGTGAGCTCGGCCGAGCGCGCGCCGCCGCCGAGCGTGTCGCGGGCCTCGACGAGGAGGACGGAGCGGCCGGCGCGCGCGAGGACGATGGCCGCGGCCAGGCCGTTCGGCCCGGCGCCGACCACGATGGCTTCGTAGGAAGGGTCGATCGTCATGAGCTTGGGCGCGTGTCGTCCGTGTACATGCCGCGGCCGCTCGCCCCGATCAAGCGGCGACGGGGATCAGCCGGAGAGCACGGCCGTCTCGGGGGACGCGGTGTCTTCGTCCACCCGGAACTCGTTGCGGATCTTGATGGCGATGAAGAGGAAGGGGAAGGAGATGAAGAAACCGACGAAGCCGAGGAGGTGCTCCCACAGGATGAGGCTCACGACGAGGAGGAAGGCGGGTAGGCGCACGTGGCGCATGGCCAGGCGCGGGTTGAGGTAGTAGGACTCGATCTTGTGCAGGATGAAGGTGAGGACGACGAAGGCGCCGACGCCGACCCAGCCCTGCGCGCGGTAGGCGAGCAGGGCCAGGACGCTGCCGGCGATGAGGTTGCCCGCGACGGGCACGAGGCCCGAGAGGAAGATGATGAAGGTGAGGGCCGCGGCGTGGGGGATGCCGACGACGAGGAGGATGGGGAGGGTGAGGACGGCGTTGACCGCGGCGACGACGAGCTGGAACTGCAGCGTCACGACCAGGGCCTCGGCGACGTAGCCGAGCCAGCGCAGGAGCGTGCCCGGGATGGAGCGTGGGTCGATGCTGCGCCAGAACTGGCCGAGCTCCTCCTGCTCGGCGAGGAACACGACGGCCAGGATGAAGCCGGCCAGGGAGTAGAGGACGAGGTGGCTGGCGAGCCACACGAGCTCGACGGCCTCCTGCGCGTGTTGCTCGGCCGCCTCGACCAGCCGCTCTGCGCTCGGCAGGTGGGCCTGGATGCGCTGGTACAGCTCCTCGTGGCGGAGCATGGCCACGCGCTCGGGGAGGGTGTGGCGCATGCTCACGAGGGTGTGCACGGCCCGGCCGGCGCCGACGAGGAGGGCGCCGTTGATGGCGCCGAACAGGACCAGGGACACGAGGAGCACGGCCGACCGGGGACGGAGGCCCGCGCGGCGCGTGAGCCAGCCCGAGGAGATGCCGAGGATCCGCTCGAAGGCGACGAAGAACGCGAGGAGCGGCAGGAGCTTGCGGAAGACGTACACGAGGGCGATGAACAGGGTGAGGAGGAGGAGCCGGCGCAGGGTCTTGCGCGGCACGAGCGGGCCCGAAGGGGTCATGGGCGAAGGATACACCGCCGCTCCGGGGCAACGGGGAGGAAGAACCCGCTCGTTCCATGTCGAACGATGGGGGACAAAACAAACCGGCGCGGGGGGCCCCGGCGTTGGCTCTGCATCTACATGGCGATGGGGGACTCGACCGTGGCCTGGCGGGCCAGGACCTCGCGGTGCCGTCGCCGGTAGGCCCCGGGGGCCATGCCCATCTCGCGTTTGAACGCGCGGCTGAAGCTCACCTCGGACTCGTACCCGACGTCGAGGGCGATCTCGGCGATGCTGCGCCGCTCCTCGCCGAGCGCGGTGGCGGCGAGCTGCATGCGCCAGTGTTGCAGGTATTCCATCGGCGCCCGGCCGACGAGGGCGGTGAAGCGCGCGGCCAGCGCCGAGCGGGACATGCCCACGGTGGCGGCGAGCGAGGCCACGGTCCAGGGGCGCGCGGGGTCGCGGTGCAGGTGGCCGAGGGCCGCGGCCATCTGGGGATCGCGCAGGGCGCCGAGCCAGCCGGCGGCGCCCTCGGGCTGCCCTTCGACCCAGGCGCGCAGCACCTGGACGAAGAGCACATCGGTCAGGCGGGCGGTCACCACCTCGGCGCCCGGCCACGTCGCGCCCGCCTCGCTGCCGAGGAAGCGCATGGTCGTCTCGAGGCCCACGTTGGCGCGCGCCCGGGGGCCGGGGATGTGGATGACGGGCGGCAGGAGCGAGAACAGGTTGTGGGTGCCGCTGCCCTGGGCGCGGAAGCGGCCGCACACGAGCTTCACCGGGGCGCCGCCGCCGCCGTGGGCGAACTGGTGGACGGCGCCGGGCCGGCGCGCGGCCGGGATGAGGCGCTCGAGCGGCTCGACCGGGCGGTCCGGCGTGTCGGCGATGAGGTGCGGGTGCGCCTGGGTCACGACCACGATGTCGCCGTCGTCGAGCCGCAGGGCCTGCCGCCGGCCCTGACCGGACAGGCGCAGCCAGCAGCGGCCCTGCTCGATGAGGTGGAAGGTCGCGCCGTCGATGGGCGGGATGCTGAGGCCCCAGGGGGCGCTCAGATCCCAGCGGCAGAAGATCGACCCGGACAGCCGGATGGAGCGCAGGACGTCGCTGAGGACATCGCTCGGGAGGTGGCGCAGCGAAGGGGGCGACTCGATGAGGGGCGCCGCTTCGGCCGACTTGGACGATGGGTTAAGAAAATTGGACGTCCGCATCTGGCCGATCCTATCAGGACTCGCTTACATGGGGGGTGGACTCGGTCATGGACAGGAGGGGCCTCATGAAGATCGGCATCATTGGAGCGGGCAACATCGGCGGCGGGTTCGGGCGGCTGTGGGCGCGGCGCGGGCATGCGGTGCGCTTTGGGGTGCGTGAATCCGGGCGCAAGGAGGCCGAGGCTCTGGCCGCGACGGCGGGCGGCGACGCGGCGGCGACCAGCGTGGCCGAGGCGGCGCGCTTTGGCGAGGTGGTGATGCTGGCCGTCCCGTGGCAGGCCGTGCCCGAGGTGCTCGCCGAGGCCGGGGACCTCGCGGGCAAGGTGCTCATCGATTGCACGAACGCGCTCAAGTGGGACGCGCAGGGGCCGATCTGGGCGGTGCCCGCGGCCGAGGAGATCGCGCGGCAGCGGCCGGGGGCGCGGGTGGTCAAGGCCTTCAACACGCTCGGGGCCGAGCACCTCGGCCGCCTGGGCGGCGAGGGGAGCGTCAAGCCCGACGCCTTCCTCTGTGGCGATGACGAGGCGGCGCGTCAGGTGGTGCGCTCGCTCGGCGAGGAGATCGGCTTTGGCGTGGTGGACGCGGGGCCGCTGCGCAACGCGCGGGTGCTCGAGCACCTCGCCGTGCTGTGGATCCACCTGGCGATGAAGGGCGGGCTCGGCCGCGAGATCTTCTTCAAGGTGATGCGCCCCGGCGGTTAGCGCCCCGGCGATATCGGCCCCCAGGGACCCCAGGGAGGTGGTTGACCGCTCGCGGGCCCTCGGAAGATGGTGGGGGCCCATGACACCGAAGTGCCTCCTCCTCCCCTGGGTCCTCGTGGTCGGGCTCGGCGCCGCCTGCACCCCGGCCGCGCCGGGCGAGCTCCGCGGCAGGGTGCTCGCCGCGGGTGCGCCGGTGGCGGACGCGCGCGTGCGGCTCCAGGCCACGCCCGATCTGCCCGGCCGGCCGGGCTTCGTCTTGACGGACGGCGGCGGCCGCTTCGTCCTGCCGGTGCCCGCGGACGTCGCCCCGGGGGCCCTCATCGTGACCGCCGGCAAGGAGGGGTACAAGAACGCGGTGGCCGAGGTGCGAGGCCAGGCCGGCGGCTCCGGGCAGGCGCCAGGCGACGTCCGGCTCGAGCTCGTGCCCGTACCCCCGGGGCCGCGTGGCGATTATCCCTTCAGCAGCGGGAACACCGGCAACTTCCCCTGCTTCCAGTGCCACCTCACGCAGCTCAACGACTGGGAGCTATCGACGCACGCGAGCGCATCGCTCGACCCGATCGTCCTCGCCCAGCTCACCGGCTTCTTCACCTGGTTCGATGGCGGGCGCGACCTCGGCAAGCGCTTCGTGGACAGCGACGGCACGCCGTACACGGTGGCGACGGACGCCACGCGCCGGAGCGAGTGCGCCGAGTGTCACGCCCCGGCGCTCGTGCAGGCGGGAGGGGACGACTTTGGCCAGGTGGCCCGCGACCCGGATGGCCCACGCGTGGTGCGCGAGGGCGTGACGTGTGACGTGTGCCACAAGATGCGGGGTGCGCGCCTGGGCGATCTCAACAACCTGACCAAGCCGGGGCTCCAGCTGGCCGACGTGCGCCTCCCGCCGCCCGGCGAGGAGGTGCTCTTCGGGCCCTACGACGACGTGACCTTTGCCCCCACGGGGGCCGCCTATGCCCCGGCCATGGCCACGGGCGAGGCCTGCGCGCCCTGCCACAACAACGCCCGCGTCGTCACGCTGCGCGACGCGGGGGGAGGTACGCGCACGCGCCGCATCTTCGGCGAGGACACGTGGCGCGAGTGGCGGTTCGATGCGGCCACGGTCCACGCGGTCGAGACCGAGGGCGAGGCGCCGCCGAGCGGCGACGGCCCCTATGTGACCGGCGCCAACTACGCCGGCCGCCCGCTCGCGTGCCAGGACTGCCACATGAATGATCCGCCGCCCGATCCCGCCACGGGCGAGACCATCGCCGGCTACCGCACCCTCGGGACCGAGCCGCGCCGCATCGCCACCCACGCCGCCGCGCCGCTGCGCCATCCCATCGATCAGCGGCCGCACGGCTTCGAGGGGGTGAGCGAGCGCATGATCGCCTGGGCCGTGGAGCTGCGGGCCACGGCCCGCCGGGTGGGTGGCGAGATCGTGGTCGATGTGGAGGTGGAGAACCGCCACACCGGCCACAGCTTCCCGAGCGGGCTGCCGGACCGGCACGCGCTGCTCCTCGTGAGCGCCAGCGATGGCGGCGG
>DATAGU010000254.1:0-58511 GCA_036263495.1 Polyangia bacterium | reverse complement strand
CGGCACGCTGCGGTAGGCGCGCAGCGGGACGGTCACCACGACCAGATCGCCCGCCGCAGCGGCCTCGGCGGGCGTGGCGGCGCGGGCGCGGGCCCCGAGCTCGCTCACCAGCTCGGCGAGCGTCTCGGGGCCGCGCGAGTTGCTCAGCACCACGTCGTAGCCGGCGGCGACCGCTAGCCGAGCGACCGTGCCGCCGATCATGCCGCTGCCAATCAAGCCAATGGTCTTGATTCCGGTCTGCTTGCTCATGGTGTCGCCACAGTGCGTTCTGGGGGCCGCGCAGTCCACTTGAAAGTGGGGCGCGCCGCAGAGTGACCCTTATTGCACCCTGCGCGCCGAGACGCAGAGATCGATAAAGGAGACGAGGCGCGGAGATGCAGGGGAACCTCAAGATCGGCATCAGTGCCTGGACCGAGAAGACGCTGATCGAGTCCGGCTGGTATCCACCGGGCGCGCGGGACGCCGAGTCGCGCCTGCGCTATTACGCCACGCAGTTCCCCATCGTCGAGGTCGACGCGACCTACTATGCGCTCCCCGCCCGCCACCAGGTCGAGGTGTGGGACGAGCGCACGCCGCCTGGCTTCACCATGAACGTGAAGGCCCACGCGCTCTTCACCGGCCACTACACCGACGCCCGGCGCTTGCCGCGCGACCTGCGGGAGGCGCTCCCGCCCGCCCTGCGCACCAAGGCGCGGCTCTACTCCAAGGACATCCCCGGCGAGCTGTTCGAGGAGCTGACGCGGCGCTTTCGCGACGCCCTGGATCCGCTCGTGCAGAGCGGCAAGCTCGGCCTCGTGCTCTTGCAGTACCCGGTCTGGTTCACCCGTTCGCCCGAGCACCGCCGCGCGCTCGCGACGGCGCAGGAGCGCTTGCCCGGCTGCCGCGTGGCGGTCGAGTTCCGCAACCGGTACTGGATGAGCGAGCGCCACCGGGACGAGACGCTCGCGCTGCTCCGGGCGTTCGGGCTGGCCTACACCGCGGTCGACGAGCCGCAGGGGTTCGCCTCCTCGGTCCCGCCGGTCGCCGAGGCCACCGCCGACGTCGCCCTGGTGCGCTTTCATGGCCGGAACGTGCGCACGTGGGACCGGCCCATGCCCTCCGCCGCCGCCCGCATGTCGTACGAGTATACGCCCGCGGAGCTGCGCGAATGGGTGCCGCGCCTCCAGCGGCTCGCCGCGAGCGCACGCGAGGTGCACGTGATCATGAACAACTGCCATCGGGACTACGCGGTGAAGAACGCGACCCAGATGATGGCCCTGGTCGACGCCGCGCGCCTCCCGGTGACGCACGCGCTCGCGGAGGCGGCGCCGCTGCTCTAACCCCCTCCTTCGAGCCGTCAGGACGGGCTCGCTTGCGCCGTCGGCGTGAGGGGTGTACGAGGGGCCATGCGCGTTCATCCGATGCTGTGGGTCGCGCTGATGGCGAGCGTGGCTCGGGCCGAGGGGCCCCCCCCCGCCGCGAACCCGGGAGCGGCCGCGCCGGGATCCGCGACCACCGGCGCCGCGGCGGGGCGCAAGCCGGTGCTGCTCCCATCGAGCCTGCCCGCGGACGTCCTCGGGGAGGCGCCGGCGAGCCGCGTGCAGCAGGACGCGCGCGACGCGGCGGGAGCGGCGCTCGTGGCGAGCGGTCGCGTGCCGCCAGGCTGGCGGCGCGTGGAGCGAGGGATCCGCGACACGTATCACCCGCCGCTCGAGGCGGTCTCGTCGGCGCCGCCGGCCTCGTTGCTGGTGCGCCAGGCGCTGCGGAACGCGCCCGCGGGGCCGGCGCGCACCCGCAACGAGCCGGTGCCGGTGCCGGGCGGCGGACCGGACGGGGAGCCGGCGGGGGTCCTCGACCTCGAGGAGCAGTTCGAGGCCTCGCACCAGGCGACCCGGCGGCCGATCGAGTGGCGCAGCGTGGAGATCGAAGCGCGGCTGCAGCCGGACGGCGACGTGGAGGCGCTGCGCGTGGCGCGGGCCTCGGGGAGCGCGCGGCTCGATCAGATCGCGCTCGAGGCGGTCGGCCGCGTGCTCCGCCAGGGCCCGCTCCGCGAGATCGACGATCTGCGGGTGGCGCGCTTTCGCGTCTCGGCGGCGGTCGTGGTGGTGCCGCTCGACGTCAACCCGCTCGGCACGCCGCAGTCGCGGGCGCGCGGGCGGGGCGCGGTGGCCAAGCTGCGCTTCAACTTCGACGAGACGAACGGGTCGGTGAAGGCGGAGAAGCCGTTCTCGGAGGAGCTGCGGACGGACGTGAGGCTGATCTCCTTGTCGAAGGCGCCCTGAAGGGAGCGGCGCATGCGAGAATGGGGGCATGGCTGACAACCCCAGTTTCTCGCTCGCGGAGCACCCCATCCATCTCGGCCTCGGCGCGACGGTGGTCCGGGAGCCACGCTTCACCGGCGACATGGACTGGTACATGGCGTATGGACAGCGGCACGCCGGGGACGGCGCCGAGGGGCGCCTGGTCTCGATGCACAGCTTCGACCGGCCGTGGGGCTCGTGGGAGATGCACCCGAAGGGCGCCGAGCTCGTCGTGTGCACCGATGGCGTGCTCACGCTGCACCAGGAGATCGAGGGCGCGGTGCGCACGGTGACGCTCCGCAAAGGGGAGGCGATCGTGAACCCGCCGGGCGTGTGGCACACCGCGGACTGCGACGCGCCGTGCACCGCGCTCTTCATCACCGCCGGCGAAGGGACCACGCACCGGCCGCGCTGACGGAGATTCTCTCTATGACGACCCACCTCACGCCCATCGCGCCGCGCGAACGCGTCGCCACGCTCGACGTCCTCCGCGGCATCGCGCTGTGCGGCGTCATGATCGGCAACATGGTGCTCTACAGCGGGCGGTGGACGACGCGCGGGGCGCACAGCGCCGCACCGGAAGGGACGCGGCTCGACCAGATCGCGGGCCGCTTCCAGAGCATCTTCGTCGACAGCAAGGCGCAGACCCTGCTCACGTTCCTGTTCGGCTTCGGCTTCGCGGTCCAGCTCCTCCGCGCCGAGGCGCGCCAGGAGCCGGTGATGGGCCTGTATCTCCGCCGGCTCGGCGCGCTGTTCGTGCTCGGCCTGCTCCACATCACGCTCCTCTGGTGGGGCGACGTGACGTGGACCTACGCGGTCGCGGGGCTCGGGCTCCTCGCCTTCCTGCGCACGTCGAACCGGACGCGCGTCCTCGCGGGGCTGGCCCTCATCTTCGTCCCGTACCTCGTGATCTCGATCCCCGCCCTCGGGCAGCCCCTCGGCCGCCTGTTCCTCGAACCGAAGGCGTTCGAGGCGCACACCGTGCAGATGGCCGCGGCGCTCCATCGCCCGGACCGCGCCGGGCTCGCGTGGGAGCACCTCCAGTACGCGCTCGTGTGGTGCTCGCGCATCTACGCCTGGTACTTCTTCTGGACGCTCGGTCGGTTCTTGCTCGGCTACGTCGCCGGCCAGCTCCGCTGGTTCGACGACGACGGGGCGCGGCACCTGCCGATGTTCCGCCGGATGGCGGCGGGGTGCGGCGCGACCGCCGTGGTCACCACCACCCTCGGCCTCCTCGATCGGCTCGGCTACGTCCCGCTCCATACCTACGGGACCGCGGGCCGGCTCGCGACCGCGGCGATGTATCAGCTCGGGCTCCTCGCGGCCACGCTCACCTACGTGGCCATCGTCGTGCTCCTCATGCAGCTCCCGCCGTGGCGGCGCGTCCTCCGCGTGCTCGCGCCCGTCGGCCGCATGCCGCTCACGACCTACTTCTCGCAGAGCCTCATCTGCACCTTCCTCTTCTACGGCTGGGGCCTCGGCTGGGCCGGCTCGGTCGGCGTCGCCGGAGGCCTCGGCCTCGCGGTGGCCATCTTCAGCGTCGAGGTCGTGCTCTGCCACCTCTGGCTCCGCTACTTCCGGTTCGGCCCGCTCGAGTGGCTGTGGCGCTCGGCCGTCTACCTCAAGCTGTCGCCGATGCGCGTGTCGTAAGGCGCGCGCCCCTGCGGAGGGGCCTTTCCATGTTACGGTGAGCGTGCAGGGCTCGCGCGGTTGTGCGTCCTCGCCGGGGAGCGCGTGGAGACACCGCGCCGCGGCCCTGACTGAGGCCCGGGACGCAAGCTGCGAAGTGCTGGAGGGCTTTGTCATGGAGCCGGCCGGACGCATTCGAACCCTCTCCGCCGCCTCGCTCACGGCCGCGGTGGCCGGCGAGACCATCGGGATCGGCATCTTCTTGACGCCTGCCGACATGGTCCGCTCGCTCGGCTCGCCGTTCTGGGTGCTGTGCACCTGGCTCTTCGTTGGTGGGCTGACCCTCTGCGGGGCGCTCTCCTACGGCCGGCTCGCCTCCCGCTTCCCGGAGAGCGGCGGGATCTACGTCTACCTGCGAGAGGCCTACGGCCCGCGGATCGCCTTTCTGTATGGCTGGATGAGCCTCCTCGTGATCGATCCGGGGCTGACCGCGGCCTGGGCGATCGGCCTCGCCGGTTATGCGTCGAGCGTGATCCCGCTCTCGGCGCTCGCGCGGCACGTCGTGGCGGTGGGGGCGCTGCTGGCGATCGCGTCGCTCAACCTCCTGCACGCGTCCCTCGGGGTGAGCTTCCTGCGCTACGTCACGTGGCTCAAGCTCGGCCTCCTCGGCGTCCTCACCCTGTGGCCCATGATCTTCCGTCTCGGCGATTGGTCCCACCTGGCCCTGACCACCGCCCGGCCCGACGGGGCGCCGCCGCTCTCGACGGCCCTGGCCGGGGCGGTCCTGGTCGCCTTCATCAGCTTCGGCGGCTGGTGGGACGCCAGCAAGCTCGTCGGCCAGGTGGGGGCGTCCGAGCGTGTCCAGCGGCGGGCGATGCTCCTCGGCGTCCTCCTGGTGACGCTGGTCTACCTCGCCATCAGCACCGCCTTCCTCTACGTCATCCCGTCACGGCAGGTGTCCCAGGATGCCTTCGTCTCCCAGTTCGGCGCCGCGCTGTTCGGCCCGCTCGGGGCCCGCGCGATGGCGGGCATCGTCTGCCTGTGCCTGGTGAGCAGCCTGGCCGCCTACATGGCGACCGCGCCCCACGTGTATTGCGCCATGGCCCGCGACGGGCTGTTCTTCGCTTCCCTGGGGAGGCTGCATCCGCGCTTCCAGACGCCCGCTCGGGCCCTCCTGCTCGAGGCGGCGCTGGCCTGCGTGCTCGTGTTCACGGGGACGTTCGAGGAGGTCCTGGCCTACTTCGTGCCGGCCGCGATCGTGTTCCTCGGCCTCTCGGTGGCCTCGCTCCTGCGCTGGCCGCACGCGCAGCGGCGCGGCCAGCTGCTGGCCCCGGTCCTGTTCCTCCTATTCGTCGGCGCGATGCTGCTCCTCCTCGTGAGCGTCAGCCCGCGGCGCTCGCTCCTGGGGATGGCGATCGTCGCCGTGGGGCTCGTGCTCGCGAGGCCCTCGGCCTTCCGCCGGCGCGGCTGAGCCGGAACACCACAGTTGGACGCCGTAGCGAGGCACAGCCAGCGGCGGCGAGGCCAGGAAGGAGGGAGGAAGCGTACTGGAAGTACGCGACCGACCGACTGACGCCGCATCGCCGTCGCTGGCTGCGCCGCAGTAAGCGGAGAACTGTGGCGTTTCGGCTGAACCGCGCTTCGGCCCTCGCGGGCGCTCGGCGGGGACGCTACAATCGGGGCCCGTCGATGGTCGTCACGGCCGACTTCGTCTTCGTCCACCTCCACAAGTGTGGCGGGTCGTTCCTGACCGAGGCGCTCCTGCGCTACGTCCCGACGGCGAGGCGGGTCGGCTATCACTATCCGTGCTGGAAGATCCCCGACGCTCACCGCCACCTGCCGATCCTCGGCGTGGTGCGCAACCCGTGGGACTTCTACGTCTCGTATCACGCCTTCCAGTCGGGGCTCCTCGAGCGCGCGCGGGCGGCGAACGGCGCGCGGACGGCGGCGGAGCTGGAGCGGCTCATCGACGAGGGGCGGGATCCCTGGAACGGGATCGACGCCCTCTTCGAGGAGCTGTCCGGCCGCGGCGCGCTCGGCTTCCCGGACGCCTGCCGCCACTATCTGTCGTTCACGCGCGAGGCCGGGCTCTTCGACCGCGTGCTCGAGCGGCTGCCAGCGGCATTCGACCACCGCGCCCACGGAGAGCCGGTCGAGCGCGGCGAGGGGTTCCGCGGGATGAACCTGCGGCGTCAGGATCTGGCGCCGTTCCACGGCGTGGCGGCGGGGCTCTACACCGTGCTGTTCCGCCACCTGTTCGGGGCCGGCGAAGGGGTCGAGTTTCTCCGCATGGAGACGCTCCGTGAGGAGCTCCTCGCGTGGTTCGAGCGCCACGGCGTGGCCGTGAGCCGGGCGCTGGCCGACTTCGTGCGGCACGCCGAGCGCATCAACACGAGCGCGCACGCGCCCTACCGGACCTACTACGACGCCGAGCTCGCCGGGCTCGTGGCGCGCGTGGACGGCGAGCTCATCGCGCGCTTCGGGTACGCCCTGTGAGCCGGCTCATCGGCGTCGGGACCGCGGTGCCGGCCGCCGCCTACACGCAGCCGGAGCTGCTCGCGCTCTTTGGTTTCCGCGATCGCATCACCAAGCGCGTCTTCGCGGCGCCGCACATCGCCAAGCGCCACCTCCTGCTCCCGCCCGTCGATCCCGCGACCGGGCGGCTCGCGTACGAGACGCAGGCGCGGCTCAACGAGAAGTTCCGGCGGGGCAGCCTCGAGCTCGGCGGCGCCGCGATCCGGAAGGCGCTCGCCCGCGCGCGGATCGCCCCCTCGGAGCTCGGCGCGCTCGTGTGCGTAACCACGACCGGCTGGGCGGTGCCTGGCCTGTCCGCGCTCCTGGCCTACGAGCTGGCCCTCCCCGCGGACCTGTTCCGCCTCGACCTCGTCGGGATGGGCTGCAACGCCGGCCTGAACGGGCTGGCCGCGCTCGACGGATGGATCCGGGCCGGGGCGGGGCGGAAGGGGCTCCTCCTCTGCTGCGAGATCAACTCGGCGATCTACTTCGCCGAGGACTCGGCGCGGGACGGCCTGGTCAACGGCATCTTCGGGGACGGCGCGGCCGCGCTCGTGGTGGCCGGAGACGCCCCCCCGGCCCATGGGCCGCGCCTCGTCGACTTCGCCCACCACCTCATCCCGGAGGAGCGCGACGCCATGCGGTTCGACTGGGACGAGCCGGCCCAGCGCTGGCGCTTCTTCCTGAGCCGCGACATTCCCGAGGTCCTCGGCGAGGCGGTGGCGCGCCCGGTGGGACGCCTCCTGTCGGCGCACGGGCGAACGACGTCGGACGTGCGTCACTGGGTGCTGCACACCGGGGGCGGCACGGTGATCGACGCGATCCGGCGGCGCCTCGGGCTCTCGGAGGCGGACGTGCGCCACTCGCGATCGGTGCTGCGGGACTTCGGGAACGTGTCGAGCGGCAGCTTCCTGTTCAGCTTCGAGCGCCTGCTCGAAGAGCGGACCCCGCGCGAGGGGGACCTGGGCGTGATGATCACGATGGGGCCCGGGGCGCAGATCGAGGCCGCGCTCCTCACCTGGTGAGATTCAGGCGCGACGCTCTCCGCCGAACAGGGCGCGGGCGTTGGCGGCGAGGAGCTGGCGACGGGCCTCGGCCTCGACACCGGCGCCGCGCAACCGTTCGTCCACTCGGACCGCCGGCTCGCCTGCATCGGTCGAGACACGCGCGCCGGTCCCCCAGAGCAGCCGCTGCGCGCCGACCAGGGGGTAGGCCTCGAGGTCGAGCGGCGGGAGGGTGCTCACCGCCGAGACCAGGCGGCGGAGGTGGTCGCTCGGTCGCTCTCCCTTGGGGAAGGCATAGCCGCGGTACTCGGTCGCCATGCGGAAGCGCTCCTCGAGCGGATCGGTGTGCGGGACGGCCCCCGCTGGAGACGGGCCGAGGCGCTCGGGCCGCACCTCGTACATCTCGTCGAACCGGGTCGCGAGGTAGGGGAACCAGCCGGCGTCGAAGCCGGCGACCACCACGCGCAGCCCCGGGACGCGCGCCGCCACCCCGGAGAAGACCAACGCCGCCAGCGTGATCAGCACGTAGCTGCTCTCGACCGCGGCGTAGATCGCCTGGAACAGCGGGTCCTCGTCGGGGCGCTGGTGCGAGGCGGTGTCGAAGGGTTTCGCGAGCGTCGCGGCCCGGAACACGGTCCCCGCCTGGAAACAGAGCGGGCGCCCGAGGGCCGCCAGGGCCGAGAAGAGCGGCTCGTAGCGAGGGTCGTCGTAGCGGCCGGTGTCGTCGGCGCACAGCGGCAGGGAGCAAGCGGCGGCGCCACGCCGCGCGGTCCGTTCGAGCTCGGCGAGGGCCCGGCTCGGATCCTGCGGATCGAGGAGCGTCACCGGCAGGAGCTGCCCCGGGAGCCCCGCCGCGAGGTCGAGCACCCAGTCGTTGTAGCAGCGGAGCGCCTCCGCGAGCCGGTCCCCGTGGAGCGCGCGGTAGCTGCGCCGCGCGACGTCGGGGAAGAGCACCGACGCCGCGAGGCCGTGCCGGGCGAGGTGCTCCCGCGCGACGTCGACGGTGGTGGCGGGCGATGGGTCGGCCACGAGCGGCGGATCCTCGGACGCGCCGAACGGACGGCCGTCATCGACCACCCACTGCGGACCCGTCTCACGCGGCTCCACCCGGGGGGCGTGGGCCGCCTCCGCCGGGAGGCGGCCCGTCCATAGATCGTGGGGTTCCTTGACGAGGCTGTAAGAGGACCAGGCGGTCGAGGGGGACATGCGCGTGACCGCGCCGCTAGAGCGACAACATCCCTGGCGTGGCCTGCTCCTTCAGCTGGGGGCTCCGGCGCTTGGAGGCCACCAGCCGCTCGAGCACGAAGCCGAAGCGCTCCGCCGCGTTCTTGAAGGTGAAGCGGGCCGCGTCTTCGCTGGCGACCTGGTCGAGCTGTGCCGCCAGGATCTCGCGAGAGCGGGGGAAGGTGGACTCGGCGTGGGGATAATCGTTGCCCCACAGGAGCCGCTCGATGCCGATCTGATCGCGCAGCGCGAGCGCGGCCGCGTCCTCCTGGAAGATGACGAAGAGCGCGCGCCGCAGGTGGTCGCTCGGGAGCGCGCCCTCGGCCAGCCGGGCGACGGTGCGCCCGTGGTCGGCGCGATAGGCGGCGTCGATCCGCTCGAGCAGATAGGGCACCCAGCTCCCGCCCCACTCCACGGCGCCGACGCGCAGCCCGGGGTGGCGCGCGAACACGCCCGAGAGGGACATGGCCGCCAGGGAGAGGTGCAAGTGGACGACGCCGCTCGTGTGGCGGAGCAGGTCGAAGACCGGCGCGCGCCCATAGATCGACCGCATGGCCTGCAGGTGCAGCATCACGGGCAGGCCGAGCTCCGCGGCGGCGCTCCACAGCGGCTCGAAACGCCGGTCGTCGTAGCGCTGGCCCGGGGCGGGATCGACCGGGAACAGGAAGCAGGCCGCGCCGAGCTGGGCCGTGCGGGTCATCTCGGCGAGCGCCGCGTCGATGTCATCGACGTTGATCATGGCGGCGCCCTTCAACCGATCGGGGGCGTGGGCGCAGAACTCGCGCAGCAGCCAGTCGTTGTAGGTGCGGGCGATGGGGGTGAACAGCCAGCTCGGCACCACCTGGTAGGCGCCGAGGCCGACGGACGGGTAGAGCACCGCGCCGGCGACGCCGTCCACGGTGAGCCCGGCGAGGTAGGCCTCGGGAGAGAAGTCGCCGCGATCGGCGAGCCGCTGGCGCTTCGAGATCCGCGCCCCGGGCGCGTAGCGTCGGCCGGCCTGGGCGTGGATGCCCATGGCGTGGATGCGCACGTCGTCGGGGTTGGGTCCGCCGTCGGTGTCGCCGCCGCCGTGAACGTCGCCGAGCGCGTCGTCATCGAGCTCCCTGAACGGGCGCCCCGGGCCCTTCTGGGTCGGCGGGGCGGCGGGCGGCGTCACCGGGAGCCGGCGGTCGTCGGTGCCGACGAGCCAGAGATCGGTGTCGCCGACGTCCACGACCCGCGGCGCCAGGTGGCGGTAGCGGCGGTCGATGCGGTCGAGCCACAACCGCGGCTCCTCGACGACGTGGGAATCGGCAGAGATCAGCGGACCACGAAATCGCGCCATGGCACCCTCCAAGCGCCTACAGTAGCACCGCAATGTTCTTGGGCAGAAGAAATTCCTCCGCAGTTGTTCAGGTGCCCGCGGACGGTGAAGTGCGGCCGGTAAAAAAAAGATGGCGGCGTGTCGATCCAGGCCGACCTTGTTCGTCGTCACTTCAGAAGGGCAGGAGATGGCGGCCATCGAGCCGCACCCAACCCACTACGAGGAGAGAGACCGATGCGAGTCATGGTGATCGTGAAGGCGACGAAGAACTCCGAGGCGGGCGTCATGCCGGGCGAGCAGCTCATCGCCGACATGGGCAAGTTCAATGAAGAGCTGGTGAAGGCCGGCATCATGCTGGCAGGCGACGGCCTGCACCCGAGCAGCAGGGGCAAGCGCGTGCGCTTCTCCAGCGGGAAGAAGACCGTCATCGACGGCCCCTTCGCCGAGACCAAGGAGCTCATCGCCGGCTACTGGATCTGGCAGGTGAAGTCGATGGAGGAGGCGGTCGAGTGGGTCCGGCGCTGCCCGGATCCCATGCCCGGAGAGGAGTCGGAGATCGAGATCCGCCCCGTCTTCGAGGCCGAAGACTTCGGCCAGGAGTTCACGCCGGAGCTGCGCGCGCAGGAGGAGCGCCTCCGCGCGGAGGTCGAGCGGCAGCGCAAGTCGTGAGCACCCGAAGCCCGAGTCACAGCGAAGGAGGCACGGTCATGGCATTGAAAGGGAGCCCGAAGATCTTCCCGCACTTGTGGTACGCCAAGGAGGCTGAGGAGGCGGCGCGGTTCTATGCCTCCATCTTCCCGGAGTCGCGGGTGGATCGGGTCACGCCGCTGATGAGTGACTCGCCCAGCGGGCCCGGGGGCTCGGTGAAGGTCGTGGACTTCACGCTCCTCGGCCAGCGCTTCCAGGCCATGAGCGCAGGCCCCCACCACGAGTTCAACGATGCCATCTCGATGGTCGTGCTGTGCGAGGATCAGGCGGAGCTGGACCGCTACTGGAACGCGCTCCTCGAGGGAGGCGGCAAGGCGCAGGCGTGCGGCTGGCTCATCGACAAGTTCGGTGTGCGGTGGCAGATCGTCCCTGCGGTCCTCGACGAGATGATGCGCGACCCGGACCCGGCGCGGTCCAAGAGGGTGACGGACGCGCTCCTGAAGATGATCAAGCTCGACATCGCGACCCTCGAGAAGGCCTACCGTTCGTGAAGGCGAGGCGGTCGGCCGTGATGATGGCGGCCACCGCGCTCCCGTCGGGCGTCTCCGGGCTTCACGGATCGTCAGGACGATCCGTGGCACATCGGTTGCCTTTCCCCGCCAGGGGGAAGGAGGGCCTCGATGTGCGAATCCTCACCGTTCCGTGCGGTGTCCCGAGTCTGCTGGATCTTCCTGTCGGGGCTGGTGGCTTGTGGCGGCTCCACCGGCGTAGCGAACGGCGACCCATCGACCGTGGAACGCAGTGATCCCCGGGGCACACCGCCCCCATCCGATGGGGCCGGGGGATGTCATGATCTGCTCCCCGCCCCTCTTGGCCCGCCCGTCGAAGAGCAGTTCGAGCAGCCGGAGGAGTTCGCCTGCTGGGGGGCTCCCGTCATCGACGGCGAGGGGCACCTCGCCTTCGATTTCTTCAGCAGTCCATTTCAGAGCGCGTCGTGGCGAGTCCTCGACAGCGCCGGCACCACGATCGGCCACTTCGGCGGCCCGCGGCTCGTGAGCATCTACCCCCAACAGGACGGCTTCATGGGGATCCCATACCCCGAAGCCGATTTCGTCCCCCTCTCGCTCAACAGCTGGTCCAGCACCGGCGCCCTGCTCGGCAGCACCGTGGTGACATCCGGGCGCTCCTACGCCGTGGTCGCGGCCCTCGATCCGGGAGGTGGCGTCCTCGTCTTCCGCACCGAGAGCCTTGGGACGGATGAGCGGCAGCTCGTGGCCCAGCGCTATGACCAGCACGCCGTCGCGCGCGGCCCCGCCCTGCCGATCACGGCCCTGCGTGGCGACGAGTCCACCGCAGGGACCGTCGACCGACTCGGCCTCTCGCTGGTGGTCTACGACGAGCTGCCGGGGTCCGACGTAGCGTGCTTCCTGGGTCGCTGGATCCGGACCGATGGCACGCCGCTCGGTGATCCCTTCTTCATCTACCAGGGGCCGATCCGGTCCTACGGGAGCCTGCAGCTCGCGCCGCTCATTGGCGGCGGCGTGGCCGTGAGCGTGGAGGGGAGGTGGGTCGCACGGATCCCCAGCGGCCGGCCCCATGCCCTGCCCCCGCCCCACTGGCTCACCGGGCGACCACCGTCGCTCCTGCCGATCGTGCGCGGCGGCCGTGCCTACGCCATCCCGGTGCCCACCGCGGAGGGCGAGCAGCCGCAGATCGAGCTCGTGACCGCCCAGGGCCGCTCCTGTGGCCGCTTCACGCTGCCCACGCCCGCCCGGTCGGTTACCATCGGTCGTGATGGCACCGTGGCCGAGGAGCTCAACTACTGCCACTACCAGTGGTGGCCGCAGCTGCTCGAGTAACTCCGGCCTCGGCGAGAACGGGGAGACATGGCGGCATCCAAGCGGCTCCTGATCGACGGCTCCGTGAGCAGCGGCTTCGAGCCCGTGCGCGAGGCGTTCGTCGAGAACTTCACGCGCCGCGGCGAGCTCGGCGCCGCGTGCTGCATCTATCAGGACGGCGAGAAGGTCGTCGACCTGTGGGGCGGCGTGCGGGACCGCGTGAGCGGCGAGCCCTGGCGGCCGGACACGATGGTCGTCGTCCACTCCGCCACCAAGGGCCTGGCGGCGATGGTCCTGGCGCTCGCCCACTCGCGCGGCTGGCTGGACTACGACGAGCGCGTCTGCACCTACTGGCCCGAGTTCGCGCAGGCCAGCAAGGAGCGGATCACCGTCCGCCAGCTCCTCGCCCATCAGGCCGGGTTGTTCGCGTTCGACGAGCCGGTCGATCGCGCGGTCGTCGCGGACCTCGATCGGCTGGCGGGGATCATGGCGCGGCAGCGACCGGCCTGGGCGCCGGGCGAACGGCAGGCCTACCACGCCATCAGCCTCGGCTTCTACGAGGGCGAGCTGCTGCGCCGGATCGATCCCGCGCACCGCAGCCTGGGCCAGTTCTTCGCCGACGAGATCGCGACGCCCCTCGGCCTCGACGTCTACCTCCGCCTGCCCGAGTCGCTCCCCGACGCCCGCCTGGCGCCGCTCGAGCCGCCCAACCGCTGGCGGATGATGATCGGGATGCCGTTTTCCATCCTGCTGGCGTCGATGAGCCGGCGCTCGGTGCTGTATCGATCGCTGATCGCCAACCCCGGGACGGGTTTTTACATCGATCCGCAGCGGCTGTACGCGCGCGACCTGGAGGCCCCGTCCGGCCTCGGCGTCGGCAGCGCGCGCGCGATCGCCAAGGCGTATGGTGTGTTCGCGAGCGGCGGCCGCGAGCTCGGGCTGCGCCCCGAGACGATCGAGGCGCTGATGGCCCCGGCGATCCCCGCGCGTCATGGCTTCTACGACGAGTGCTTCCGCGGGCCGGTGAAGTTCTCGCTCGGGTTCATGAAGCCGAGCGACACGTTCGCCTTCGGTCGCCACCCCAGCGCGTTCGGGGCGCCGGGCGCGGGCGGCGCGATGGGCTACGCCGACCCCGAGTCGGGCATCGGCTACGGCTACGTGACGAACCGGATGGGCACCACCCTGCAGGGCGATCCGCGTGACGTCGCGCTGCGGGCCGCGATCCCGACGAACGCCCGGCCGGGCTCGTCGAGGGATCCGGGAGCCGGCCGGCCCGCGCCCTCGCTCGCGCGGTAGAAGGACGTCGGCGCCGCCGGGGGCAGGCGAGCGTATGCTGCGGCCCGTGGAACGGGCGCACCAAGAAGGCGCAGCGCAGATGCGTTCGCTGCTCGCCCAGGGGCAGGCGACGCCGGCGATCTTCCGCGCGGCGTTGACGAGCGTGCCCCCGGCCGAGCGCGACGGGTGGCTCGACCTCGTCTTCGGGATCGACGGGCTCCCCGGCGACGAGCCCGAGCTGCCCCGAGGCTGCGTCCCCTACATGCCCTGCCCTGTCGACACCGTGCTGCGGATGGTGGCGCAGGCGGACGTGCAGCCCACCGACGTGTTCGTCGACATCGGCTCTGGCCTCGGCCGGGCGGCCCTGTTGACGCACCTCTGGACCGGGGCGCCGGTGATGGGTCTCGAGGTTCAGCCGGGGCTCGTGAGGGCCTCGCGCGAGCTCGCGGCGCGGTTGAACGTGTCGCGCTTCTCCGTGGTCGAGGGGGACGCGACGAGGCTCACGGGCCTCCTCACGAGCGGGTCGGTCTTCTTCCTGTACTGCCCGTTCAGTGGGGAGCGCCTGGAGAAGGTCCTCGAGGATCTGGAGTCCATCGCGCGCACGCGGCAGATTCGCGTCTGCTGTGTCGATCTGCCGCTCCCTTCGCGCCCCTGGCTCACGCTGATATCGCCGCCCGCCGGGGATCTCGCGGTGTACCGAAGCCTTCCGCCCCACGAGGGGGCCTGACGCCGCTCGTCCTGGCGTAGCCCGGGGGCCCGTCTTGGGGGCCGTTTGCGCTTCATCGCGCGCGGCGCCGTTGGCTGCTCGCAGGCCCCCGTGAAACGGGCCCGCCCGTGTGCCTATCTCCGCGTACTTCCTCAACATCGGAAGGTCCATCGGCGAATTTGAAAATGCCTCTTTGCGCACTGAAAACGCCCCTGCGCGCACTGAAAACGCCCCTACGCGCACTGAGAGACCCTCTCTGCACACTGAAAACACCTCTCTGCACACTGAAAGGCCCTCTCTGCGTACTGAGAGGTCCTCTGCGCGCACTGAAAACGCCGCTATGCGCACCGAAAGCGCCGCTGCGCGCACGGAAAGCGCCGCTGCGCGCACGGAAAGCGCCACTACGCGCATCGAAAACGCCGCTGCGCGCGTCCCAAGCGCCTCCCCCTGCGCGGCAAGCGCCTCCCCCTATGCGGAAAGCGCCTCCCCCTACGCGGAAAGCGCCTCCCCCTACGAGGCAAGCGCCTCCCCCTTGGGAAAAACCGCTGTCCCCCACGCAGGAGGCGCCGCCTCCCACCGTCCGGGGGCCGCCGCGCGGCCGGCCGGCGGGTCCGTGTCGCGCTCAGGTCCCGCAGTACCGGACCGAGGCGGCCCGGCAGGGGAGGAGAAGAAGAGGATGAAACTGCCGATCGCAAGGGAGGGGAACGGCAGAAGGGACGCGGGGAGGGGAGCGGAGGAGGAGGGGGCGAGCGGGGCGGCTTACTGCGTGGTCAGGCCAAAGGGGATGGTGCCGACGTTGGAGACCTGGCCGCCGTTGTCGGTGGCGGGGAAGAACACGAGGTTCGGGTAGCGCACGCCGTCGATGAAGAGATCGAAGTAGACCGGCTCGGCGCTCACCACGAAGTCAAAACCGTCGAGTTCACTGAAGCCATACGCGTCGAAGTCGATGCGCTGGCCGCCGGCCACGGCGATCGGGTTCGACACGTAGTCGCCTTGCTCGAGCGTGCAGACCGATTGGAAGCAGCCGCGCGTCACCGAGGAGAACGTCCCCGGGGTCCACACCGAGCCCCAGAACTCGCGGTAGGTGCCGCTGGTCGAGGAGTCCCCGGTCCAGACCAGACGATAGGAGCCACCGAAGTTGGCGGTGATGCCGTAGCCTGGCTGCACGCCGGGCTGGACCACGGTGCCGGCGCCCGGCTGGATGCGGTAGATCGCCGTGCCAGAGGGCGGGACGGGGCCGCCCTGGTAGCGCGTGGTCGAGCACACGCCGGCGTTGCAGATGCCGCTCGTGCAGTCGGTGCTCGAGTAGCAGCGGCGGCCGTTCGAACAGGTGGAGCACAGGCCCCCGCCGCAGTCGACGTCGGTCTCGTTGCCGTCGCGGACGCCGTCCGCGCAGGAGTTGGTGGCGCAGCGGCCGTTGGCCCCGCAGTAGCCGCTCGCGCAATCGGGGCCGGTGCGGCACAGGCCGCCGGCCGGACAGTCGGCGCACACGCCGCCGCCACAGTCGACGTCGGTCTCGTTGCCGTCGCGGACGCCGTTGGCGCAGGGGTTGACGGCGCAGCGGCCATCGAGCCCGCAGAGGGCGCTCTGGCAGTCGGCGCCGCCGCGGCACAGGGCACCGACGGGGCAGGCGACGCACTGGTTGCCGCCGCAGTCGACGTCGCTCTCGTTGCCGTCGCGGACGCCGTCCGTGCAGGAGTTGGCGGCGCAGCGGCCATCGAGCCCGCAGGAGCCGCTCGCGCAGTCGGTGTCGGCGCGGCAGACGCGCCCCACGGTGCAGGGGGCGCACTGGCCGCCACAATCGACGTCGCTCTCGTTGCCGTCGCGGACGCCGTCGGCGCACGGGGGCGGCGGTGGGCCGATGCAAGCGCCAAGACCGAGGAGGGACAGGAGGAAGAGGCTCTTCAAGTAGGGCATGGTTCGTATGACCTCCGGTTAAGTGGTAACGGAGCTAAGGGGAAGGCCGCATTCATCCACAGCCCCGAGCCGAGGTCCAGCGCGCCTCCGGTCGCTCCCGTCCGCTGGCGGACGTTTATCTGCACGCCTGGTTGGACTGCGAAGGGGGGGGCGACCCGTCGTGCGCCTCCCCCGGGCCGCCCCGAGTCGCCGAGCGCGAGGGGCATGAGCGGCATGCGGATGTGCGCCTGCTCCGCGAGGTTGGGGGCCGGCGCGACGCCTCCTGACAGGCACAGACGCTCCGTACTACAGTTCGAGTCATGCCCAGAGCCGCCTTCAGGACCCCGGTGAACGCCCCCGCCAGCCTGGTCTGGCAGATGATGAAGGAGAAGATCGAGCGCCCCGACCTGTATGTGCCCGGGGTCGAGCGCGTGGAGTATGCGCGCCGGGTGGGACCGCAATGCTTCGAGCGCCGCATGTACGCCAACTTCGGCGCCGGCGCGCACCCGATCCACGAGCTCATCACGTATGACGATCTCACCATGACCGTGGTCTTCAAGCTGGTGGATGACGCCCGCTTCACCGGCATCGTCACCAACACCGTCTACGAGGCCGATGGCCAGGTGGAGCTCGAGTACACCATGCACTGGTCCCCACGCCCCGCCGCTCGCGTCTCCGATGGGAACTGGGACGAGATCGTCCGACATGCCGTGCTTCATGCCTGCCACATGGCCGAGGGGCGAGCGAGCAACAGCTGAATCTCCCGCGCCGTGAGCACTCGTGGCGGGCCGTTGGCGCGCCGCGACCGGGCGCGGACCGCAGATCGGGCTGGCGCGACCGAGGAGATCGAACAAGCTTGTTGGCGGTATGAAACCTCACGACCCATCCGACGTTCTCTTCGTCTGCCCCTTACCGCCGGCTCTCCTGGACGAGATCGATGCCTTCGCCAGCAAGGCCGGGTGCGACCGGACCACGCTCGTGCGCGAGTTGCTCGGCGAGGCCTTGCGCATACGCGCCCTCGCAAGCGCCATCGACGATCAGGCGGCGATGGATCAGGCGGCAATGGATGCGACCATCATCCCGTTCCCTCGTCCCTCGTGGGCGGTCGATCTCGATCTCGACCTCGATGGCGAGGGCGGTTGATCCTCGGCCGCGGCGCTATCGCGCGAGCGCCTTCAACACGGCATCGGCCACGGCCGGGTCGCCGGGCGGCTCCGTGAACAGCTCGGCCGAGGTGGCGGCCGCCTGTGCGCGCTTGCGCGCCTTGGCGTCGCGGACTCCGACGATGAACAGGTGGATCTCGTAGTCGGATTCGTCGATCTCGCCGGCCAGCGCGATGCCGTCGTCCTGCAGGCGGCCGATGTCGATGATCACCGCATCGAGCGTCTTCATGTGCGCCCGCACGTCGTCCGCGTTGTCCGTGGCCGCGGCGGCGATGCCACGCTCGGCGAGCGCCTTCACGGCACGCTGCGCGCGCAGGCGGTCGAGGCACAGGAGGGATACCCGCGCCCGGACCTTCTTTTGGGCCTTGGCGGCCGGCTTCTTGGCCTTGGCGGCCGGCTTCGAAACCGCGGCCGGCTCGGGTGCGACCAGCAGCGCCACCAACTTCTTGGGCGCGAGCGCGCGGTAGCTCTCGTCGATCCAACCGGCGATCCGGTCCTCGGGGACGTCGTCTTCGAACCGCGCTGACACCCAGCCGCTCTTTCCGAGCCCGTACGGCGTCGGTTTGGCCCACGGCTCCTGCAGCACCTCGCGCCCCGTCTGCGGCAGCTTCACCGAGACGTGCAACGCCCCCTCATGCACCCCGCAGAACAGGAAGATCTTGCCTCGCACCTTGACCACGCGGTCGCCCCACGGCGACTCCTCGTACGTCTCGGGATAGCGCAGGGCCACCTGGCGCAACCGCTCGGCCGTCTTCGCGAGATCCATCGCTTCACGCTATCACGCGCGACCCACCCGGGGCGCGCGGTGCTCCTCCGCGGTCCCCAGACAAAAGAGTTCCAACGCGCAGGCTCTCATCCCCCGAAGGCCCCTCTCGATCTGGAGACGAGCGCGCCTGCCCCTACAACCTTTGCATGCGCAAGATCTCACGCCGCCAATTCCTCAAGACCGTGGCCGGTGCCGCCGCCGTGGGGTTGCCTGCTCTCCGCCGCCCCGCCGGGGCCAAGCCCTATCGCCCGGCCCCGCAGCAATCGGGCATCAAGCACATCATCGTCCTGATGATGGAGAACCGCTCATTCGATCACTTCTTGGGCTGGCTCCCTGGCGCCGACGGCATGCAAGAAGGGCTCATCTATACCGATCGCGACGGCGTTCCTCACTCCACCTATCCGCTGGCACCCGATTACCAGGGCTGCGGCCATCCCGATCCGGACCATTCCTACGAAGGCGGACGCGTCGAGTACAACGACGGGCGCTGCGACGGCTGGTTGCGCGCGGGAGACAACGACGTCTTTGCCATTGGCTATTACACGCGCGCCGACCTCCCCTTCCTCGCCGAAGCGGCGCGGTCGTGGACGACCTGCGACCGCTACTTCTCGGCGATCATGGCGCCCACGTATCCCAACCGCTTCTACCAGCACTGCGCCGTGACCGACCGGCTCGACAGCGAGACGTTCCTGTCCACGCTGCCCACCATCTGGGACCGCCTCGCCGCACGGGGGCTCGAGGGTCGCTACTACTTCAGCGATGTTCCGTTCCTCTCCTTCTGGGGGGACAAGTACCTGCCGATCACGCGCCCCTACGGGCAGTTCCTCATCGACTGCGCGCTCGGGGACTTGCCGCACGTGTCCTTCGTCGATCCCCGCTTCGGCGGCGAGGAGCAGGGGCTGTCGAACGACGATCACCCGCACGCCGATATCCGCGCCGGCGAGTGGTTCCTTGATCAGACGTACCGCGCCATCACGCGCAGCCCGGCCTGGAAGCACACCGTCTTGGTCATCAACTTCGACGAGTGGGGCGGCTTCTTCGACCATGTCCCGCCGCCGTCTGCGCCGGACGTCGATCCCGCCCTCGAGCTGCGCGGCTTCCGCGTGCCCTGTCTCCTCGTCTCCCCCTTTGCACGGCGCGGCTACGTCTCCCACAACGTTTATGATCACACCTCGATCCTGAAGATGATCGAGTGGCGCTGGAACCTGGCGCCGCTATCGGTGCGCGACGCCTACGCCGCCAACCTCGCGGATGAGCTCGTCTTCACCCAGCCGGATCTCTCGGCGCCGGATTTCGCCGTCCCGCCCGTGATCCTCAGCGCTCCCTGCGCCGTGCCCTGAGCCGGCGGCCAGGACGTTCGCGAGCGCCCGCTGGATAGGCTGCGCCCAGGATCTGCTGCCTCGTATGCGGCTTGCAGCGTACATCGAGGATAGGATGATCCCGGGCCGATGAAGAGAACTCCACCGCAAGAACCCAGCGCCCTGGCGCCGAAGCTTCATTGGCGACTGTGGGCCTGTGTCTTCGCTGGATGGACGCTGATCGGGCTGACCTTCACGCTCAATTACTACCTCTTCGCCGACCACTACGTCGCCATCTTCAAACAGCCGCCGAGCCTGCGCGAGATGCTCATCTGGGAGCTGCCGTACTGGCTCCTGTGGGCGTTGCTCTCGCCGGCCATCTTCCGGTTCACCGAGCGTTTCCCGCTCGAGCGCGGGCGCTTGCTGCGCACCGCCTGGCTGCACGTCGCGGCCTGCTTCGCCTTCTCTCTCGCGCACCGCGCGACGTACCTGCTCGTGGGCTGGCTGCTCCACGTCGCGGTCTATCGCCAGCTCGCTTCGCTGCCGGTCCTCTATGACTTCTTGTTCCTCTTCAACCTACCGACCGGCTTCATGTGCTACGCGACCATCCTCCTCGTCAGCTATGCGCTCGCCTACTACCGGCGCTTTCAGCAGGCGCAGCACCAGACGACGCTCGCGCAGCTCGAGGCGCTCAAGATGCAGCTGCAGCCGCACTTCCTCTTCAATGCCCTGAACTCCATCTCGGCGCTCGTGGAGGAAGACGCGGAGGCTGCCCAGGAGATGCTCGCGCGCCTCGGTGACTTCCTGCGGCTCACGCTCGACAATTCGGGCGCGCAGGAGGTGCCCCTGCGGGAGGAGCTGAGGTTCTTGCACTGCTACCTCGACATCGAACGGGTGCGCTTCCAGGATCGGCTCACCGTGCAGATGGAGATCGAGCCCGCCACGCTGGACGCGCTCGTGCCCAACCTGATCCTCCAGCCGCTCGTCGAGAACTCCCTCCGGCACGGGATCGCGGCGCGCGTCGGGCCGGGGCGCATCGAGATCCGCGCCAGCCGCGCCGAGGGCCGGCTCCGCCTCGAGGTGAAGGACAACGGCCCGGGCCTGCACCTGGATGGGAGCGCGAGCTCGAAGCGAGGCCTGGGGTTCAAGCTCACACGGGAACGGCTGGAGGGCCTCTATGCCGAGCAGCAGCGCCTCACGCTGGCGGACGCGCCCGGAGGAGGGCTCGCGGTCCAGCTGGAGATTCCATTTGCTACGGCCGGCCTTGTTGCCAGCGAACCCACGGCAGGTGTGTCATGAGCGATGGAGGGCGGATCCGCACGCTGATTGTCGATGATGAGCCCCTCGCGCGCCGCCGCATCCGGCGGCTGCTGGCGCACGACACGGAGGTGGAGGTCATCGGTGAATGCGCCGATGGCGACGAGGCCGTGAAGGCGATCCACGAGCAGGCCCCCGACCTCCTCTTTCTCGACGTGCGGATGCCGGCGCTCGACGGCTTCCAGGTGCTCGAGCAGTCGAAGAGCCGGCAGTCCCCCCTCGTCGTGTTCATCAGCGCGTATGACGAGTATGCGCTGCGAGCGTTCACCATCCCCGCCGTCCACTACCTGCAGAAGCCTTTCGACCGCAAGCAGTTCGAGGAAGCGCTGCACCGGGTCAAGGAGCGGCTCGCCGCTGAACGCGGGGGCGAGCTCACCCAACGGACATTCGCCTTGCTCGAAGAGTTGCGCGCGCGTACGAGCCAGCCGAAGAGGCTCCTGGTGAGGACGAAGCACCACACCTTCTTCCTCAAGGTGGAGGACATCGACTGGATCAAGGCGGATGGCAAGTACGTGGAGCTTTATGTCGGGCGCGACTCCTACCAGATCCGCGAGTCCATCAGCGGCATGGAAGCCAGGCTCGATGCGAAGATGTTCCAGCGCATCCACCGCTCCACCATCGTCAACCTCGATCGCGTGGTCCGGCTCGAGCCCTGGTTCCACGGCGAGCACCGCGTCTTCCTGCGCGACGGGACCGTGCTCATCTGGAGCCGCAATTTTCCCAAGCCACCCGAGGCGTTCTAGCTAGCCCGGCTCCTCCCTCGTAGCGACCCGCAGGTCACGCCCAACGCTCCGCGACAGTTCATTCTCCTCCCAGGCCGCTTCAGGGTGCCAGGGGACCCGTTCGTGACATAGGGATCGTCTCGCCCGAAGGCCGCACCCATGATCGCGATCAGTCGCTGTCTACGCGACGGAGGTGGTCCATGGGGTCGTTCTTCAAACAGCTGTTCGCGACGAAATCGGTGGAGCAGCTGCGCCGGGAGGCGGAGCGCAAGGAGGGCGCTCTGCGGCCCTCGCTCGGGGGCATCCACCTGGTGTGCCTGGGCATCGGTGCGATCATCGGCACGGGCATCTTCGTGCTCACCGGGGTCGCGGCGCACGAGCGCGCCGGCCCCGCCCTGATCCTCTCTTTCCTCGTGGCCGGCCTGGCCTGCTCCTTCGCCGCGCTCTGTTATTCGGAGCTCGCCTCGATGGCCCCGGTCGCCGGCTCGGCTTACACCTACGCCTACGCGTCGCTCGGTGAGCTCTTCGCGTGGATCATCGGCTGGGACCTGATCATCGAGTACGCGGTCTCGGCCGCCGCGGTCGCGCACGGGGTGTCGCACTACTTCCAGGACCTCCTCGGCATCTTCCACGTGCAGCTGCCCGAAGCGCTGACGGGCGCGCCCATCGATTACAACCCTGCGCTCGGTCACCTCGTCTCGACCGGCAAGCTCTTCGATCTGCCGGCCCTCTTGATCGTGGTCGCCATCACCTGCGTCCTCGTCGTCGGCATCAAGGAGAGCGCGACGCTCAACATGAAGCTGGTGCTCTTCAAGGTCGCCATCGTGGTCTTCGTCATCGCGGTCGGCGCGTTCTACGTGAACCCGGCCAACTGGCATCCGTTCGCCCCCTACGGCTACGGGGGCATCAACTTCTTCGGCAAGATGCTGATCGGCCACGGGGACGCCGGGGGCCAGCCGCTCGGCATGTTGGCGGGCGCGGCGGTGATCTTCTTCTCCTACATCGGCTTCGACTCGGTCTCCGCGCACTCGGAAGAGGCGCTCGAGCCGTACCCCGACGTGCCCATCGGCATCATCTCCTCGCTGCTCATCTGCACCGTCCTCTACGCCGGCGTCGGCATCGTGCTGACGGGGATGGTGCCGTACGACAAGATCAACATCGACGCGCCGGTCTCGGACGCCTTCCGGCAAGTGGGCCTGACCTGGGCGCAGCTCCTGATCTCGCTCGGCGCGGTCGTCGGCATCACGTCGGTCGTGCTCGTGACCATGCTCAGCCAGGCGCGCATCCTGCTCGCCATGGCGCGCGACGGGCTCTTGCCCCGCTTCTTTGGCGACCTTCATGAGCGGTTCCAGACGCCCTGGAAGGGGACGATCCTGACCGGCGCCTTCGTCGGCCTGCTGTCGTCGCTGCTGCCGCTGCACGTCCTGTCCGACCTCGTCAACATCGGCACGCTGCTCGCCTTCGTCATCGTCTGCATGGCGGTGCTCATCCTGCGGTACAAGCGCCCCGACGTCCCGCGCCCCTTCCGCGCGCCGCTCGGGCGGCTCGTGGCCCTCCTCGGCATCGCGACCTGCCTGATGCTCATGTTCTCGCTGCCGGTCGAGAACTGGGTGCGCCTCGGCGTCTGGCTGCTCCTCGGTTTCGTCATCTACTTCGGCTACGGTCGTCGCCACAGCACGCTGGCCGGCGAATGTGCGAACGGTACCCCCTCTGGGCAGGACGCCGCCGAACGTGCCCAGCCCGCCGCGAGTGGATGAGCGGTCCGGACGGCGAGTGAAATGGCGCGCCGGGGCTTGACGCTCCCGGGCCGGTGATGGTGTCTGGACCCTGGACCCACCGCACCGGAGAGAGACCATGTCAGACACCGCCCACCCCACGCTGCGCCAGATCGCGGGCATGACCACGCAACCCGGCACGCTCGCCAGCTCCGCGCTGGTGCTCATCGACTGCCAGAACACCTACCGCACGGGGGTGATGAAGCTGGTGGGGGTCGAAGAGGCCCTCGGCGAGGCGCAGCGGCTGCTGGCGCGCGCCCGGGAGGCCCAAAGGCCCATCATCCACATCATGCACGACGGCGGCCCGGGCTCGCCCTACGACATCCGCGCGGACATCGGCGCCATCGCCGGCCCCGTCGCCCCGCAGGGCGGTGAGCCGGTCATCGTGAAGCGCTACCCGAACTCGTTCGCCAAGACCGACCTGCACGAGCAGCTCCAGCGGCTCGGGATCAAGGACGTGATCTTCGCCGGTTTCATGACGCACATGTGCGTGAGCGCGACGGTGCGCGGGGCGTTCGACCTCGGCTATGGCTCGACCGTGGTCGCGGGGGCGACGGCGACGCGCGACCTGCCGGCCGCGGGCGCCGGGGTGGTGCCGGCGCGCACGGTGCACGAGGCCTCGCTGGCCGGCCTGGCGGACCTGATGGCCGTGGTGGTGGACGGCGTGGACGCCCTGCCCGCCAGGTGACACACGGCGACGGAGAGAGCCGCTGAGCGCAGACCAGCCCGCTACTGCTGGCGGGCCGAATGGGGTTCACTATCTATGGAAGGTAGCGATTGCGCTCGCGGAAGCTGCCAACGAGTCGGTCAAAGAAACCTTCGATGCGGAGCGCCGGGTCGGGGAATGTTGGATGGACCGTCGGAAGAGACTGCGAGAAGTCGAGCACAACAAGAGCAATCGCCTCGTAGCTAGAGGCGAGATCAACCGACTGCTTGCGGCCCGCCGCAGCGAGAAGCTTCCGCTCGATGCTGGTTGCGGTGGACGTAGGCTGGCCGCTCATGGGGTCGATGAGGGGCTCCGGCGTTAACAGCTTTCCCTTCGTCGACATGTATGGGAGCACCATGATGTACCCGAGCGCGAGCATCGGGAAACGAGAGTGAATATTGGCCGCGTCCCCGATCAGCTCCTCCCAACGGTTGTTAATGTTTTGTTGGACACCGGTCATCATGCTCTTGAAGGAGATGGCGAGTAGCGGGCCGCTCCCCTCGGCGTGGAGCCACACGTCCACTTCCTTCGGATAGTAACCGCCGAGAACGTACTTGTTGGCGTGGAGGGAAAAGCGGATCTTCGAACGCCCCATCGCCCCGACGGTCAGCGGTGCAGGTGGGATCCGACGCCGTCGCAATTCATGCACGGCAAAGCGCTGAAAATGGACTGGAAAATCGCCGCTCCGCACGTAACCCTGCGGGTTTGCTTTGTACCCTCGTGCGGCGGCGGCAGCGTGGGCCTGAAGATGTTGGATCAGACGAGCGGATGAAGCGCTGGAGACCATCGGGGCACTCAAAACGGTAGCTCCAGGCTGACCGCCCGCGGCCGCCGTACGCGCCGGCGCCGCTCCTCATTTATCGAAGATTCCGTAAGTTCTGCCGGCACGGGAAGCCGTTTCAAGATGGCGCTTTGCAGGCGAAGGAAGTTGTTTGCCGCCCGCTGGCAGTGCGCCTTCAACCATTCTCGTGCGGCGCTGCCGTTCAGGTACTCTGCGAGTGCTCTCAGGTGCTGTGGGTCCTTCGGGACCACGTAGTAAACGGAGTGCCGCGGAACGATTGTGCCCTCGGAGTCAATCCAGAAGTACGGAGTTTCAGTGATGTCCTTACAGAGGAGCTTTGGGCGGCAGATCTCGGCAAGGGGGACGGCGTCGTGGAACGCGTACCAAGGCTTCCGCCTCACGCAGGTGCGTTGCTGGAGCTGGCGCTTGATATCGGGACGCTGGAGGTAGGTGCCGAGTGCGCCAAGGTGTTCCAGCGACATCAGGTCCCCTGCCTCGTCGTAGGGGACGAGGAGCGAGCTATGCGACGCATCGAGTGGTCCACCGGGGACCAGCTGCCGCCCGGAGATGGTAGGGCGTGCGAACGGCGCCAGCGGGTCGGGAATCTCTCTCGTGTTGCGGACGAAGATCCGATCCGCCCCCGTAGCGACTCCGCAACTCACCCGCAACGATACGTCGGCCAACGTCAAAGCGGACACGCACGCGACATGTTTGTTGAGCAACGGCAGAAGCGACGAGCCATCGGGCGGCATATGGATCTCACGCGACGCGCCCGAACGCAGGAGTACCGTCGTCGGCGCTTCTGAGGCCGCATTATCGACCGTCGTGATCGTGGGGTACGTGATGAGGCTTCCGAAGGTAGCCTCGTCAACGAGGCGGATTTCTCTGACAGAGAGGCTGGCTAATATCCTACGGAGAGGTGCCGCGGTTTGGACGTACATGAACTTCTCGGGAGTGATGAACACAAGGCGGCCGCCAGGCACGAGAACCCTAAGCGCCTGCTCAAAGAAGAGTAGGTAAAGATCGAATCGCCCCCGCGCCGAGAGGTAGGTGGCTCGATAGGCGACCTTTTCATCCTCGGTGAACGACGTGATCGGGACATAGGGAGGATTCCCGATCACGAAGTCAAATGACTTTCGACCTTGGTTGAGGAAGTCAGCACGAACAATTGAGATGGAAGAATACCGGGCGAACCGCTCCCGCGCCTCGGCGTATCGGCTAGGGTCTAGTTCCACGCCCGTGATGCGGGGTACAGGGAGATCTCTATGCTGGCACCACCGGATGATCCCTTCGATGAAGGCGCCAGGGCCGCAACCAGGATCAAGAATACGGCTTGTCTTCGTCGGGGGGCGGCCGGCGAAGAGGCGGTCAACCATGTAGTCAACGATCGCAGTCGGAGTCGGAACGAAGCCTCGCATCTATAATGCCTAGTGGAGCGCTGCGCGGCATGCGCCGTCAAGCCCACCGTTCGCCGCGACGGCAGCTACCGGCGGCATGTGCGCCCACCGCGCGCCGCTCGTTTACGCTGATGGTTGCGGTGCAGGCGCCGATGAACGCGGACATCCGTCTGTACTCCATCGAACCGCCGAGAGAATAGGCTTGGCGCCAGGCGACTTGTACCAAATAAGCATAGATAGATCGCTTCGCCTCCCCTCGTCGTACAAAGGATATGCGCCTCTATTTCTTGTCCCCCTTCGCGCTGATCCTGATCGGCGCCGCCGTCCCTGCCAGCGCCCAACCCCCCTGCGAGCTGCGCGGAAAGGCGTGGCTCGAAGGCCGCGTCCTCGGCAGCGCACAGCCGCCCCGCAACCCGGTCGACGCACGGCTCGGGGAGGAGATCGAGGTGTTCGTCGCCGCCTCCGGGCACCTCGGCGGCAAGCCCGTGACCTTCTCCGAGAGCGACGCGCGCGGGCGCGTCTCCTGGCTGCGCTCCGGCTGCGGCCCGCTGCAGGTCACCTGGCGCCGGGTCGAGCCGCGGATGGAGCACGTCACGACCCCGGCCCCCAACGCCCAGGCCCAGGTCTACGCCAACGCCGTCGTGTTCGGGCCCTCGCACGGCAAGTGGCTCGGCTTCGACCGCATCGAGTACGTGGAGACGCCGATCGAGGGCGCGGCGCCGATCTTGCGGGTGCGGGACGCGCGCCCGAGCCCGGTGACCGGCATCGAACGGTCGCCGGCGCTGTCGCCCCTCGGCGTCATGCGTCTGGCCGCCACCCTCTGCGCGGCCGGACAGTGCCTCTCCACCCCGGACGCCAAGGACGCGCCCGAGGGTCTCATCTCAGAGCGGGTCTTTCGTTACACCTTCCGCGACGGCGATGGCTTCGTCGGGTGGCTGACGTCGTTCTTCAACGTCCCCTACCTGTTCGGCTCCGCCGGAGCGGGCGCCCGCAGCCAGGCCGAGCGATACCTGGGCGCCGACTGCGCCGACATCCTGGTCGCGGCGTTGCGCCGTGCCGGCCGGAGCGATCTCGCCTACACCAGCGTGGCCGAGCTAGTGGGCCGGCTCGAACGCGTCGCCGGCCCTGCCGAAGTACGCCCCTGCGCCCCCTCCCAGGGGCCCTGCGCGGCGCTCGCGCAGCCGCCTCTCCGCTTCGGCCGCGACGTCCGCCCCGGCGATCTCATCGCCCTCGACTACCTCGATGACAGCGGACAGCTGCCGCGCGCCTGGGACCACATCGTGGCGCTGATCGAGGATCGGGGCCCCGATGGCACCCCGGACGGCCTGCTCGGGGCCGACGATCTGGTCGCCGATAGCGGGGATGCGCAAGGCCTCAAGTTCGCGCCGCTCGGGGAGCAGGGGGCCGTCCGGATGGAGATCCTGCGGGCGCATGGGGTCCCGCTGCGCTGAGCCAAGGCCCTGAACCCCCCGCCTGCCCGCACGCTCGTTGCCCTCCTTGCAGAACGCCTGTCCCCGCGCTTGTAGCGCTCGCTTGGCAGGGGTCTGCAGAGCCGGAAAATGTGGCCCTAGATACGGTCCTGTGTGTCCGAAAGTCTTGACGCTGGTATCCTCGACTCGCTATGCTTTCCTTAAGCCTGGCGCCTGCAACCAGGCGGAAAGGGGACGATGATGGATAAGCAGCTCAACGCGTCGGAGAACCTCGAGCGATTGCGGCAAGCGCATCATCAAGCGGATATACGTCTGCGAGAGCTTGATCGGCACCTTTCCTTGACCTCAGAGGAGCAAATAGAGGTGGCGCGGCTCAAGAAAGAGAAGCTGCAGCTCAAGGACGAGATCCGAGCGTTGACCTCCTACGGCAACGAGATGTAAGCCGGTTCCTTCTGTCGTTCATGAAGACGGGGTCCAGTCCACTGGGCCCCGTCTTTTTTTGTCCCCGGTCCCTCTTATCCATTGATCATGGCCGAGCACGTCCAACTCAGCGAGGCAGAGATCGAGCGGTTGCGCCAATCGGGCATCCGGCTCGATGGCGAGGGGCGATTCTGGCACGAGGGGGAGGAGGTGCGGCACGCGGGGCTGCGCGCCGCGCTGTGGCGCTGGCTCGATCGCAACCCGGATGGGCGCTATGTGCTGCGCCTCGACGAGCGCCGCTTCGTGTACCTCGATGTCGACGCCGCGCCGCACCTGGTGCGCTCGCTGCGCTGGGATGGCGAGCGGGCGTGGGTCCTGCTAGCCGATGGGACCGAGGAGGAGCTGGCGTACGCCACGGTGCACCTGCGCGGGGCCGCCGCGTACTGCAGGGTCAAGGGCGGCCGCCTGGAGGCACGCATCTCCACCGCCGCCTGGGGCGCGCTGGCAGAGCACCTGGTGGAGCGAGACGGCGGGGTGTGTCTCCTGGCCGCGGGGGCGTGCTTCCCGCTCCCCACGTCCGGCTGAGGCGGACTACACGACCTGGATCAGGACCGGCCAGATGGCGTTGTTGCCATAGCCGTGGCGGTTCCACTCGGGCAGGTCGGGCTGCACGTCGCCGGCCTCGTCGCGGGCCCGCGCCCGCAGGGCATGCCGCCCGGGCAGCGGAAGCTCCACGTCGATGAAGAAACGGCTCCAGCGATAGGGCGAGAGCGCGGGCTCGAGCTGCGCCGGCTGCCAGTCCTCGCCCCCGTCGGTCGCCACCTCCACCGACGTGACGCTCCCGCTGCCCGACCAGGCCCAGCCCTCCACGCGCACCCGCCCCCGCGGCACCACGGCCCCGGCGGACGGGTTGATGATGAGCGACTTGACCCGCATCTGCGTGACCGGCTGACCGGTGTCGTCGTAGACGTAGCGCTCCCGCTGGAAGTAGCCCTCGAAGGGGCGCGTCAGCGCCGTGATGCGCGTCACCCACTTCACGCTCGCCATGCCGTACCAGCCGGGGACCACCAGCCGCACCGGGGCGCCATGCTCGCGGGGCAGCGGCTCCTGATTCATCTCGAGCGCGAGCAGCGTCTCCGGATCGAGCGCCTTGTCGATCGGCAGCGAACGGGCGAAGCGCACCTGCCCCGGCGCCTCTTCCGGCGCCCCGGCGTCCGCGCCCTCGACCAGGATCTCGCAGACGTCGTCGCGGAGCCCCGCCTCGTGGAGCACGTCGCGCAGCGGGACGCCGCTCCACAGGGCCGTGCTCACCCCGCCGCGCCCCCAGACCTCGCCCTTCGGCAGCGGCATCATGCCGCTCCGCCCGTTCCCCGCGCACTCGAGCGTCACCGCCAGGCTCCGCCAGGGGCGCTCGTACAGGGCCTCGGGCGACAGCTCGAACGGCGTGGCGACCGCTCCCTCGACCGCGATCCGGTGATCCTCCGCGATCTCGGGTAGGGGGAAGTGATTGCGCACATAGTGGGCCTCGAGGGGGGTCACGGCCTCCGCCAGCGCCGCGGGCGCGGTCTCGAGGTTGCGGGGCTCCAGGCTGATCACCAGGCGTGACGCTTCCTGGGACGCGCCGCCCGCCCGGCCCTGCGGGCCGCGATCCATCGGCTTCTGTTTCACGGGGTCTCCTCGGCGTCGTGTGCGACTCAGTGCTTCCCTTCCTTCCGCACCTCCGGATCCTCCTCCGCGATGTGCGCCTTGCCCGCCGCCTCCGCCTCGCGATAGCCCTCCTCGTCCGCTTCGACGTCACGCTGCGCCTCGCGCGCCAGCGCCTCGGGGTCATGCTCCTCGGCGAAGCGGCGGAGCCCCTCGCGGTACGCGCGATCCGCCGTCCGGTTGCCCTCACCTTCGTTTCCGTCACCTGGTTTCGGCTGCTCGGCCATGTCGTCCTCCTGCGGAGAAGACAGAGCAGACCGCGTGCCACGCGTGCCCCTGGCCGGTTTCAGAGACGAGGCCGCGGCCCCGCAGAGAAACGGCGGCTTGCCACCGCGCCGGGCACCGGACAAGAACGGGCTCTTGGAGGAAGCGAAGAGGAAGAGGAAGGCGCGAAGGAGGCTATTCTGCGCGCTTGCGCTTGAGCTTGCCGAGCAGGTGGCCCACGCCGTGGACCGCGCCGCCGATGCCGAAGAGCGGGAGGCCCACGCCCTTGCGCAGCGCCTCGACCCAGCGCGGCTTGTGATCGTCCGCTGTGTTGAGGTCGTGATCGAAGGTCACCTTCTGCTTCGGATCCTGGACCGGGAGCGTGTTGCCTTCGGCCAGCTCCTCCTGCGCGAGCGGGAAGGTCAGGTGCTTGGCGAGCGGGTTGCGCGAATCGAGCTGATGGACATGGATGGTGCCTGGCGTCAGCGCCTCGCCGCCAAGCGGCACCAGATCGCCGGCGACCCGATGGTGCGAGGACTCGATCTGATGGTCCGGGTGCTCCGCGTTGTACTGCTGGAGCTTGGCCACGGCCTCGCGCTCCACGCCGGGGGCCTGGAACGTGATGATGCGGCTCACGAGGTCGGGCCAGGCAATGGCCGCCATCTGCGCCAGCGCGCCGCCCAGGCTGTGCCCGGTCGAGACCACCGGCCCCCGGCTCGACGCCTGCTCCATCGTGCCGCGGATGAGCTCCTGGTTCGGCTTGAACTGATAGACGCCGATGCCCCGCGGATCCACGTCCGCGATGAGGGTGTCGACCTTGCTCGGCACCGTGCCGCGGAAGGCCACGATCGGCGGCTTGCCGTCCGCGGTCGGGTGATAGGCGCGCATCACGAACTCGTGCTTGCCGCGCAGGATGGGGCCGGCGCGATAGCCGTTCACCTGCAGGAAGTCGCGGTCCTGCTCGCTGAGATCGCGCGCCACGAAGCCGTGCGAGAGCTGCTCGACGAGCGTCTCGAAGTTGGCGACCGGCGCCTGCGGGTTCGCCTTCTTCTCGGACTTCTCGGCCTCGGCCGGCTCGGGCGTGGGCGTCGCCTGCTTCGTCTCGGCGGTGGTCTCGCCGTGGCCGAGCAGCGCCGCGTCGCTCACCGCCGGCGGCAGGGGGTTCGCGCCGCGGCGCTGGACCTCTCCCCCGCCGGTCGTCCCCGATTCCTCCCAGATGGGCGACGACAGGTCCTGCTTCTGCTGGGCCCCTTGAAGTTCGGCCTTCTGATCCGCGCGCTGCATGAGCCCTCCTGTCGTCCTGCCACCGTGCCGTGACCCCCTGCGGCCAGCGGCTTTGCGGCTCCAACCCCAGGCTATCCGGGCCCCGGGATGGGGTCAACGGGTAGCGACCGCAAGGCCCAGGGAAGCAGGCCCAGTATCCAGCAGTCGCATTGTAGCTGGATGACGTCGTGGGAGATCTGGTAGGGGCAAGGGGATGGACCTCCGTTTCAGCGTGGCGACGAACCAAGACTGGCCAGCGATCTGGGAGGTCTTCCGCGAGGTGGTGGCGTCCGGCGATACATACATGTTCTCGCCCGAGATCGACGAAGCCGACGCCCGGGTGGCATGGATGCCCGACGGGACGCCGCGGCGGGTCACCTACGTGGCCTGGCTCGATGGCGTCATTGTCGGCACCGCTCTGCTCAAGCCGAATGCGAGTGGCCTTGGCGACCATGTGGCCAACGCGGGATGGATGGTCGCCCCCGCGGCGAGCGGGCGGGGCGTGGGACGGAGGTTCGCCCAGCACGTCCTCGATGAGGCTCGCGGGCTGGGGTTCCGCGCAATGCAGTTCAACGCAGTCGTCGCGACCAACGAGCGGGCCATCGGGCTATGGAAGTCGATAGGCTTCGAGATCGTCGGCACCGTGCCGGATGCCTTCCGGCACGCGACGCATGGCCTAACCGACATTCACATCATGTATTGCAGGTTGTCGTGAAGTTGTCGTGCAGCGCAACCGCCCCGTTGCCCGTCCTGGCTCGGGTTTTCTGGCCAGCGGATGGCGCGGTAAGAACATGGAGCAACAGAGACCTCACAATGGCATGGGGCTGGATCAGGAGCGCAATCGTGCCCTGAGCGGGTTCAGCTCAGTTCGGCGCGAAGATTCTCGAGGCAGCGCCGAAGCGCGCCGTGCATGAAGATTCTTAGCAGCGGGAACGTGAGTGGAAACACGAGTGGCGTCGTCAGGTGAAAGCGATAGGTCCAGGTCATCCGGGTGCCGCGCCCTTCATTGATGTCTTCGAAGCGCCACTCGCTCTCGCCGCGCCGGACCAGCAGCGAGAGCGGCGGCGCGATCCCCTCGAGTCGATAGGCGTGCAGCCACGGCGGTTCATGGGCGGTCACCAGCTCGCGCATGGTTGATTTGTCACTGGCTTCGACGAGCCGCACCGCCCCGACGGCAATCGGGCCACCACCCTCGACGCTGACGCGAAGGATGGCGGGGATGGGGCCAAAGCCGCGGAACGTGCGCGGCAGCGTCGCGAGCGCCACCGCACGCTCGAAGACCACCGGCGTAGGATGGGGGAACTCCAGCGAGGTACGCGTTTCGACGATCATGCGGCAACTCTACGCCATCGGCGCTCTCGCGCTCTCTCCGGTGCGCTGAGCATGGCCCTGGTGCCATCATGTCCGGAGCTGGACGCGAGGATCCATGGTCCCTCTTGTCTCCTCACCGCTGCCCTTGTGAGGCCAGGATGAACCCGAAGCTGCCCGACACCATGCCCAGGTCGAGCGAAGAAGGAACGGCGGAAGCGCCACCGCTCAGTCTTCTTTCGCCGCCCGAAGATCGCCACCTCCTGCGCACGCTCCTCCTCATCGGCCGGGCCATCCAGCGCCGCTGGGCCTCAGGGCTTCTCGTACGCGCCCCCGATGGCCTGTTCACCTCGGTGCTCGGCGTCGAGCACGTCGAACGCCTGCTGGGCCGGCCCCCGGGGGAGCCAGGTGCGATCGATGCCTCCCCTGTACCGGATCATCACTACGACGAGCACACCCCCCTCGGCGCCTTCGTCGCCGCCGCGGCTCTCCGGCCGAGTCAGGCCGATCTCCTGGCGGTCCTCCTCGGCTGCGACACCGACGCCGTCTGCTCGCGCCTCGCGACCTACCTCGGCGGCAACCAGTCCCCGTCGCAGCTCACGCTCGACCTCCTCCTCGATATCGTCTATCGCCCGCGCACGCCCTCACACTCCGCGGCGGTGGCGCTCTTGCAAGCCGATCTCGGACCGCATGCCTGGCTGCGCCGCCTCGGTCTGGTCCTGGTGGATGGGGCCGACAGCCGCGCCACGCTCGCCCAGGGCGTGCGCCTGCACCCTCGCTTGGGCGCTTGGCTCGCGGGGCAGCGTGACCTCGATCCCGATCTGAGAGGTTGTGCCCGGCTCCTTCCTCCGACGGCGCCGGCGGGTGAGTGCGAGCCCAAGGCGTTGGCCACCGCCGTCTCGGCCCTCCGCTCCGGCGGACGCCTACTCCTGGTTCAGGGGCCACCGCGCTCGGGGCGCGAGATGTTGATCGCCTTTGCCGCGGCGCGGCTCGCGCGACCGCTCCTCATGGTGCGCGCTCGCGGCCTTGAGCCCGAGCGCCTGGTCGCGGCCTTTCGCGAGGCGTGCCTGCAGGGCGCCGTGCTCGGCTTGACCGAGCTCGAGGAGCTCTTCACGGGGGAGCGCGGCCAGCGTCTTGGCGAGTGCCTCGATGGCCATCCGGACACCGTGGCCCTCATCGGCACCCGCCAGGAGCTGGTCGCCGTCCCCACCTCCCTACGCCCCTCGACTGAGATCGAGGTGGAGGTCCCGCCTCGTACCGAGCGCCTGCGCCTATGGCGCACCTGGCTCGGCGACAAGAGCGCCCTCACCAAGGAGGAGCTGCACCAGATCGCCGGCCTCTACAACCTCGGCGTCTCGGGCATCGTGCAGGTGAGCTTGGCGGCCTGTGAAAAGGCCGCCTTCGCCAGTGTGCCTGTCGCCCGCGAGCACGTGACCGAGGCCGTGCGCCAGGCCTTCGCCAGCGACCTCGGGACCATCGCCACGCGCGTCAAGGTCACCCAGTCCTGGGACGATCTCGTCCTGCCCGACGAGGTGGGCCAGAGCGTGGTCAGCCTCATCGACCGCATCCGCCATCGCAATGAAGTGCTCGGCGACTGGGGGTTTGGCCGGAAGCTCGGCAAGGGGCTCGGCCTGACGGCGCTCTTCGCGGGCCAGACCGGCACGGGCAAGACGATGATCGCGGGGCTCATCGCCAAGGAGCTCGGGCTTGACCTCAATGTCATCGACCTCTCCCGGGTGGTGTCGAAGTGGCTCGGGGAGACGGAGAAGAACCTCGGGCGCGCCTTCGATGCGGCGGAAGCGGGGCACGTGATGCTGCTGTTCGACGAGGCCGATAGCGTGCTCGGCAAGCGCAGCGCCGAGGTGCGGAGCGCCAACGACCGCTACGCCAATCTGGAGACCAACTACATCCTGGCGCGGCTCGAAGAGTTTCAGGGGGTGGCGGTGTTCACGACCAACCTCGTGTCGGCGATCGACCCGGCGATCCTGCGGCGGATGGCGGTGCGATTGGAGATTCCGTTTCCGGACGAAGAGGCGCGTGCGGATCTGTGGCGGCGCATGCTGCCAGCGGAGGCGCCGGTGGCCAGGGACATCGATTTCGGCGAGCTCGGCCGGCGCTATGAGCTGTCGGGGGGATTCATCCGCAACATCGTGTTGCGGGCGGCGTATGTAGCGGCCGGAGAGGGGCGGGCCATCGGGATGGCGCACTTGGTGACGGCGGCGGAGCAGGAGTACCATGAGTATGGGCGGATGGTGAGCGGGGGCCGGTTGGTGTGAGTTTGGGCCTGTGGGGGCGTACCCAAGACTGAGAGCGGTGCGGATGAGGACCTGGGAGAAGACCGAGCGCAAGGACGCCGTGACCGAAGGTGAAGACACGGAGAGGGCGCCTTCACAGCCGCTTGCGGTGAATCGCGTCCTGGGGCTCCCGGCCGCGGCCTCGCCGGTCGAGCATGGGATCCTACAGTGGAAGATCCAGCAGCGCCAAAGCGATGGGGGCAACCTCAGCGTCCCCGACGTATCACTGCCGTACCTCGATGCGATCCAGCGTTCCTTGGAGGAAGGTGGGGCCGCGCCTGGTGGGGCAGAGTCCAAGAGCGAGCCAGAGCGCATCCATGACGCCGCTGCTCACGGCATCAGCGGCGCGGGCGGAAGGCTGCCCTATCTCGATGAGATCCAGCGCTCTTTCGGCAAGCACGACGTGCGTCACATCGAGGCCCACACCGACAGCCCAGCCGCTGTGGGCGCGCAGGCGATGGGGGCAGAGGCGTTCACGACCGGCGAGCACGTGGCGTTCGCGGGGGCGCCGAGCCTGCACACGGCGGCGCATGAGGCGGCGCACGTCATTCAGCAGCGTGCGGGCGTGCAGCTCAAGGGGGGCATCGGCGAGGTCGGCGATCGGTACGAGCAACACGCCGACGCCGTCGCCGATCGCGTCGTGCGCGGCGAGCCGACTGAGGCCCTCCTCGACGAGTACGCCGGCGCCGGCGGGGCGTCCCGGGGCGCGGCGCTGCAGCTCACAAAGTTCACCGGCAAGGCGAAAGGCAAGGACCTCACGGCCCTGCAGGGGTGCCACGACCAGACGATCGTCTTCCAAATCACGGACGAGCAGCTCGACTCGAAGGGCAAGCTCAAGGTGCCCATCCAGGCGGAGGCGCTCGCCCAGAAGATCAAGGAGACTTGCCGGCTCGCCGCCGTGCCCAAGTTCACATTGATGGGCAAGGGGATCAACGAGCCCGGCGACCACACGCTCCACTTCGGTAAAAAGGTCATCAAGATCCAGATCGTCGCGCCGCAGACGCCCAAGCCGCGCGATGAGGCAGCGGAAAACGAGCGGTTGTACGCCAAGAAGGAGGAGGTGGCGGAGCCCGCCGCGACCCCCGAAGAGACACCGCAGGGCATGCTCTTTGGCACCGAGTTCACCTTCACCAACTCGAAGATGTACGGCGAGGCCAAGGCCGCCACCAGCGGCGGCACGCAGGAGGCCCTGGTGGCTGAGAACCGGCGCCTGCAGAAGGAGTGGAAGAAGCTGCTCCTCAGCAAGAAGCCCCTCGGCCTCAAGCACTTCGAGGACCAGGAGGACGACAAGGGCAACCCGGTCGTCAAGTTCACCTATGAAGATGGCTGGTGGTACAAGTGCAGCCTCGACATCGCCTGCATCGAGACGCAGACGTACAAGATGTCGCTCGGCGACGCTCGCGAGCACGGCTGGCTCGAACGCCTGCACAGGGACATCTTCCTCATCGCCGAGGAGCTGGGGTTGCATGCCGACAAGCTCACCGGCGGCGGCCACCTCCACCTCGACGCCAAGAGCACCTTCGGCGATGACCCGCACCTGTTCCGCGACTTCCTCGTCGACTTCTGCAACAACCCGCTGGCGCTCGAGGTGCTGGAGAACGACCCGACGAACTCACCGGTGCTGGGGCAGCTGAGAGAGGAGGTGCGCGGCGAGTTCGCGCGCGTGCTCGGCAAGTTCGACAAGAAGATGGAGACGTACAAGGGCACGGGCGCGCAGGCCATCGCCGACCTGGCCTGGGACATCGAGAGGCTCGTCTACAAGCACGCCTTCTCGCACTTGCCGACTTCCGAGCAGTTCGACACGCCAGAGAAGTATCAGGCGCTCAACGTCCGCCGCATCGTCGATCCCTCGGTGCAAGAGGTAGACAAGACGCTGGAGATCCGCGCCATCCGCGCCGAGCGCTCAGTGCAGGAGTTCGTGCTCATCGCCCGGCTTCTCCAGGCCCGCATCGCGATGCTCAAGGAGCGGCTGAGCCAGCACGCAGCGCCGCTTGAGTTCGACCAGACCGCGGCGCGGTCGATAGAGCATAGCGATCCTAGGCTGGTGCTGGAGGCGTTCAAGAAGTACGTCGAAGCGGCCAAGCTGGTCTGGGAGGACTATGAGCCGCTGGCGATCGCCAACCTCAAGGAGCGCCATAGGGGTTTTGTCCCGCCAGAGCGCACGGAGCGGCCGGTGGCTGCCAGCAGCAGCCGAGGTCACGAGCCGCGCACGGAGCGGTCGGTGGCTGCCAGCAGCAGCCGAGGTCACGAGCCGCACGACGAGCGGGAGTCGCCCGAGGGGGACCCGCTCGATGAGGTCCTCCTCAGGGAGCACCTCGCCCACCGCGTGGACAGCGAGGTCGGCCCGATCGACGGTCGCTACCCGCTCACGTCACAGCAGGTGAAGAAGTTGAAGGAGCTCGGCCTGCAGGTGACCGGCACCATCGCCGACGGCGACTGCGCCTACCGCAGCGTCGGCGAGTCGACCGGGCTCGGCTCGGCACCGGGTGACCTGCGCGAGCATGCCGCGCAGTGGTGCGAGACGAACGAGGAGCTGCTGCTCGCGACGCAGTTCGCCGACCGCGCGGTCGAGGAGCGACCGGCGGCATTCACGGCAGCGGTGGCCGCGATCCGCAACAAGACCGACCGCATGTTCTTCGGCGACCATGGGGATCTCAGTGTGGCCGGGCTGTGCGGGTTCGCCAAGGACTGGAGCCTCGGCATCCTCCAGCAGGACGGCCAGATCAGCACGCTCTCCAGCGGCGGAAACCTGGCGCTGATCGTCTTTGCCCAGGGCCCGAGCCCCCACTACTACGGAACGAAAAAATAAACGCGCTCCAGGAGTCCGCGGGGGTGACGTTCATCCCCAGGTGAGCTTGGCGGCCTGTGAGAGGGTCGCCTTCGCCGGTGTGCCTGTCGCCCGCGAGCACGTGACCGGGGCCGTGCGCTAGACGGCCTAGTAGACCGTTGGCTTTTCTAATACCGTTTCCGTCATGGAAACACTGCGCGTCCTCACCCTCAACATCTGTCACCGAGCGGGGCCGTGGGATCGGCGCCTGCCGCTGGCGCAGCGGCGCATCGCCGCCCTCGCCCCCGACATCATCGGCCTCCAGGAGGTCCTCCACTTCGAGGTCGAAGGGGGCGGCCCGGCTCTCAGCCAGGCCGACGAGATCGCCGGTAATCTCGGCTACCCCCACCGCGCCTTCGCCGCGGCCTGGGACGTCGGCGGGGGGCTCCAGATCGGCAACGCCGTCCTGTCCCGCTTCCCCATCGTCGCCCGCCACCAGTGGCAGCTGCCCGCGCCCGATCCGGATCAGACGCGCTCGCTCCTCCACGTGGAGATCGACGCGCCCTGCGGCCGCGTCCCGTTCTTCGTCACCCACCTCGCCTGGCGCTTCGAGCACAGCCTCCGCCGCCAGGAGCAGGTCACCTTCATCAACGCGCGCATCGCCGAGCGCCGCGGCGCCACCGACCCCCCCTACCCCGCCATCCTCGTCGGCGACTTCAACGCCGAGCCCGAGTCCGACGAGATCCGCTACCTGCGCGGGTGGCACGCCATCGACGGGCAGACCACCTGCTTCTACGACGCCTTCGCCTTTGCCGGCGACGGCGGCCGCGGCATCACGTTCGCGCGCCGCAACACCCTCGCGCGCGAGGCCAATGAGCCGGATCGCCGCATCGATTACATCTTCGTCCAGCCGCCGGATCGGGATCGTCGGGGCGAGATCCTCTCAGCCCGCGTGGTGTTCGACGAGCCCGAGGACGGCGTCTTCGTGTCCGATCACTTCGGCGTCTACGCCGAGCTGTTCGGCGCGCCCGCCAAGAACCCGTGAGGCTGGTGGGATGAATGATGGATAGAGAGGAGGGAGACCGGTCGGTCAGGAATCAGCAGTAACGGCGAACGGTCTCGATGAGCGATTCCATATCGATGGGTTTCCGCAAACAGCCCGCCACCGCATACGACTCCGCGTGCTTCTCCACCTCACCGTCGCCCGACAGCAGCACCACCGGGACGTTGGCCAGGTCCGCGTCTTTGGCGCGCTCGCGCAGGAAGTCCCAGCCATTCATCACCGGCATGATGAGATCGAGCAGGATGAGCCGCGGACGGGTACCGGACCTGAGCGCGGCCAGGGCCTCCTCGCCATTGGATGCGCAGACCACTCCAAAGCCTTCGCGATAGATGAACTCCCGGATGACCCCGCGGATATCGGGGTCGTCCTCGACGAGACACACGCAACTGGATTGCCCGCTGTTACCCATGCCGGCACACGCTCCCCCGTGATCGGGTGTCACCGCGTCCGGCGGTGAAAGGCCACGATGACGGTTTCCTGCTTTGGCCGCAAAGCATCGCAGCCACTTAATCACCCCGCCAAGACCGAGGCAAGTTTGCATCGTCGATAATCGGCGGAGCGGTGTAGGACTGCCGCCGTGGTGAAATGGGGGAGGCCCTTTCCTGTAGAAATACGACCACTTATTTAGGATGGATGTAGGACTGCCGCAGCGGTGGAACGGCCCGCGCGCGCGCCGCTCGTCGACGCGCGGCGCTCCTCCGGGAGCGATCCATCCGGTTCACCGTCGTGCTAAAGAGCCGAGCCGATGGCGACCTCCTCCCTTCGTGATCTCCTGGTCCCGCTCTATCGCCCGCACCTGCCCGCGTTCTTCGACGCCCTGGCGCCCGTCGAGACGCGGGCCACGTGCGCGAGCTGCGCCATGGCCCCGCCGCCGGGCATGGTGCCCGTCGGATCGCAGGCCTACTTCCGTCCCGACGTGAAGTGCTGCTCGTATCAGCCCTACCTCCCGAACTACGCCGTGGGCGCGCTCCTCGCCGACCCCGATCCCGCGCTCGACGAGGGGCGCCGCCGCATCCGGGGCCTCCTCGCCGAACGCAGGGGCGTGCTCCCCGAGGGCGTGGCGCCGTCGTCGCGCTATCAGGTGCTGTTCGACGCGTCGCGCCGGCGCAGCTTCGGCCGTTCGCTCGTCCTGCGCTGCCCTTACTACGCCGCCGAGGACGGCCTGTGCACCATCTGGCGCTACCGCGGCGCCGTGTGCTCGACCTTCTTCTGCAAGTTCGACGCGGGCGCCGACGGCGAGGCGTTCTGGGAGAGGCTCCAGCGCTACGTCCTCCACGTGGAGCGGAGCCTGCTCCATTACGCGCGCTCCCAGGTGGCGCCGGAGCTGCCCGCGGGGTCCCTCGTGCAGGAGCAGCTGACCCCCGAGGAGCTGGAGGATCGCTCGCCGGCGACCGACACCTACGCCGAGCTCTGGGGCGACTGGGTCGGGCGTGAGGAGGAGTTCTACCGCCGCTGCTACGAGCTCGTGCAGGGGCTCGACACGGCGGAGTTCGGCCGCGTCCTCGGGGAGGAGGCCGCGGAGAGCCTGGAGGCGCTGGTGGCGGCCCACGCGCGGGCCACGACCGATCGCCTGCCGGAGGTGCTGGTCCTGAACCCCGACCTCGATCTGCAGCCCGCGCCCGAGGGAGCGGTGGCGTGCGGCTACCGGACCTACGATCCCCTCTTCCTCTCCGACGCGCTCCTCGAGGTGATCCGCACGCTGCGGCCCGACGAGACCCTGGCCGCGGCCAAGGCGCGCCTCGCGGCCGACGAGATCGAGCTGCCGGAGGAGCTATGGCTCCTCCTCTACCGGCAGCGCGTCCTCGTGGATCCGACCGCCCCGACGTAAGAGACGACGACAGGCCTGGCGCTCGGCCCGGCGGGTCTGCGATCATGACCCATGGGCCGACGCGACCATCTCGAACGTCTCCTCTACACGTTTCGCCGCGACGACGCGGCCGTGGCCCGGCGCGACGCCGAGGGCGGCCAGCGGGTGCTCGGCAAGTACAAGAAGCTGCGCAAGTCGCCCTACAAGCTCTTCCGCGCCACCAACCCCACCTTCATCGCCGACCTCGAGTCGCTGCCCGAGTACTGGCGCATGCCGGGGCACGAGATCGCGGGCCCCCTGCTCGGCGACGCGCACCCCGAGAACTTCGGCGCCGTGGGCGCGAGCGCCGCCGAGGCGCAGGTGGACTGCACCGACTTCGACGTGGTGGTGAGCGGCCCGCTGGCGCGGGATCTGGCGCGCGCCGCCTGCGGGCTGGCGGTGGCCGAGCTGCAGCGGCAGGGGCGTGATCCCGACGACAAGCGGGCCCTCGACGGCGACGTGGGAGAGCGCACGCTCGGGCGGGTGCGGCGCCTGGCCACGACCTGGGCGGAGCAGATCCTCACGGGCACGGGCAAGCTGCCGGACCCTGCGGCCTTCGCCGCCCTGCTGCGCGCCGTGGACGTGCCGGCCGACCGCGTGGTGCTCGACGACAGCACGCACGTCCTCGCGCCGCACCCCGACCTCGGCGCGGTGCGGGCCGGGCTCGCGAGCTACGCCGCCACCACGCCCGCCGCGGCGGGGGCGCAGCTCGAGGCGGCGTGGCGCCTTCATGGCAAGGGGGCCTCGAGCTTCGCCGTGGACCGCGTCATCGTCCGCCTGGCGCTGGCGGGCGGGGCGCGGCGCATCGTGGAGTGGAAGCCGCAGGCCGACGCCCCGGCGGTGTGTCAGGCGTTCCGGGAGCGCCGCAACCCCGCCACCTGCGACCCGCTCCTCGGCCTGGTCTCGATGGACGGCGTGGGGCACGTAGCGCAGCGCTGGCTGGTCGAGGAGCAGAAGGTCAAGTCCAGGGATCTGCAGGGCGCCTTCGCCGACGACGTGGCGCAGCTCGTGGCGGTGCGGCTGGCGGACATGCACCGGCGCCACACGCCGCTCATCATCGAGCGGGTGCGCAGCCAGCCGGTCTCGACCATCGCCGACGCGCTGGCCGACCTGGTGGCGGCCTACGTGCCGGTGCTGGCGAACGAGTGGCGCGCGTTCGTCGAGACCCCCGGCGAAGAGCTCCTGCGGCGCCTCGGTCTCGGTCCCGGGGCCTAGGCTCGCGACGGATCGCACGTCAACGGCATTTTCTGCCAGCAAAGATTGCAGTGCCACCCTGCAGCTCTTGCCGCCGCTCGCTGCGGGCGGCCTTGCGGCGCCTGGGGATTCGGCACATCGCCGCCTGGCCCGACGCTTGCTCTAACGCCCTTCGCCCGCCGGAACATCGCGGGCGCCCACCCTCCCAAAGGAGCAACGAGCATGCGCAAGATCAATGTCAGCCTCCTCTTCACCGTCGTGGCAGCCTGCGGCGGCTCGGACCCGATCACGAACCCCGCGCCGGCCACGCCGACCCTGCCGCCCGGCATCGCGGTGGTCCTCGAATCCGGCGACACGTCCGACCCCTCGGTGCAGAGCGACTTCACCCAGCTCGTGCCCGAGCTCGGCGGGGTCGCCGATGCCCGCGCGGCGAGCAGCGCCGCCGAGAAGATCGTCGTGCGGTACCGCGGCAAGGGGCGCGTGGGCAAGCGCCTGACCGAGTATCCGCAGCCCGTCACCGGAGAGCGGGCCGTGCCGCCGGAAGACGGCAAGACCCTCTCGTTCACCGCATTCAACCTCGCGACCCACAACGAGTTCGAGGTGCAGTTCCCGCGCGCGATGCTCCACCAGTTGCACGAGACCGCCGTGGCCTCGGGGCTCAACCGCGAGGCGCGGCTCGTGCCGACCGCGAGTACGCCCGCCGGCGCCCCGGAGCGCGGCGCCGACGCGTGGAGCGACTACGTCGACAATCGGGCCCGCTTCTACGGCGTCAACGCCCCGGTCACCGCCTGGGAGCGCCAGCGCGTGAGCGACTTCGGCGGCTGCACCGTGACCCTCATCGGGCCGCGCCACGTCATCACCGCGGCGCACTGCATGTACGACCCCACCAAGGCCGATCCCTGGACCGACGACGTGTCGATCCGCGTGGCGCGCAACGGCACCTCGTGGCTCGACTCGGTCCTCATCGATAACGACAACATCCCCGCCGGCCAGGTGCTCTGGTACTGGGTGCCGTCGGGCTACATCAACTCGCAGGACACCCAGTATGACATCGGCCTCATCGTGACCCCCAAGCGCATCGGCGAGACCACCGGCGGGTGGATGGGCTGGTGGGTGCTCGACGCGACCACGCTCGCCGGGCAGGCGCTGTGGAACGTGGGCTACCCCGGGTGCGTCACCACCACCGCCGACGGCACGCCCCGGATCGACGAGCCCAACCCGTGCAGCGAGAACCACCTCTACGGCGACGTGGGCACGTGCTCGCCGGCGAACTACTCGAACCTCGACGCCGACGGCTGGAGCCGCAACTTCCGGCACCGCTGCGACGCCTCGGGCGGCCAGAGCGGCTCGCCGATCTACCTCAACTACAACGGCACCGGCTGGGGCGTGACCGGCGTGCACACCACGAGCCTGTGCGGCGCGACGGCCAGCGACACCTGCAGCGCGACGGACGCGGTGCGCCCTCTGCGCGCCACCCGCATCACGCCGGAGTACTCGGGCTGGATCAGCTACTTCCGCAACCTCTACCCGTAGGCTCGAGCGGCCTCTCCCGCGCCACCGCCTCCCCCCGCCACGTCCCCCCTCACCGCACCTCGCGGCCCTCCTCCTCCCCTACACCTTCCTCCCCGGCGTCGTGCGAGACGATGGCGCTCGTAGAGCGGGTCAGGCCGCCTTGCGCGGCGCCACGAAGCGGTCGTAGACGAGCATGAGCAGCGTCGAGGCCACGCCCACGGCGCTGATGAGGTACCACATGTGCTGCGGCGCGTCCGCGCCCGGGCCCGGGATGAGCCGGCCCTCGACCGTGCGGCCGATGTAGTACTCGACGAGCCGGCCGGCGATCGCGCCGGCGCCGAACGTGCCGATGGCGACGGGCAGGAAGGCGAAGCCCATGTACGTCCCGACCTGATCCTGGGGCGCCAGATCCGCGACGTACTGGTAGTAGCGCGGCGCCTGCGTGGCCTCGCCGACGGCGAAGACGACGATCGCGGCGATCGTGACCGCGAGCGTCGGAGACGAGCCCATGAGGGCCCACGCCACGGTCGAGAGCGCGACCCCGAGCGTCATGGCGCGGATGGGTTTCATCTTCGCGGCCAGCGCCGCGGCCGGCACGGTGGCGAAGATGATGGCCCAGGCGTCGACCGTCTCGATGAGCTCGAACTTCTCGTAGTGGAGGACGTCGCGCACGTAGAACGGCAGCGAATAGAAGATCTGCCAGAACATGAGCCAGAAGCCGCTGTAGATGACGAGGAAGGAGAGGAAGCGTAGGTCGCCGAACACCTTGATCATGTCGCGGAGGACCTTGCCCATCGACGAGGCCGGCGGCGCGTCGGCGGGGCGCGGTGGCTCCTTGAAGAAGAGCCGCGTCGCCAGGAGGAGCACCAGGCTCACCGACGACGACATGACGAGCACGTAGGCGATGCCGAGGTTCTGGCGCACCGGGAGCGCGAGGGTGGGTCCGATGGCGCCGCCGATGTTCACGAGCGTGTAGTAGATGGAGTAGCCGAGGGACTTGGTCTCGGGCGAGGTGGTCCGCGCCACGGTGCCGACGATGCTCGGCTTGATGAGCGAGCCGCCGACGGCGGTGATGACGAGCGCGATCACCATGTACTGCTTGGGTCCGCCGAGCGCCTGGACGAGCGCCTGCCCCTGGGGCAGGCCGGCGAGGCCGATGAGGAGATAGCCGACGCAGAAGATGCTGAAGCAGAGCGACAGGCTGGTCTTGAACCCATAGCGGTCGACGACCGTGCCGGCCAGGATCGGCATGAAGTAGAGGAGCGTGTTGAAGACGCTCCCCGCGAGCCAGGCGGCGTTGTTGGGCCCGAGCCCCACCTGATCGGCGATGTAGACGGCGAGCACCGCCTTGCTGCCGTAATAGGCGAATCGCTCGAACAGCTCGAGGGTGTTGGCGATCCAGAAGTTGCGCGTGAATCCGCTGCGTGCGGCGTGGAGCGTTTCGCTGAGTCCCACGAGGCCCTCCTCTGGTCCAGACGGGCGACGATCTACCGGGCCCGGGAGCGACGTCAACGGGAATCGGGGCGTTCTTCAGGGTGAGGGACGGCGCTGGGTCGCGCGCGGGGGTGTTCCTCAGGGTGAGGAACGGCGTTCGGTCATGCGCGGGGGCGTTCTTCAGGGTGAGGAACGCCCCGCCGGCCCGCGCGGGCGTTCTTCAGGGTGAAGAACGCCACGCCGGCGGACGCCGGGGAGCCTTCAGGATGATGAAGGTCTCTCAATGCCCGTAAGGGCTGGTCCGGAGGGTCAGACGGGCGATTTTCGAACGTGCAACGTGAATCTTGAGATGACATCACTTCTGGTCGCAGCGGGGCGGCGCCACTTCGGTGCGGGTGATGGTGTCGGCCTTGAAGTAATAGGTGTAGCGGCACTCGACCTGCGGCTCCTCCTTGCGCCCGAAGGTCCAATACGGCGAGCCGAGCGGGTCCTTGCCGTCCCAATAGGTCGGTAGGCCCCGTTGCTTGAGGAGCGCCTGCCGGTCGCCGGTGGCGCGCTTGAGGGCGTCGGCCAGCAGGGTCGCCTTGCGATCCTCGATCTGGGCCGTGCCCGCCGTGGCCGCCGCCATGCGGCGCTTCCAGATGTCGATGCGCGCTTGCAGCTCGGTGTCACAGAACACGAGGGTCTCGCCCACCGGCACCGTTCGCACGCCGCCTGTCGGGCGCGCGTCCACCTCGAGGGAGCGACCCTTGAGCCCCGGGTCGGCCGCGAGGGCCGCATCGCGATCCGCACGGAACTGTTCCAGGGCGCGGGCCAGCTGGAGGTCCTGACGGGGCATGCTTAGATCGACGGAGCCGGTCTCGTTCGGGCGCGGGCTCGAAGTCTCGATGAGGCAGGTGCTGAGGGCGCGTTTGATGACCCGCTCAGGGGGCTCCGCATTCGCGGCGGGGGTGAACAGGAAGGACGTGACGGCGACAGAGAGACACACGACGCGGACGATGCACATGAGGACCTCCTTGGGGGACGCGGCTGGGCGCCTCTGCAGTGGGCGTGCCGGCGATGGCAGGCGCCCAGGGCGCGATTTGCGGGCGCATGGACGGCATGTGCTACGTGGCGCGGCGGTAGCACCCTGTAGCGGCGCGTGTAGCACCTGAAGCACCGCCGGGGTGCCGCGTTTCAGAGGCGCATGGGCTGCGTGAACCTGTCGATGGCGGACGCGGCGTGGCTGTTCGACTGGGCGCCGCGGGCGCTGCCCGGTGGGGCGCGGTGCTTAGCGGGGCGTCCCGTACTGGGCGAGGATGAGCGCGGCGAAGAGGAGGAGGAGGACGCCGCTCACGCCCTTGAGGACCTGGGCGGCGCGCGCGCTGAGGCTCAGGCGGCGCAGGGTGAGGATGTAGATGACGAGGATGAGCCCGAGCGGGACGATGTAGGCCAGGTTGTAGAGGCCGAGGTAGGCGTAGCGCGCGCCGGTCGAGAGGTCGGTGCGCCAGGTGAGGATGCGGGTGTAGACCGCGGGCAGGCCGATGGTGCAGCCGAGCTCGACGAGGTTGACGATGAGGGCCAGGGCGGCGATGCCGAGGACGGCGGCCGGGAGGCTGGCGGCCTGGGCCACGGCGCGCATGCGGCGGTACAGGGCGGGCTTGGCGCTGTCGGGGATGGTGAGCGAGACGCCGCGCTTGAACCAGAGGAGCTCCTTGAGGTTGATGAGGCCCATGACGGCGAGCGCCACGGCGAGGACGGCGACGACCAGGCGCGAGCCGCCGAGCCAGAGGAAGACGCGCGTCCAGGCGGTCATGAAGAGGAAGTACACGACGCCCGACAGGGCGACAAAGATGGCGCCGAAGAGGGCCATGCGGGCGCGCGAGCGCACGCGCAGGAGGATGCCGAGCATGACGAGCAGCACCCACATGGCGCAGGGGTTGATGCCGTCGAGGAGGCCGATGACGACGGTGAGCGCGGGCAGGGGCAGGCGGCGCGCGTCGACGCGGCCGAGGAAGGGGAGGTCTACGTGGCTCGGCACCTCGGGGGCCGGGGCGGCGGCGGCGCGCAGGAGGGCGATGACCTCGGCCTCGGTGTGACCGGGGCGGAAGCCCATGACGCTCCGGTCGCCCACGACGAAGATGGGGATGCCGGGGGTGGTGATGCCGAGCCGCTGCAGGGTAGCGTGGAAGCGGCGGCGACCCTCGGGGTCCTGGCGCACTTCGATCCGCTCCACGCGCAGGCCGGGGGTCTCGCGCTCGAGCCGATCGACGAAGGGTTCGGCGTCCGCGCAGTGCGGACAACCGATGCCCCAGAAGAACTCGAGCGGGGGCGGCGCGGCGGCGTCCGCGGCGTGGACGGTGGGGGCCAGGAGCAGGAGGAGCAGCAGGCAGGGCAGGAGTCGCATCAAGCCGGGTCACGGCAACCGGCGTGCCACGCCGTTCCCCGCGGGATGAGGCGCGGCGGCGGGGTGGAGCGCGCAAACCTTGCCTGCGGCGCCGCCGGGCGCGGGGGCGGGATGCAAATTCTTCGGGCGCTCGCTCACGGGCACGTTGACGGGCACGCGCAAGCGTACGCTCACGCTGCTTGCGCGCGCGCACGCGGAGGCCGGAGGCGCGGGGGGCGGGTCAGCTCGTCTGGCTAAGCTGGGTCTGGGTCGCAGGGTTGTGGAGCGGGAGGCCGCGCTCGGTCAGCCGGGCATAGACCCGGTAGATGATCGGCAGGAGCACCATCGTGAGGGAGCAGGCCGACAGGGTGCCGAACAGGATGACCACGGCAAGCGGCCGCTGGGTCTCGGAGCCGATGGCGTGGGACAGGGCCGCCGGCACGAGGCCGAGCGCGGCGAGCGCGGCGGTCATGAGGACCGGCCGCAGGCGATCGCGGCAGCCGTCCTTGATGGCCTGATCGATGGGCAGGCCCTGGCTGCGCCGCTCGGCGATGGCGGAGGTGACGAGCACGCCGTTGAGCGAGGCCTGACCGATGAGGGCGATGAAGCCCACGGCCGCGGCCACGGACAGCGGCAGGTGGGCGATCCACAGGCCGAGGACCCCGCCGGTGAGCGCGAACGGCACGTTGAGCAGGGTCACGATCGCGCGGCCAAAGGAGTCGAAGGCCTTGAACAGGAGGAGCAGGGTGAGGAGGAGCGCCACGGGCACGACCATGGCCAGCCGGGCCATCGCGCGCTCCTTGTTTTCGAACTCCCCGCCCCACTCGATGGACATGCCGGAGCCGAGCGGCGCATCGGTGGCCACGCGGCGGCGCGCCTCGTCCACGAAGCCGCCGAGATCCCGGCCGCGCACGTTCATGCGGATGCCGATGTAGCGGCGGCCGTTCTCGCGGTTGATGGAGGCCCGGCCGAAACCGGTGTCCACCCGGGCCAGCGCCTCGAGCGACACGGTGATGCCCCCTTCCACGGGCACGCGCAGCTTGCGGATCTTCTCCACGTCGTCGCGCGCGGCGATGGGCAGGCGGATGACCACGTCGAAGCGCCGCTCGCCGTCCCAGAAGTCCGAGACCGGCCGGCCGCCGAGCGCGGTCTGGAAGACGTGCTGGAACTCGCCGAGGTGCATGCCGTAGCGGCCGAGGGCCACGCGGTCGGGCTTGACCTGGATCTGCGGCACCTCGCCGCTCTTGACGATGCTGAGGTCGGCCACGCCCTTGACCTTGGCGAGGGTGGCCTTGACCCGCTCGGCCTGGAGCTGCAGCGCGCTGAGATCGTCGCCGTAGAGCTTGACCGCGATCTGGCCGCCCTGGCCGCTGATGCTCTCGTTCACGTTGTCGCGGATGGGCTGCGAGAAGTTGACCTCCAGGCCCGGGATCTCCTCGATGGTCCGCTGCAGGTGGGCGATGACCAGGCCCAGGGTGGGCGTCTCCTTGGGCCAGGCCTCGGGCGCCTTGAGCTTGACGAAGAACTCGAGGTTGTTGGTCAGCTTGGCGTCGGTGCCGTCCTCGGGGCGGCCGAGCTGCGAGAGTACGGCGTCCACCTGGGGGGCGGTGTGGAGGAGCTGGCTGATCTTGGGCACGAGCTTGCGCCCCTCGGTGAGGGAGATGTTGGGGGGCAGGGTGAAGGTCATGTAGAGCGCGCCCTCGTTGAGCTCGGGCAGGAACTCGGAGCCGAGGCGCGGGAGGGTGAAGACCGAGGCGCCGAGCGCGATCGTGGCGAGCGAGACCACGACGACGGGGCGGGCGAGCGCGAAGCGCAGGACCGGCTCGTAGGCCCGGGCCGCGAGCCGCAGGACCGGCGACTCTTTGTGCGCGAGGGGCTTGCGGTAGACGATCGCCGACAGGACCGGGATGAGGGTGATGGAGAAGAGGAGCGCGCCGAGGAGCGCGGCCACGACGGTGTTGGCCATGGGCGCGAAGATGCGGCCCTCGACCCGCTGGAGCATGAAGATGGGCAGGTAGGCGGCGATGATGATGAGGACGGCGAACACGGTGGGCCGCACCACGGCCAGGGTGGCGCGCCGCACGCGATCGACGAGCGCCTCGTGCGAGGGGGCGACCGCGTGCGGGTCGCCGTGCGACAGCTGGGTGATGATGTTCTCCATGATGACCACGCCGCCGTCGACGATGATGCCGAAGTCGACGGCGCCCATGGAGAGGAGGTTGGCCGACATGCCGCGGACCCGCAGGTAGATGAAGGCGGACAGGAGCGACAGGGGGATGAGCGCCGCCACCACGAGCGCGGCCCGCAGGTCGAGGAGGAAGACGAAGAGCACGAGCGTGACGAGGAGCGCGCCCTCGAGGAGGTTGCGCCCCACGGTGCGGAGCGTGGTGTTGATGAGCTCGGTGCGGTCGTAGAAGGGATCGACCTGGGCGCGGTCGACGGCCAGGCGGGCGTTGATGGCGGTGAGCTGCTTGCGCAGGGCCTCGAGGACGAGGGAGGGGTTCTCGCCGCGGCGCATGAGCACGATGCCCTCCACGGCGTCGAGCCGCTCGCCGCGGCTGGTGACGCCCTGGCGCGGGGCCCAGCCCTCGGAGACGTCGGCGACCTCCTGGAGGAAGACCGGGGTGCCCTCGTGGGTGGCGACGCGGACCTGGCGGAGGTCGTCGAGGTTGTGGAACAGGCCCTCGCTGCGCACGACGAACTGCTCGACGCCGCGCTCGAGGACGCCGCCGCTCGCGTTGACCGAGGCGGCGCGGATGGCCTCCTCGAGGTCGGCGAGGGTGAGGCCGAAGGCGGCGAGCCGCTGCGGCCGGGGCTGGACGTGGACCTCGCGGACCAGGCCGCCGTAGCTCACCACGTCGGCCACGCCATTGACGCGGAGGAGCATGGGGCGCACCACCCAGTCCTGCAGGGTGCGCAGCTTCATGGGGTCATCGTCGGCGCCCGTGAGGGTGTAGCGGTAGACCTCGCCGATGGGGGTGGCGAAGGCGCCGAGCTCCGGGGTCACGCCCTCGGGCAGCTCGGCGTCGCGCAGGCGCTCGAGCACCTGCTGGCGCGCCCACAGGCCCTCGACGCCGTCGTTGAAGGTGAGGGTGACGTACGAGAGGCCGAACATCGAGAGGTTGCGGAGGCGCGAGAGGCCGGGGACGCCGTTGAGGGCGCGCTCGAGCGGGAGGCCGAGCTGCCGCTCGACTTCCTCGGCGGGCTGGCCGGGGAAGAGGGTGATGACGTTGACCTGGGTGTCGGTGGGGTCGGGGAAGGCCTCGACGGTGAGGTCGTGGAACGACAGGTAGCCCCAGATGGCGGCGACGACGGTGAAGAAGAGGACGGCGCCGCGGTTCTTGATGGAGAAGGAGACGATGCTCTCGAACATGGGTCTGGGTCTCCTCAGTCTGCCAGGTCGACCTGGTTGAGGAGGAGGAGCGCGCCGCGGGAGACGTAGCGGGTGCCGGGCTCGAGGCCGGACTTGATCTCGACCTCGCCGTCCCGCCGCCGCCCCGGCACGACCGGGACGCGCTCGAGGCGGCCCGGGCTCTTCATGGCGAACACGACGGACTGGTTGCCGTCGCTCACCACGGCCTGAGCCGGGACGCGGATGCGGCGGGCGCCGTTGCTGGGCGGATCCGGCTGGAAGGCGATCTGGACGAAGGCGTTGGGCCGGAGGGAGCGGTCCTGGTTGGGGACGCGGATGCGGACCTCGACGGTGCGCCGCTGGGGGTCGATGACCTCGGAGATGTGCTCGATGCGCGCGGAGCGCTCGGTGGCGCTGCCCCCCTGCACGATGACCGGGGCGCCCACGCGGAGGTCGGCGGCGTCGGCCTCCTGCACGTCGGCCAGGGCCAGCACCTCGTCGAGCAGGGCGATGCGGAGGAGCGGCCGGTCGCGATCGGGCGTGACCTCCTGGCTCTCGTAGACGTCGAGCTCCACCACCGTGCCCTCGCGCGGTGCGCGCATCCAGTAGAGGTTGGTGCCGGCGGTCTCGACCCCGAGGCTCTCGGTCTTGGCGACCGCGGCCTTGAGGCTGAGCTCGGCCTCCTTGAGCTCGGCCTCGGCGGCGAGCACCTCCTTCTCGGGCACGGCCTGGACCGCGAACAGATCGCGCACGCGATCGAGGAGCCGCTTCTTGACGCCCACGGTCTCGCGGGCGGCCTGCACCTCGCGGTCGAGATCGGCGAGCGCCCCGCTGCGGACCGAGAACAGCGGGGCCCCGAGCTTGACGCGGTCGCCGTTGCGCACGGTCACGGCCTCGACGCGGCCGGCGAGCGGCGCGCCCACGCTCGCGGTGCGCTTGGGGTCGAAGGCGATCCGGCCCGGGGCCGGGAGCGGCGTGAGGGGCGCCGCCTCCTGGGCCACGGCGAGCTCCACGTACTTCCATTGCGGCGCATCGGGCGTGAGGGTCACGCCCGCGCGATCGGCCTGAAGGGTGGGCGGCGGCGGCGCAGGGGCGTGTTTCGAGTGGGGCAGGAGCGCGGCGATGGCCCCGCCGGCGCCGAGGACCACGACCGCGCCGAGGAGCCAGCGCGTCGATCGCGGCCACGGGGACCGGGACGGCGGACCTGGCTCGCTCATGGTGAGCCCGGCCGTGATGCGCGGGGCGACGTCGGAGGGGTCAGAGGGCAAGGACGAGAGCGTCGTATCGGAGACAGACATGGATAGGAGACTCCCAGTGGCATGGGCTAGCGTGGCAGTGGCGGCGACGTGACCGGCAACGCATGGGGGCCCCCGCCGCCGAGGCGGGCGCGGGCGAGCGAGAGCCGGAAGGTCGCGAGGTCGAGTTCGGTGGCGTCGATCAAGAGCTCGCCGAGCGTGCGCCGGGCGAGCAGCAACTCCTGGAGCGGCGCGCCGCCCTGGGCGACCGCCTGTTCGAGGCGCGCGACCACTGAGCGGGCCAGGGGCAAGGTGGTGCTGCGCAGGCGCGTGCGGTTCTCCGTGAGGGCCTGGCTCTGCTCGGTGCAGCGTTCGAGCTCGTGCTCGGCGCGCTCGAGGAGGAGCGTGCGGATGCGCGACGCGCCGCGCGCCGTGGCCTCGGCGGCGCGAGCATCGGCCTGGCCGCGATCGAAGAGGGTCAGGGGCAGGGACACGCCGACGAACAGGCTGTTGCGCTGGTTGCCCGAGATGACGAACCGGTCATGGAGATAGCCCGCGCGCAGCGTGGGATCCGGGATGGCGCGCGCGTGCGCGAGCCGGAGGGCGGCCTGGGCGGCCCGCTCCTGCTCGCGGAGGGACTGGAGGTCGGGACGCTCTTCCAATGGGAGGGGCGGTGTGGTGTCTCCGGCGGCCTGACCCGGGACCCCGGGCCAGGGACGTTCGAGGAACGCGTTGGCCCGCTCGCCCTCGCCGAACGGCTCGCATGGCACGCCCGTCAGATCGGCGCAGAAACGGAGCTGCTCGAGGAGGTGGCTCTGCTGCTCGCGCAGGTTGGAGAGGAGCTTCTGCTCCTCCAGGGCGGCGCGATCGCTGTCGAGCTGGGCGACGTCGCCCTTGTCGGCCCGGCGCTGCTGGATCGCGGTGATCCGCTGCGCGTCCGCGGCCAGCGCCGACAGGGTGGCGATCCGGATCTCGGTGGCCGCGATCTCGCCCAGCAGGCCGAGGAGGTCGAGGTGGCGCTGGCGCAGCTGCTCGATGGCATCGAGGACCGTGGCCTGGGCGTTGTGGCGGGCCGCCTCCTGGCGCGGGCCGCGCTTGCCGATCTCGACGAGGGTCGAGAGCGCGATGCTGTAGTTCGGGATCTGGGACAGGGGGGAATCGAGCCCGGCGGGGTTGGTCGGCCCCACGGGGATGGTGCCCCAGTTGAACTCGGCCTGCGGGTTGGGCAGGAGCAGCGACCGCTCCACCTCGGCGGCGGCGGTCCCGATGCGGACCCGCGCGGCTTCGAGATCCGGGGAGCGATGCCAGAGGAGCCACGCGAGCTCTTGATCCGAGGGCTCGGAGGCGAGGCGGAGGGCATCGGGTACATGGGGGGCAGGCGTCGGCTCTGCACCGAGCGCGGCGGCGGTCAGAAGAACGGTGGCGTATCCCAGCATGCGGACCTAGTCGGCTACATCCGCAGAGCACGCCGTGTGCCACCGGCCCCGGGCCCGTCTCCCGGCCACTTCGGAGCGAGGCCGCCCCCGGCGACTGAAAATTTTTTTCAGTGGGGACCGCCCGGGGTGAAAGAATTTTTCGCCCCGGGGGCCCGGTCACTCCTCGCCGAGGCGCTTGACGAAGGTGGGATAGGAGAGGCCGAGCGCCTTGGCCGCCTCCATACGTCGGCCGCCGAGCTGCTGGAGGACGTGCTGGGCATAGCGCCGCTCGAGCTCCTCCATGGGGATGGGCGGTCCCGCGACCACGAACCGATCTCCCTGATCTTCTGGAGGCCGCGCGGCGGCGCTGGCCGGCGTGGCCAGCATCTCCAGCCTGAGCTCGGGGCCCTGCTCGAGCACGAGGGCGCGTTCGAGGATGTTGCGGAGCTCGCGGACGTTGCCGGGGAACGGATAGGCGAGGAGGCGCGCCTCGGCCTCGCGGCTGAGCCGCACGTTGCGCCGCCCGAGCTCGCCCTGGAGCCGGATGAGGAGGCCCTGGGCGAGGACGATGAGGTCCTCGCGGCGCTCGCGCAGGGGCGGCACGCGGACCTGGAAGACCCCGAGCCGGAACCATAGATCCTCGCGGAAGCGGCCGGCCCGCACGTCGGCCTCGAGGTCGCGGTTGGTGGCGGCGATGATGCGGGCGGTGCTGCTCTGCTCGGTGGTGCCGCCGAGGCGGCGGAACTGCCCGGAGTCGAGGAAGGTGAGGAGCTTGGCCTGCACGGCCGCGGACAGCTCGCCCACCTCGTCGAGGAGCAGGGTGCCGCCGCTGGCGCTCTCGACGAGGCCGTGGCGCGCGGTCCTGGCGTCGGTGAAGGCGCCGCGCTCGTGCCCGAACAGCTCGCTCTCGGCGGTGGTGTCGGGGAGGGCGGCGCAGTTGACGTGGACGAAGGGGGCGGGCTCCCCGGCGCCGTGCACGTGTACGTGCCAGGCGAGCACCTCCTTGCCGACGCCGGTCTCGCCGAGGAGGAGGACCGGGCTGCGCGGGCTCCGCGCCACCTGCTCGAGCATGGCCAGCACCTGGCGCATGGCCTCGGAGCGGGGGGGGATGAGCTGGCGCCGACCCGACAGCTCGCCCTCGGCGCGGCTCAGACGCTCCCGCAGCCGGACCTCGTCCGCGGCGCGCCGGGCCTTGGTGATGAGGTCCGCGAGCTCGACGGGCTTGACGATGTAGTCGGCGGCCCCGGCGCGGATGGCGCCGACCGCGCTGGCGATGTCGCCGTGGGCGGTGACGATCACCACCACGGCCGCGGGGAGCGCGGCCTTGAGCGGGCCCAGGAAGTCGAGCCCGTCGCCGTCGGGGAGGCGGCGGTCGAGGACGACCATCTCGAAGGCGGCCCGGTCCACGGCCTTCTGCGCCTCGTGGAGCGAGTGGGCCACGGTGACGGGGAAGCCCTCCCGCTTGAGGGCCGCCGAGGCGAGCGCCGAGAAGGCGCGATCGTCATCCACCAGCAAGATCGAGAGCTTCATGGCGTCCTGACTCACTCGTGCGCGCGGCGACACGGATGGTGAAGCGGCTGCCCGCGGGAGTGCGCGCGAACTCCAGCATGCCGCCCTGGCTCTCGATCGCCCGGAAGGCCATGGTGAGGCCGAGGCCGATGCCCTTGGGCTTGGAGGTGGCGAACGGCTCGAACATGGTCTGCTCGAACTCGGGCGGCGGCCCGCCGGCGTTGTCCTCGATCTCGAGGATGGCCGTGCCGGCCTGCAGCGTGCCGCGGACGCGGACCCACGGCTCCGCAATCCGCCCGGTGTCCTTGGCCGCGGCCCCGGCCTCGATGGCGTTGCGCACGAGATTCTCGATGGCCGTGAGGAGGAGGAGGGGGTCGCTCCGGACCGGCAGCGGCGTGTCGAGCTCGGCGTTCACCTTCACGCTCTCGGCCTCGGGCAGGAGCTGGAGCCCCTCGATGGCCTCGTGGGCCAGGCGCTCCAGGTTGCAGTCGACCAGGCGCGGGGCCATGGGCTTGGCGAAGTCGAGGAGCAGGCGCGCGACGTGCTCGAGCCGCTCGATCTGACCGCGCATGATGCGCACCGCGGGCACGGGGTCGTTGGCGTCGAGGGAGAGGTAGGAGGTGGCCGCGCTCAGCCCATTGAGGGAGTTCTTCACCTCGTGGGCGATGAGGGCCGAGGCGTGGCCGAGCGCGATCATCTTCTCGTTGTCGGCGATCTGCGCCTCCACCTTGAGGAAGCGCTGGTAGCTGCGGCCGAGGTAGAGGGAGAAGAGGAGGACGCTCGCGACCTGCAGCGAGGCGATGAACAGGAGCTGATAGAGGAGCCGACCGCGCAGGGTGGCGAGGACCGGCTCCTCGTTGTCGACCAGGACCACGGTGAGGTAGCTGCCCTTGACTGGCGCGAAGAACGCGAAGGCCGAGTCGTTGGCGAGCTCCCACTCCATGCCCGTCCCGGGCCCCCCGGATCCTTCGTCATCGAAGATGGCCGGCAGGTCAGGCAGCCGCTGGGTCAGCTCCTCCTTGAACACCGAGCCCTTGCCCGAGATCTGCAGCACGCGCCGGCTGCGCGCCACGAGCAGGGCCGTCTCCTCGGGGAAGAGGTTGACGGGGACGAGGTGCTCCGAGGCGTCCATGAGACCCACGAGCACGCCGGTGAGCTGTCCGCCGCGGACCACCGGGACCCCGGCCACGAGGGTGTCGGTCGCGGTGTCGAAGATCTCGACCACGGGCTCTTGCTCGGCGAGGAGGTGCTGGAACCAGGGCTGACTCTGCCAGCGCTCCTTGGACACGGGGCGCAGGGGTTCATGGGGTTCGGCCCAGACCACGTTGCCCTGGGTGCCGAGGAACCCCACGCACTTGAACAAGGCCGAGCCCCTGTGCGAGAGGGTGAGGAGCCGCTCCTCGGGGGCATGGTTGCCGTCGGCGAGGTCGACCTCCGGGCGGCTGGCCACCCGCTCGAGCTCGTCGATGCGGGCGTCGAGGAGGAGCTTGAGCGATTCGGCGAACACCGTGGCCTCGCGGGCGACGCGCGTCTGCCGCTGGTGGCGGCTGTTGGCGACGTCACTGCGGAAGGAGATGAGGGGGCCGATGATGGCGATGCAGAAGAGGCAGGCGAGGCCGATGAGGATCGCGCGGGCCAGGCGCCGATCGGCCAGCACGAACTGCTGGCGAGGTGGCCTGGGGGGAGATGAGGTCATGAGCGCCATGGATGTAGGGGCCGGGCGGTGACGTTGCCCGGATCATGGAGGAGATGCGTCCCGTCCGCCACCTTGCGGCGGGGCGCGTCGCTGGCCGCATCGGGCCCCGAAGCGCCCTTCTACAGGATCATTCTATATGTGACCGTGAGGGACCGGCCCGGCTCTTGTCAGATCCCGGTCCGGGCCGCCGTGCGCCCTGCCGCCCCCGTGCTATGATGGCTCCCGCTCGTCGATGAACCCCATCCCCGCGGATCATCAGAACGGCCCGCGGAGCCAGCACACTCCATAGAGGCGAGCGGTTCCACGCCATCCATTATCTATTGCTAGAGGAGAGACTGATGTTGAAGCGAAGCCCCCGGATTGCCTGGTCATTGTTCCTGGTGGGTGCGGCCCTCGCGTCGGGCTGCGGCTCCGAGCTGTCGCAGGCGATCCGGTCCAAAGGCTACAAGGAGATCGTGCCGCCGACGGTGCTCGTGCCGCCGGGCACGATCGTCAAGATCGTGCGTCAGAAGCCGCTCATCCTCGAGCGGGTGTGCTCGCAGAAGGCCGCCCTGGGCGACATCCAGGTGGATGATTCGTCGAGCGCCAACGAGGCCCTGGTGCGCCGGCTGAGCGCCAGCATCAAGCTCACGGGCGACTACCTCAAGCAGCTCCGGCTCAGCACCCAGATCGACGCCATCCGGAACGTGCAGCTCGATCTCACGAACGTCCGCATCCTCGATATCTCGCGCGACGCCATCCGCGACAACATCGGCAAGCGCAGCCAGGCCTGCAAGGCCGAGATCGAAGGCGCGCTCCTGGCCAAGGAGCGCCTGATCATGATCCAGTCGGTCATCCAGGCCGACGTCAGCTACATGGTCGACTTCAAGCGCGGCTTCTCTCTGGACGCAGGCGCCGAAGGGGCGCTGCTGCGAGGGTTCGGTGTGGGCGCGGGCGCCCAGATCAGTCATGACGGCACGACCCGGGTCACCGGGACCAGCCTCTTCTGGGGCATCCGCGAGCTCACCAACGGCAAGTCGGGCGGCATCGACCTGATGAACAGTGAGCTCCTCAAGGTGCTCGCCACCCCTATCAAAGAAGAGAAGGTCGAGTGTCGCGATCCTGAGGGTGCAGAGCATCGCGAGGCGCTCGAGCCGTAAACCCCCGCCGCCGGGCGCCAGCCACCCGGGCACCCGCCGCCCGGCCCCCACCTGAACGACCCTCTTCCCAGATTTTTCAGGAGGATCCAGGGCGCTCCATCGCCCTCTGCGGCAGGCGTTCTACATCCTGCTGATGGGCCATCCCCTTCCTTGACCGGTCTCCGCTCGCCGCAGTACCTTCGAGAGACCCCATGAGTCGTCTCGGCGAACTGCTGGTCCGCGAGAACATCATCTCCCACCCTCAGCTGCAGCGTGCCCTCGAGGATCAACGCAAGACCGGAGGGCGCCTCAGCCACAGCCTCACCCGCCTCGGTATCCTCGCGGAACGGGACCTCACCGCGTTCCTCTCGCGGCAATACAACGTCCCGGCCATCAACCTCACCGAGTTCGAGATCGAGGCCGAGGTCTTGCGCCTCGTCCCCGGCGAGGTGGCCAAGAAGTACCAGATCGTCCCGGTCAACCGCTCGGGCGCCGCCCTCATCGTCGCCATGGCCGACCCCTCCAACATCTACGCCATCGACGAGCTCAAGTTCCTCACCGGCTATCACATCGAGGTCGTGGTCGCCTCCGAGGCCTCCATCGACGAGGCGCTCCAGCGCCACTACGAGAAGCACGTCACCTACCAGGACGTGCTCGGCGACTTCGACGAGGAGGTCGACCTCGCCGGCCCCGAGGAGGAGGACAAGACCGTCGACCTCGAGCGCGCCTCGAGCGAGGCCCCGGTCGTCAAGCTATGCAACGTCATCCTCCTCAACGCCATCAAGAAGCGCGCCTCGGACATCCACATCGAGCCCTACGAGAAGGCCTTCCGCGTGCGCTACCGCATCGACGGCGTGCTCCACGAGGAGCAGGCCCTGCCGATGAAGCTCAAGTCGGCCATCATCTCGCGCCTCAAGATCATGGCGCAGCTCGACATCGCCGAGCGCCGCCTGCCCCAGGACGGCCGCATCAAGCTCAAGATCGGCAAGGACCGCGAGATGGACTTCCGCGTCAGCGTCCTGCCCACCTTGTTCGGCGAGAAGGTCGTGCTCCGTCTCCTCGACAAGTCGAACCTCCAGCTCGACATGACCAAGCTCGGCTTCGAGGAGCGCCAGCTCGCCGACTTCATGAAGGCCATCTA
>DATAGU010000253.1:0-15254 GCA_036263495.1 Polyangia bacterium | reverse complement strand
TGTGATCGTCGCTCATGCTGGCGAGGTAGCGCCCGTCGGGCGAGAACAGGACCTGGGAGACGTCGTTCACGTGGCCCTGGAGCTCCCACTTCTCACCCACCGCCACCTGCCACAGCTGAACCGTGGTATTGATGCCGGCCACGGCCAGGAGCTGCCCATCAGGGGAGAAGGCCAGCGTGTCGATCTGGCTGCGGTGCGTACCGAGGATCCGACCTTCGCCCGTGGCCGTGTGCCACACGCGCACGGTGCGGTCCTGCCCACCCGAGGCGACAAGCTGGCCGGTCGGCGAGAACTGCACCGAGCGGACGGCCCCGTCCTGCAGGCCGAGGAGCCGCTCCTCGCCGCTCGCCATCTCCCACAGCCGCACCGAGCGATCCTTGGAGCCGGAGACAAGGTACTTGCCATCCCGGGAGAAGGCCAAGGTGAGGATGGTGTCCCGGTGCCTCCCCGTCAGGATGCGGGTCTTGCCCGTGGCCACCTCCCACAGGCGCAGCGTGTTGTCCGCGCCCGGGAAGGCCACCCACCGGCTGTCCGGCGAGAAGCGCACCGCCTCGAGGATGAGCGCACCCTCGTAGGCGGCGAAGCCCTCGGCCACGCGGTGCTCGCTCGAGTCGAGCGACCACAGCCACAGCTTGTGGTCGCTGCCGCCCGAGACGAGCCAGCGGCCATCGGGGGAGATGGCCAGAGCCGTGAGCACCCCCGCCTGCTCGGGCAGGGCGCGCACCTTGCCGCTCATGGTGTCCCAGAGCTTGACGACGGGGACGTTCCACTCCGCGAAGGCCACGGTGCGGCCGTCGGGGGTGAAGGTGACGGCCTCGAGATCGACGTGGTAGGGGAGGCTCTTCACCGTGTGCCCCGTCTCGATGTCCCACAGGCGGATGACCCTGCCCTGGCTCGCGCCGGCAAAGAGCCGGCCGTCAGGCGAGAAGGCGCCGAACGTGGACGTGCTCTCGTCGCGGCGGAAGACGTGCCGGGCGGCCCCGCGGCTCCAGGCATCGAGGGCGATGTCGCGCACCCTCTCCCATCCGGACGCGGAGAGCGGATAATTCTTGAGCCAGGCGAGCGCGGTCGTGGGATCGCGCTCCAGCGAGGTCCGCGCCTCCACCAGGAGGAGCTCGTTGCTCTGCGCCTCGGCGCGCGCACGCTCCCGCTCGGCCAGGTTGCGCGCCACCACGATGCGGCGCACGCTCACGATGCCACCGAGGAGGAGGAGGAGGAGGCAGCCCAGGGCCACGGTGACCGGCGCGCGGTAGCGCCGCAGCCAGCGCATGAGCAGGGTGAGGCTCGAATACTCGCGGGTGCTCACGAGCTGGCCGGTCTGGAAACGACGCAGATCCTCAGCCAACTCCAGCGCCGAGGGATACCGATCCTCCTTCCGGCGGGCCATCGCCTTGCGGACGATGGCGGCCAGATCCAGCGGGACGCCGCGCTGCCGTTCTTCCAGGGGCTGCGGGGGGCCTGCGAGCACCTGGTTGAGGACCTCGCGCGAGCTGCTCCCATCATAGGGAGGGATACCGGCCAGCACGTGGTAGAGCATAGCGCCCAGGGCATAGACGTCGGCGCGCTCGTCGACGGTCTTCCCCTCCGCCTGCTCGGGCGGCATGTACTCGGGCGTGCCGAGGATCGCGCCGGCCACGGTCAGCTCGGGCCCGGCCTGCGGAGCTGGAGCCCCGGGTGCGGTCGTTTCATCCTCGAGCTGCGTGAGGTCCTTGGCCAGCCCCCAATCGATGACGACCGTCTCGCCAAACGGGCCGACGAGGACGTTGGCCGGCTTGAGATCCCGATGGATCACCCGCTGGCTATGCGCATAGGCGATGGCGTCGACCACCGCGATGACGTGCGGCAGGAGCGCGAGACACCCGTCGAGAGTGCCCGCCCCCTCGATGATCTGGTCAAGCGAGCGGCCGGAGATGAGCTTCATGGCGTAGAACAGCTCGCCGTTGGGCCAGCGGCCGGCGTCGTAGATGGGCACGATCGCCGGATGCTGCAGGCGGGCGCTCACGAGGGCCTCGCGGACGAAGCGCGCGGCGCCCTCCTTGTCGACGCCGATGAGCTCCTTGATGGCGACGGGGCGGGCCAGCCGATGATCACGCGCCTTGAGGACCCGGCCCAACCCGCCGCGCGCGTGCTCCCCTTCGACGCTGTACCGACCATCGTCGATGAACGGCAGCGTGCTCGGGCTGGGAGCGCTGTCTACGTCAGGGAGAAACTGATTTCGCACCTGGCTCGGGAGTTCCACGCGGGGCGTGGCGGCTCCGGGGGGAGCGTCTCCCGGAGCGAGCAGCTCGGGAGGGACCTTGCTACTCATGGGAGCCAGGGTGTTCCATGCACCGAACCGTGCGTCGTAAAGCCCTGCGCCGCCGCCGTCTCACGGCGTACCGAGCTCGCGGCCGGGCTGGATCTCGGCCGAGGTGAGGTCGCCCATCCACTTCTGGAGCCCCGCCGGATCCTCGGGGAGGCGCTTGGTGTGGCTGACCGGCCACAGACGGATCGTCTTGTCCACGCTGCAGGACACGAGCGTCCGGCCGTCGGGCGAGAAGGCCACGTCCTCGACGTAGTTCTCGTGCCGGAAGAACCGCTGGCAGGTGCCGGTGTTGATGTCCCACAGCCGCACCGTGTGATCCACGCTGGCCGAGGCGAGGAGCGCCGCGGTGGGCGAGAACGCGAGCGCCAGGATCCGCGCGGTGTGACCGGGCAGCGGCGAGCTCGCGCCGGTGACCAGATCCCAGAGCTGGAGCGAGCCGTCGATCGCGCCCGAAGCGAGGTACCGATCGTCGCCGGAGAAGGCCACGGGGCCCCCCTGGGCCTTGTGGGTGCCCAGGATCCGCCCCGTGCCCGCGGCCACGTTCCATAGCCGCACGGTGTTGTCGAGGCTCGAAGAGGCGAGGTACTGCCCGTTGTGGGAGAACGCCACCCGGAAGACCTGATCCGTGTGCCCGGCGAGGACGCGCTGCGCCCCGTTGGCCACGGACCACAGCTTGATCAGATGGTCGTCCCCGGCCGACGCGAGGAGCGCGCCATCGGGAGAGAAGACCAGCCAGGAGATACGCCCCTGATGGGTGCCGAGCGCCCGGCCGATGCCCGACTGCACGTCCCACAGCCGCACCACCCCGTCATCCCCGCAGGTGGCGAGCTGCTTGCCGTCCGGAGAGAACTCGAGCGCCCGGAGCGGTCCCTTGTGTCCGGGCAGCTTGCGCACCTCCTCCGTGGCGACGTTCCACAGCCGGAGCGCGCCATCGAAGCCGGCCGAGGCGAGCACCTCGCCGTGGGGGGAGAAGGCGGCGTTGTAGACCATGGCCTCGTGGCCCCGGAGGACGTGCGCCATCTTGCCGGTCTGCACGTCCCACAGCCGCACGGTGCGGTCGCGGCTCGCCGTAGCGAGCGTCTTGCCGTCGGGGGAGAAGAGGATGCGGCGGATGTCGTCCTCGTGCCCGCGCAGCACCCGCCCCTGGATGATCGACGTGTCCCACAGCCGCACCGTGTGATCGTCGCTCATGCTGGCGAGGTAGCGCCCGTCGGGCGAGAACAGGACCTGGGAGACGTCGTTCACGTGGCCCTGGAGCTCCCACTTCTCACCCACCGCCACCTGCCACAGCTGAACCGTGGTGTCGGTGCCGGCCACGGCCAGGAGCTGCCCGTCGGGCGAGAAGGCCAGGGTCTCGATCTGGCTGCGGTGCGTGCCGAGGATCCGGCCTTCGCCCGTGGACGTGTGCCACACGCGCACGGAGCGGTCCTGCCCGCCGGAGGCGACGAGCTGCCCGCTCGGCGAGAACTGCACCACGCGGACGCTCCCGTCCTGCAGGCCGAGGAGCCGCTCCTCGCCGCTCGCCATCTCCCACAGCCGCACCGAGCGATCCTTGGAGCCGGAGACCAGGTACTTGCCATCGCGGGAGAAGGCCAGGGTGAGGATGGTGTCCTGGTGCCTCCCGGTCAGGATACGGGTCTTGCCGGTGGCCACCTCCCACAGGCGCACCGTGTTGTCCGCGCCCGGGAAGGCCAGCCACCGGCTATCGGGCGAGAAGCGCACCGCCTCGAGGATGAGCGCGCCCTCGTAGGCCGCGAAGCCCTCGACCACGCGGTGCTCGTCCGAATCGAGCGACCACAGCCACAGCTTGTGATCGCTGCCGCCCGAGGCGAGCCAGCGGCCGTCGGGGGAGATGGCCAGGGCCGTGAGCACCCCCGCCTGCGCGGGCAGGGCGCGCACCTTGCCGCTCATGGTGTCCCAGAGCTTGACCACGGGGATGTTCCACTCCGCGAAGGCTACGGTGCGGCCGTCGGGGGTGAAGGTGACGGCCTCGAGATCGACCTGGTAGGGGAGGCTCTTCACCGTGTGCCCGGTCTCGATGTCCCACAGGCGGATGACCTTGCCCTCGCTCGCCCCGGCGAAGAGCCGGCCGTCGGGCGAGAAGGCGCCGAAGGTGGACGTGCTCTCGTCGCGGCGGAAGACGTGCCGGGCGGCCCCGCGGCTCCAGGCATCGAGGGCGATGTCGCGCACCTTCTCCCAGCCGGGCGCGGAGAGCGGGTAGTTCTTGAGCCAGGCGAGCGCGGTCGTGGGATCGCGCTCCAGCGAGGCCCGCGCCTCCACGAGGAGGAGCTCGTTGCTCTGCGACTCGGCCCGCGCGCGCTCCTTCTCGGCCTGGTTGCGCGCCACCACGATGCGGCGCACGCCCACGACCCCCCCGATGAGGAGGAGCAGGAGACACCCGAGGGCCACGGTGACCGGGGCGCGGTAGCGCCGCAGCCAGCGCTTGAGCAGGGTGAGGCTCGAATACTCGTGGGCGCTCACGAGCTGGCCGGTCTGGAAGCGGCGCAGGTCCTCGGCCAGCTCGCGCGCCGAAGGATAGCGATCCTCCTTGCGGTAGGCCATGGCCTTGCTGACGATGGTCACGAGGTCCTGCGGGATCCCCGGCTGCCGCTCCTCGAGCGAGGTGGGCGGCTGGCGCAGCACGCTGGACAGGATGTCCGAGGCCGTCTCGCCCTCGTACGGCGAGACGCCGGCCAGGAGGTGGTAGAGCACCGCGCCGAGCGTGTAGACGTCCGCCCGCTCGTCCACCGCCTCGCCGCGCGCCTGCTCGGGCGGCATGTATTGCGGCGTGCCCATCACCGCGCCTGCGATGGTGAGGTCGTTGCCCTTGAGGTAGAGCGGGGCCGTCTCGATGCTCTCGGGCTCCTCCTGCGGCTTGGTCAGATCCTTGGCCAGCCCCCAGTCGATGACCACGGTCTCGCCAAAGGGGCCGATGAGGATGTTGGCCGGCTTGAGGTCCCGGTGGATGATGCGCTGGTCGTGGGCGTAGGCCATGGCGTCCGCCACCGAGATCACGTTGGGCAGGAGCGCGAGCCGTTCGTCGAGCGTCTTGGTCTCCTCGATGGCCTCCTTGAGCGAGCGCCCGGAGATCATCTTCATCGTGTAGAACAGCTCGCCGTTGGGCCAGCGGCCGGCCTCGTACACGGGGACGATGGCCGGGTGCTGGAGGCGGGCGCTCACCAGGGCTTCGCGGACGAAGCGCGCCGCCGCGCGCTCGGTCGTGGCGAGCAGCTCCTTGATGGCCACCGTGCGCTCGAGGCGGACGTCACGGGCCTGAAGGATCCGTCCGAGCCCGCCGCGGGCGCACTCCCCTTCGACCTCGTAGTTGTCGCGCTCGACCGTGGGGAGCTTGGAGGTGAGTTCCTTGACGTTGAGCAGGATGGCGGGGTCGAACTGGGGCGGCTGGACGATCGCGGTCCGGGCCGTGGAGCTCCCCGGATTGCCCGAGGAGACCCTGCCCGTGGGGCCGGTGTTGGGGAGGATCGGGGGCCTTTCTTTACTCCGCGTCATCGCCCTTTCCACGGAGGCCAGGCGGGGCGGCCGTCATCGAGAGCAGCGCCCACGCCCTCGGGTTCCCCCTCGCCTCGAGGGGACACGAACCGTCAGGCTCGAGCCTGTTCTGGATTGCAGAGCTGCGTCCCATGCCTTGCATGCCCGGCGCGGACCCTCCTCGCCGCCGGGCTCGGAGGATACCCCTGCACAACACACGTTCCCGCTCCACCATACCGCGCCTCGTGCGCCGGGTCGATTCCTTCACTATCGGGCGTGCTCTGAACTCGCTGATCAGGTGGCCTCCCCCGCATCGTCCCCCCTTCGAGGCTGCACCGGTCCGGCCAGACGCGGCCGAGCCAGGTCCAGGCCCGGAGATCATCTCACCAGGTCCTCAATAGATGCTCCAGCGCCGGGGCAGGCGCAGCTCCTCGTAGAGGCGCAGGGCATAGCGATCGGTCATGCCGGCGATGAAGTCGGTGACCGCGCGATCGAGCCCCTCCTCCTCGCGGGTTCCGCGGAGCCAGTAGCGCGCGCGAAACTCATCCGGGTGTTGATGGAAATGGCCCCACAGCTCCTCCAGGATGCGCTGCGCCTTCTCGAACTCCTCGCGCACCACCCGGGCCTCGTAGACACGCTGATAAAGGAAGTCGCGCAGGGCCACCAGCGCCGCGAGCACCTCCTCCTGCATCCGGATGCGCGGCCGCGCCCCGGCCTCCCCGACCTCCGGCCCCGGGCCCCGCCGCCCTTCGTCCCCCTGGCTCGCCCCCGACTCGGCCGGCAGGCCGCCCGGCGAGGCGGCGATCACCGCCAGGATGAGCGTGCGCAGCCGCTCGCCATGCGTCTCGCCGAGCGTCTCGCGGATGGCGACCGGGATGTCGTCCGGCGCCACCAGCCGGGCCCGCAGGGCATCGTCGAGGTCGTGGTTGGCATAGGCGATGATGTCGGCCACCCGGACGATCTGTCCTTCGAGCGTGGCGGCCAGGTGGGGCCCCTCCGTGAAGATCGGTCCCCGTCCCTTGGAGTGCTTGAGGATCCCCTCCCGCACCTCGCGGGTCAGGTTGAGGCCCCCCCCTTCCCGCTCGAGCTGCTCGACCACCCGCACGCTCTGGCGCGCGTGATGAAAGCCGCCCGGCACGAGGCGCGCCAGCACGAACTCGCCGGCGTGGCCAAACGGCGTGTGGCCGAGGTCATGGCCCATGGCCATGGCCTCGGTCAGATCCTCGTTCAGGCCGAGCGCGCGGGCCATCGTGCGCGCGACCTGCGTCACCTCGAAGGTGTGGGTGATGCGGGTGCGGTAGTGATCGCCCTCCGGGGCCAGGAAGACCTGGGTCTTGTGGGCGAGGCGGCGGAACGACTTGGCGTGGAGGATGCGATCGCGGTCGCGCTGGAACGCCGTGCGGAGATCATCTTCGGGCTCGGGCCTGGCCCGGCCCTCGGTCTCCGCGGAGAGACGGGCGTAACGCGACAGGAGCTGGCGCTCGCGCGACTCGAGGTGCTCGCGAATGGAACTCATTGCCATGAGCATAATCGAATTCTGCTATGGTGACCTGGTTCGCCCCGGCGATCGCAGGGCCCGCGCCCCGGGGAGCGGTCGTCCGCTTCCCAGGGGCCGTGGAGTTCTTCGCCGCGCTCCGGGCGCTCGATCGAACGCCTCGGGTGACGACTGAGATCATGAACTGGGACTGGGATACGCGATACGACATCTCCCGGGCGCTCGTCCTCCAGATCGGTCCCACCGGCCAGCTCCTCGGCACCATCTCCGTCTCACGCCGACCGTTCGAGCTGCACAGCGAAGCCCTGCCGGTGCTGCGCTCCTTCGCCGGCGGCCGCACGCCCCGCGACGCCCTCGCCGCCCTGCAGGCGGACTGGGAGGTCGACCCCGAGGAGTTCGGGTCCCTGGTGGACAGGTTCCTGTCTTGGGGCTTCCTGACATCGACCCAGGGCGTCGGCCGCAGCCCCATCGAGACCGGATTCGGCTCGGTCCTCCTCCAGCACCGGATGCTGCGCGACATCCCTCGGGTCTCGGCCTACCGCCACGCCATCACCCGCCACGTCCGGGACAAGACCGTGCTCGAGATCGGGTGCGGCTCGGGCGTCCTGTCCCTGTTCGCGGCCAAGGCCGGCGCGCGGCGGGTCATCGCCCTCGAGGAGAGCGCCATCGCCGAGGTGGCGCGCGAGATGTTCCGCGCCAACGGGGCCGAGCGCATCGAGCTCTGGCTCGGCAACAGCAGCGACTACGTGCCCGACGAGCCTGCCGACGTCGTCATCCACGAGCTCATCGGCACCGACCCGTTCCAGGAGAACCTCCTCCGCTACATCGACGACGCGCGCCGCCGCCTGCTCAAGCCCGGCGGGCGTTTCATCCCCCACCGGCTCGAGATCTGCTGCGTCGGCATCGAACTCCCGGGGCAACCCGAGGTCGAGGCCGAGGCCGACCGGGCCCGGATCCGGCGCGAGGCCCAGGCGCTCGGCGGCCTCTATGGGCTCGACTTCGGGCCGCTCCTGCGGGCCATCGGCGATCTCTCCCCGGCCGCGTTCCGCAAGCCCCTCGACCTCGGGGACCCCACGAACCAACGGAGCCGCATCCTCACCGAGGAGTGCCTCCTCTGCGATCTCGACTTCGCGGCCACGGAGGACGCCGGCGTCGTCCGCTGGCCCGAGGCCCGGCTCAAGGTCCGGGCCGGCGGCACGCTCGACGGGCTCATCGTCTACTTCCGCGCCCACCTCGACGAGGAGACGCAGCTCGGCAACTCCCCCTACCTGCCCCCGACGCACTGGGGGTGGCTCGGCCGGCCGCTGTCCCGCGTCGTCGCCGTGGCCGAGGGGGACGAGGTGCCGCTCCAAGTCGGTCTCGAGTTCGTGGCCGGCAACGAGCGGCTCGCCGTCGATCTGACCTCCTGACCGCGAAAGGAGTGATCCCATGCGCGCATCCCGATCGCCTGGCCGCACCCGCCCCCTGCTCCCCAGGTCCCTCGTCCTCCTCACGGCCCTCGCCCTCGCCCTCGCCCTCGTCCCAGGGGGCGGTCGACCGGCCGAGGCCAAGCCCGCCGGCTTCAAGGCCCTGTTCCGCGGCACCTTCGCCATCACCATGAGCGGCGACGGCAAGAGCCAGCTCCACTTCGAAGGCCAGGGCACGCCCCCGCGCCTCGGCGCGAGCGCCATCGTCGGCGACTCCAGCCTGACGCCGAACAAGACCAACCCCGCGTGCTCGATGATCGAGACGGATCGCGTGTCGCTCACCGTGGCCGGGGGCGACGAGATCCACTTCGTGCACCAGGGCGAGGACTGCGTCGACACCTCGCACCCGCCCGAGGTGACCATCCGCAGCAAGGGCACCTATCGCATCGTCGGCGGCACCGGCCGCTTCGCCCGGGCCACCGGCCAGGGCCGCGTGACCGTCCTCGCCAAGGTCCTCGAACCAGGCCCCACCGGCTCGCGCGGCAGCTTCGAGCTCACGTGGGACGGCACGCTCAAGCCGTAGCCGCGCCGCGCCGGCTCCAATCCTAGCGTTCTACCGATCTAACTAATGACGGGCCTGCGCCGCGCTCGCCCGGACGAGGAGGCGGCCGTCCCTCTCACGGAACCCGAGCCGCCGCCCGAAGTCGAGCCCTGCCGCCTCCCCGGCGCCGAGCATCATCTCCACCGCCGCCATCCCTGACTGGCGCGCCTCGTCACAGACGTACTCGATCAGCGCCCGCCCCACGCCACGCCGGCGATACGGCGGATCCACGTGGATCAGCTCCACCCGCAGCACCGCTCCCCCATGCAGGGGGCTGATCGACGGGTTGGCCAGCAGCACACCACAAAGAACGCCGCTCCGCCGCGCCACCACCAGCCAGGCCAGCGAACGCGGCGCGAGCGCCAGCTCCACCGCGCGCTCCACACCGGCCACGTCCAAGGGCTCGCCTCCTCCCCCGCCCTCGGTCCCCCGCTCCTTGAGGCTCGCCGCCACCAGGCGCACCACCGCCGCGCGGTCCTCGGCCGTGGCGGCGCGCACCTCCAGCTTCGGCCCCGACGTCGCGCTCATCGCCGCCGCCCACGCCGCGCCCCGGCGCCTCGCTCCTCGGCCCGCGAGCGCTGCTTCCGGTCCTTCCCATCCGCGCCCTTCCGTCCCGGAGACGCCTCGCGCGACGGGCGCCGGCGCCCCTGCGGCTGCGCCGGCACCGCCGCCGCGGCCTCGTGCCCGATGAGCACGAAGTCGATCTTGCGCCGGGCCACCGAGACGTTCTCGATGCGGACCCGCACCGCGTCGCCCAGGGCGAAGCTGCGCCCGCTCGAGCGCCCCACGAGGCGCAGCTTCTGCTCGTCATACACCCAGGCGTCGCCGCCGAGCGTGTCCACCTTGATCAGCCCTTCCACGAACGGCTCGGGGATCTCGACGAACAGCCCGAAGTTCGTCACCCCGACGATGACGCCGTCATACTCCTCGCCGATACGGTCGCGCATGAGGTAGGCGCGGTACATGTCCACCACCTCGCGCTCCGCCTCCATGGCCCGCCGCTCGTAGGCCGACGAATCGCTCGCCCAGCGCGCGAGCTCCTCGCGCTGCGGCACCGGACCGGCCACCACCTCCCCGCCGCCGGCCGGCATCCCCTCGCGCCGCAGGAGCTGCTTGAGCAGCCGGTGCACCACCAGATCCGGGTAGCGCCGGATCGGCGAGGTGAAGTGGAGATAGGCCGGCGAAGCCAGCCCGAAGTGGCCCACGTTCACCACGTCGTAGACCGCCTGCTTGAGCGTGCGCAGGAGCAGATAGGAGAGCGACCGCGCCATCGGCAGGCCCGCGATCGACTCCAGGAAATCGCGCAGCTGCCGCGGCGTACGACACGCGTCCACGGACAGGGCCGCGCCCAAGGTCTCGGCCAGCTGCACGAAATCGAGGAGGCGCTCCTCCTTGGGGACGTCGTGCACCCGCCACAGCGTGTCGCGCCGCCGGGCGATGAACTTCTGCGCCACGGCCTCGTTGGCCGCCAGCATGCAGTCCTCGACCAGCCGGTAGGCGTCGCGCACCTCGGGGAGCGCGCGCGACTTCTTCACCTCGCGCACGCGCCGCGGATCATCCTCGTCGAGCACCACCACCGCCTCGGGCAGGTCGAAGTCGAGCGCGCCGCGCTCGCGCCGCACCGCGCGCATCCGCCGCGCCACCCGGTCGAGGCGCTCGAGCTGCGGCAGGTGCTCGCGGTAGCGCGCCCGCGGCCCGCGCAGATCACCGCCCAGCGCCGCCGCCACCCCGTGATAGTCGAGGCGCGCCCGCGAGCGGATCACTGCCGCCGCGAACTGCGTGTCCCGGATGACGCCCGCCTCGTCCACGTCGAGCCGCGCCACCATGGCCAGCCGGTCCACGTCCGGGTTGAGCGAACAGATCCCCGACGACAGGGCCGGCGGCAGCATGGGGATGGCGCGGTCGGGCAGGTACACCGACACGCCGCGGATCCGCGCCTCCAGATCGATGGCCGAGCCGGGCCGCACGTAGTGCGACACGTCGGCCACCGCCACCCAGAGCCGGTCGATCCTCCCCGGTTCTCCGGGCCCATCCTCCACGCACACCGCGTCGTCGAAGTCGCGCGCCACCTCGGGATCGATGGTCAAGAACGCCCGGTCCCGGAGATCCACCCGGTCGAGGAGATCCCCCGGCACCACCTCCCGCGGCACGCGCGCCGCCGCCTCCAGCACCTCGCTGGGGAACTCGTCCGGGATCTCGGCGCAGGCGATGACCTTGGCCACCTCCGTGCGCGGGTCATCCGGCTCCCCCAGCACCCGCTCGACCCGCGCCCCGAGCGGCTCGTCGGGCCGCGTCGGATAACTCACGATCTCCGCCACCACCACCTGGCCCTCGTGCGCGCCGCCCGTGCCGTCCGCGAGCGAGACATGGCCCCGCACGCGCGGGTCGTCGGGCTCGAGATACGGGGTGCGTCCGGCCACGCGCAGGATCCCCGTGACGCGCGCGCGCCCGCGACGGAGCACGTCCATCACCCGCCCCTCGGTCCCCTTGTAGCCGACCCAGATGTCGAGCTCCACCTGATCCCCATCGAGCGCCGCGCCGCGGTTGCGCGCCGCCACGAACACGTCCTCCTCGCCGTCGTCACGAATGACGAAGCCGTAGCCGGCCGGATGGACCCGGATGGTCCCGGTCACCGCGCCAGGCTTGGCCTCGGCCTTGGCCTTGGCCTTTCCAGGCGCCGGGGCCGAGCCCCCGTTGGTCTTCGCCCCGGGGCGCGCCACCGGCGTCGGGCGCCAGTCCACGAGGCGATAGCGCGGCCCCTCGGCCTTCTCGATCGTCCCCTCGGTGAGCAGCTCCCCGAGGAGGGTGCGCACCCGGTGCCTGCCCCGCGCGTCGGCGCCGAGCTCGTCGGCGAGTTCGTGCATCCGCAGCCCCCGCGGATCCTGCGCCCGTTTGAGTGTTGCCAATAGCTTGTCGCGTTCGATCTCCACGGGGCCGAAGATAACGCCGATGAGGGGCCGGGTCTGCTTTCTTCGCGCCGGAGGGTGTCGCGCCGCCTCCATGAGCCCTGGAGCACCGGGCGTCTGCCCTCTCGGCTAACGGAATCAGCGGTCCGGACAGAGCGATGGCGGCTCGTGAGCCGCCCGTTCGAGCTCGGATGATGCGGTCTTCGGCTCGCGTCCTCTCCGTGCAGCCATTGGAGCTGATGCTTCAGGGGTCCTGATAAGAAGATCAGGACCAGGAGATATAGATCTGAGGGTCGGTACATACTCCAGACCCCCGGAACACCATCTCCAGACCCCTGGAACACCACCTCCAGACCCCTGGAACACCACCTCCAGACCCCCGGAACACCATCTCCAGACCCCCGAAACACCATCTCCAGACCCCTGGAACACCATCTCCAGACCCCTGGAACACCACCTCCAGACCCGAAACACGATATCCAGCACCCGCGCCCCCTGAAGGCACGACTCCTACCCCGCCTGATTGAGAGCACAAAGCCCCTCAATGCCTACATAGGACACAGTATCTTTCACACTCTTATTACAAAGTTCCGTTCATCTATCATTGACCTCGTAAAGAGATGCAGCTAGCCTGGAAACACTTCGGCGCGCGCCGAGATGGTCGGGGGATCCCGCGGACCGCATCGTCTTCAGTCTCTGGAGACGAGCCCGCTTGCAGGGAGAATCGCCATGAACCTAGCGCTTAAGAAGGTCACTCCAGGTCCGCGCCATCACGCGGTCTCGATGTTCGAGAACATTCTCATCGTGCAACATCGTTCTGGCCCTGCGGCTTCGCTGGTGGCGGAGATGCCGGACCATTTTGAACGGATCTTCAAGTCGCAGACCCAGGTGGGCCTCTTGCTCGTGGTCAAGGAGGGCTGCAAGCCCCCCGAGGGGCCGGCGCGTGACAAGACCAACGAGCTGTTCCGCCTCTATGGTCACCGGCTGCGCAGCGCCGTGGTCATGGAGGGTTCGGGCTTCTGGGCCGCGGCCGTCCGCAGCGCCCTCACGCTCATCTCCATGAACGCCAACCATCCGATGAAGATCTTCACCACGGCCGAGGAGGGCGCGAACTGGCTCTGCCGCGAGCTGGCACGCCAGGGCCTCGGCAAGGTGACGGTCTCCCAGGTCCTCGAGGAGCTCGAGCGCCTCAGGTAGGCAGCTCCAGTAGGCGGAGAACTGTGGTGTTTCGGCTCAGGAGGGCGTGCAGAAGTTCTTCGTTCGATCGGTGCGAAGAGGCGTCGTCCCTCGAGGAGCTACTCGTTCCAAGAACGATGAGGGCGGGACGGCATCACGACCGCGACGTCGTGATCAAACTGCGCAGTAATAGGTTTCAGGCAGGCAGCAGGTCCGTAACGTGGCGGTCGTGATCGGCTGAGCTCCGACAACGAGTGGCAATTGAGGAGCGTCGAGAGTCCGCAACGTTTCGCGGTGGAGTTGGATCTTCATTTTCTTCGGCTGGCTCTTCTTCATCGTCTTCTCCTTTGGAAATGTGCGGAGTGTGACCGCTGCCATGCCTTAGACGCTCTAAGACGCAGCCGTGCAGAGCATACCGGGGAGATCATCAGTCCCGCAAGCCGCGGCCTGGAATTGGTCGAGGAATGGCCGCTCGCGCAGGGGCGTAAGCGTGAGATGCGTCGAGTCGCCGGCCCGTGGTATGGGGCGAGGATGGATCAGAGCAACGCACCGGCGAGCGGGGCAACGACCTGGAGGCCCCTTTTGACCGGGGCGGCGGCGAAGCGGTCAGAGGAGGCCCTGGCGGCGATCGCGGAGGCGCTGGGTACACCGGATCCGGACGACGCCACGGCACCGACGGGGCTGGCGGGCGGCGATAGCGGCATGGCGGTGCTGTTCACCTACCTCGGCCAGGCCTATCCCGGACGTGGTTACGAGGACCAGGCCGTCGCCTACCTGGAGCGCGCGTTCGCCAACGTGACCCGAGAGGTGCGGCCTCCCGGCCTGTTCGTCGGGTACAGCGGTGTGGGCTGGGCGGCGCAGCATCTGCGCGGGCGGCTCCTCGATCCGGACGAAGACTCCGCTCAAGAGGTCGACGAGGCGCTGGCGCTGGCGCTGGCTTCCGGCCCGTGGCCCGAATACGATCTGGTGCACGGTCTCGTGGGTGCTGGCGTATATGCGATCGAACGCTTGCCGGTACCGGCGGCCATGAAGTGTCTGGATCTGGTCCTCCAGCAGTTGGCCGACCTGGCGGTACGGGATGGTGCAGGGCTGACCTGGTGGAGCACGTCGCGCCGCTTCGGGCGGCGCGTCGATCGCTATCATGATCTGGGCCTGGCTCATGGCGTGGCGGGCGTGGTGTCGCTGCTCGGCGAGATCTGCCGCAGCGCCCCGGCCCAGACGGCGGCACGAGCCCGCGGGCTGCTCGAAGGCGCGGCCACGTGGCTGCTGCAGCAGCGGCTGCACCCACGAGGGGCCGGCTTCCCAGCGGTCTTGGAGCCGGGCTTCGCCCCGACGATGGCCCGTTCGGCGTGGTGCTACGGCGATCCCGCCGTGGGCCTCGCGCTGCTCAGTGCCGGCCGTGCGGTGGGCTCATCGCTGTGGCAGGAGGAAGGGCTGGCCACCCTCCGCACCGCCGCCGCTCGTTCGAAGGCTGCAGCCCAGGTGGAAGACGCAGGTCTGTGCCACGGAGCGACGGGGCTGGGCCACATCTTCAACCGCGCTTACCACGCCAGCGGTGACGAGGGGCTGGGCGATGCTGCACGGGCCTGGTTCCTCTGGGCGCTCGAGCAACGGAGGCCGGGCGAGGGCTTGGGTGGCTTTCGCACCTGGGCGCCGATCAGCGACGGCGGCGAATTCGTCTGGTCCGACGACCGCACCCTGCTCACCGGCGCCACCGGCATCGTCCTCGGTCTGCTGGCGGCGACGACGACGATCTCTCCCGACTGGGACCGCATGCTCTGCCTGTTCTCGCGCTAGCCATCGCTAGCGCGCCGCCGACTTCGACCGGGGAGGCGCCGGGTAGTCCGCGCAGATCCGCACCCCCAGCCAGGCTTCA
>DATAGU010000252.1:0-15912 GCA_036263495.1 Polyangia bacterium | reverse complement strand
AGCCGGGCGGCCTTTCTCTTGACAGAAGCTCAGACCAGATGAACACGTTTATAAAAACCTGAAAAATCGAGGGCGTTGATGTCCTACGGCAGGTCGTCCCGCACGGGTGGCACAAAGCAATCTCCTCCTCAGGGACACGGCGACCATGGGCATGAGGGCCTGCCAAGCCGCCCCTTTTCGCTACCGCCCGGCTATTACGACTACTATGGCATCCCTCGCCCCCAGCCGGCTGAGGGGTCGGTCCAAGCCCAACACTCGGGCCTGCATCAGGGCCCTCCCATCCCCCGTGGGCTCCTCGAACACTACGGTATCGTGCCACGAGCGACCTCCAACAGCGCTCCCAGCGCCGTGCAGCAAAAGACGGAGGCGGCGCAGGCGCGCTCGGATGGGACCACCCCCGGGAGCGAGGCGGAGCAGGTCCACGACGCCGCAGCCCTCGGGACCCAGGGTCCCAGCGGCGCGCTTCCTTATCTTGGCCCGATTCAGCAAGCCTTTGGCCGGCACGACGTGAGCCACGTCAAGGCGCACACCGACGACCAAGCCGCTGCGGGCGCGCGCGCGATGGGGGCCGAGGCGTTCGCCATGGGGGAGCACGTGGCGTTTGCCGGGACCCCGAGCCTGCACACGGCGGCGCATGAGGCGGCGCACGTCATCCAGCAACGAGCGGGGGTGCACCTCAAGGGCGGAGTGGGTGAAGTCGGGGATGCCTACGAGCAGCAGGCGGATCGGGTGGCGGATCGGGTCGTCGCGGGGCAATCGGCGGAGGCCGCGCTCGACCAGATGACCGGCGTCGGACAAGCACCAGGGGCACCGCGGGCGGCGGACCACGCGCCGGTGCAGCGCAAGGCCGCAGAGTACAAGAAGGGCTCGGACATCCAAGCCATGACCCTGGTCCAGTTCGAGCGCTACGCCCAGGACCAGGCGGATTGGGCCACCGGGGCGGAGGTCGGGGCGGCCAAGGACGACCTGCGCTCGCTCTTGGAGCTGGCGCGCAAGACGCCGGCCTTCCTCGCGGGCTGTGCCAAGATGAAGGTGCAGGAACTGGCGTCCCTCAAGCTCGACCCCACGGCGCCGCACCCGCTGCTGACCTACTGCAGGGCGGTCAAGAAGGAGATTCCCACGGTCGAGGTCGCGCCCACGGCGTCGCTCACCGAGGCGATCGACTTCGGCAAGGCGCTCGACAAGCTCAACGCCGGTCCCGGCGGCGTGACGATGAAACACATCATGAAACAGACCGGCGACCACCCGCAGCTCAAGGCCTTGATGGACGCCGGCGCCGTCGACGACTTCATCGCCTACGCCGCCAACCCGCGCAAGCCGGCGCTGCAGGCCGACGACGGCTCCGAGATCCGATCGTTCATCAAGCTGCACAAGGAGGTCGGTCCCGACCCGGCCACGCACTACAACGGCGCGCTGCCGCAGGTGCGCAACCTGCATCGCTTCGAATCCGCCGCGCTCGATCGGCTCAAGCTCAACGAGGGCGTGGTGGACAAGGCCAAGCCGTTCACCCTCATCCTGCACTCCGCCCTCGACCACAACGGCGCGTTCCAGCGTGACGCCAACCTCACCGCGGCCATCAAGAACGACAAGAACCTCACGCTGATGATCGAGGGCAAGGAGACGCTCGACGAGGTCTCCTCACAGCTCGAGCCGCTCGCCAAGAAGTATGGCCAGGGCGACAAGATCGACCAGGTGATGTTCGCCGGACACGGCAGCGCGCGCTCCATCGAGCTGGCCGGCAAGGTGGTGGAGAAGGGCGGCAAGCTGAAGCAGAAGGCGGAGGACGTCGACCTCGACACCAACGAGACCGAGACGTACGAGCTGTTCGACAAGCTGCTCGAGAACATGGATCCGACCAGCCCCAACCACCGGGTGGTCTTCAACGCCTGCCTCACCAACTCGAACGCCGTCGAGGGGCCGCTGTCGAGCGATCCCGCCAAGGCGCGCAAACAGATCAAGAAGGCGATCCGGGACAACGGCAGCCTCGCTACCACGCTCACCGCCTACGCCAAGGACCAAGCCGGCAAGGAGATCAAGGGCGTGGGGGCCAACGCCTCCATCAGCAGCGTGGAGCTCATGAACCAGAAGACGGGCGCCCTCGACATCAAGACCGCCGACGACCCCAAGGTCACGGCGCCGAAGATCGAGTACGTCGAGTTCGGGACCGAGCCCGAAGGCGTGATGCGGGCCGTGGTCGAGTGCTGGGCCAACGACAAGACCTCGTGTATCGCGGCGATGCGCCGCCGCGTGAGCAACCCAGCGGGCGACGAGTGGGAGCCCCGGCTCATCCACACGTACTTCACGATCATCCTGAACAAGAACCAGGACAACGCCGAGCTCATGAACCAGTTCGCCGACGGCGCGAGCGCGATCGCCGAGGCCGCCGACGAAGACGAATGCAGCGTGGAGAACATCAGCCGGGAGGTGCCCGATGCGCACCTCCCGGCGATCTACGCGAGCCTCCGCAAGACCTCCGCCTGGAAATCCGAGCCGTTCATCCCGCTCGTGTTCCTGCAGGAGTGGATGCGCCACGATGGCAGCAAGAAGACGAGCTTTCTCGAACACCTCGGCCAGTACTTCACCTGCCACGCGGCCTCCCGCTTCGTCGATCTCGACGCACTCGAGCCGCTCATCGAGGCGCTGTTGCCCAAATCGCCGTTCAAGACGCCGCCCAAGGGCCAGCGGGTGTTGGCGCTGCTGTTCGCGGCCCAAGGCAAGGCGGGCGGGCGGGTGACCGAGTTCCTCAAGGCGGTGGTCGGCTCGCGCTCCCGGTTCCCGCCCTCGTTCGACATCGACACGCTGCTCGATGGGCTCGCCACGGAGAACGAGATCCTCGCGGCGATCGGCCTGGGCGTCAACGCGCCGAAGGGCAAGGAGCCCAACATCGACGTCGACCGCAACGGTCAGAACGATCTGTACGTGACGCCGATGACCCGCCGCGCGAAGATCAAGGCAGAGACCGATGCGCGCGACAAGGCGGACGACACCGGCGGGTCGCTCGGCAAGCTCGCCAAGGACGCGGTGGTGCACACCATCGGCTCAACGGAGGACAAGCTGTGGCTGGCCATCGAGCACGGGGCGCGCATCGGCTTCGTCAAGACGGCTGAAGTGGAGTTGCTCTGAGGCATGCGGTGCCGAGAACGTGCAAGTCCGGTGCGGTGGCAGCGGCGCCGAGCCATCCTGATGGTGATGGCGGCGGTGGCGTTGACGGCGACGCCGCCACGTAGAGGATCCAGCCAAAGGAAGCCCGATATGGGAACCCCGGGAGCGTCTTCCAGCGCCAAGCTCGTGCGCCGAGCGACCCTCGAAGAGGGCTACGGCATGCGCCTCGCGATTCATCCGGACGGGCACCGCTGGGCGGCGGCGAATCATGGCGCGGTGACGCTCTACCGTGACCTCGAACGCACGGCCCAGACCGAGGCGCCGTTCGCCACGGATCGCATTCGTTTCAGCGACGATGGGCACAGGTTGCTCGCGGCGCCCTACGCGTACGACCTCGGACATGGGCGCTGGGAGGACCTGCCGCTCGTCGACAGCCAGAAGCTCGCCGCGGGCCTGACGAAGCGGCCGCGCGGGGCGTTCGGGGTGGTCAACGCCGCCTGGAGCGGCGACGGGCGCGAGCTGCTCGTGTACGCCGAATACCGGCCGCCGCGCGGCAAGGAGACCGGCGCGGCGTGGCAGGGCCCTACCCAGCGGCTCCTGCTGCTCGACGGGAAGACGCGGGCGATCCGGGCGGTGCTGCGGGAGGGCCATGAAGGCTGGGGGCATTCGATGGCGCTGGCCGTGGGGCGGCGCGTGATCGCCGCGAGTGGCGAGCAGCTGGACCTCTGGGATCGGGCGACGCACGCCCATCTCGGCACGCTCGACCGCCTCGCGGGTGTCACCCGGGACCTCGCGCTCAGCGACGATGACCGCTGGCTCGCGATCGTGACCTCCGACCACCGCGCGGCCCTGTGGGACGTCGAAGGGCGGCGGGCGGTGGCGCAGTGGGTGGCGCATGACGACGACGCCTTGGCCACGGCGCTCGCCCCTGCCAAGCGCCTGGTCGCGACCGGCGGCAACGACGGCATGGTCAAGCTGTGGTCCTTCTCTGGCCAGCTGCTCGCGGTGGAGCCCCTCGGACGCCCGGTCGAGGGGCTCGCCTTCGGTGCGGCGGACCGCTTGATCGCGGCGCACTCCGGTCCTGGCGAGCGCCTGGTCGTCTTCGACGTGGCGCTCGACAAGTCCGGCCCGTAGCGGGGGGCGTCCCGCCCTCTCACCGCATGAGGCTGCCACCGTTGACGAATCGCTCGACGGCGACCTCCGGGAACACCCGGGGCGCGAGACGACAAAGTGCTGGTGAGCGTATTCTTTCCTACCTACCGATGGGGGGCACGGATGGCTAGCATCGAGCCCAACTCTCCCTGCGGCACCTCCTCGATGGCGTAGCGCCTCGAAACCCCATGAGGAGCTTGCGCTCGCCGGGCCCTTCTCCCTACCCTGGCGCGAGGAGGGCCCCATGAAGACAAGAAAGACTCTCTTTGGCCTCTGCCTGCTCGCGAGCGCCCTCGGCGCCACGAGCCCGAGCCACGCCATCACCCTCGCCGACGTCCCGCGAACCGGCCCCATCGTCACCGGCTCGGCCGCCATCCACGAGCACGTCATGGCCGAGTACGCCTTCAGCGGCAAGTGGCACTGGGGCAGCGTCGAGGGCGCCGAGGACTACGCCCTCGGCCACTGCACCGGCGACGGCGACACCCACGCCGGCGCGTTCGGCATCTGCTTCGACCCCGTCTACCTCTTCATGCCCAACGCCGCCGGCCGCGACACCTGCTGCCACAGCGGCGGCCTCTTCGACTGCTACGACAAGCGCACCGACGGCAAGGTCGGCGACCCCTACTGGGACTACCTCGAGTGGCCCCTCTGGGACACCGTCGCCCACCCCCGCTACTGGTGGGGCCACCTCCGCAAGGCGCGCGACGCCGGCATGAAGCTCATGCTCGTCCTCGCCGTCGAGAACAACGCCCTGTGCGCCTTCACCTCCAACGAGACCTGGAAGGGCAACCCCTACCGCGGGGCGGGCTACGCCTGCGACCACGGCGACTCCTTCAACAGCGTCAAACGCCAGATCGACAACCTCAAGGTCTTCGCCCAGACCCACGCCGACTTCCTCGAGATCGCCTACACCCCCGCCGACGCGCGGCGCATCGCCAGCGCCGGCAAGATGGCCCTCGTCATCGGCATCGAGTCCGACTACGCGTGGGGCAACGAGCGCAACCTCATCGACCTCAAGGCCCGCCTCGACGCCTACCGCGCCATGGGCGCCCGGCACATCTACCTCACCCACTCCCTCAACACCCGCCTCGCCGGCGCCGGCCTCTACGTCGAGACCTTGTGGGCCCAGCAGTCGGTCGCCAACTGCTTCTTCAAGGACACCCAGTGCGCGAGCTCCGACGGCGCCGCCCCCTCCGACGCCGGTCACAACTACGAAGTGAAACAGAACTTCCTCTGCCTCGGCTGGCCCGGCTACGCGCAGAACTACTACGACATCTGCGAGTGGACCATGGACCGCGCCGTCGATCCCGCCACCTGGGACGGCTTCAAGGCCTATCCCGGCGGCGGCGTCTACACCACGAACGAGACCACCTACAGCGGCGCCGCCGTCACCGTGAGGAAGAACGCCCTCGGCCTCACCGCCGACGGCGACTTCATGGTGCGGGAGATGATGAAGCGGGGCATGCTCATCGAGCTCAGCCACCTCTCCGAGCGGTCCATCGACGCCATCTACGCCATCTCCCAGGCCAAGTACAACTACCCCCTCATGTCGAGCCACTCGTACGCGCGGCGTGCCCTCTACGCCTCGCAGAGCCAGGCCACGGGCGCCTGGGCGGGCTGGGAAGCGACGCTCAGCGACCTCACCATCTCACGCATCAAGACCACCGAAGGCATCGCCGGCCACTTCATGGGCCCGGACACCGCCCCGACCTACGCGCCCTCGAACGTCGCCAACAACTGCCCGCGGTCGAGCCGCTCCCTCGCCCAGCTCATCGCCTACATGGCCAACCAGGGCGTGAACGTCGCCTGGGCCGGCGACTTCATGGGCCTCGGCGCCGGCGTCGCCCCGCGGCGCGGCTACACCGTGGACTCGAACGACTGGTGCCAGGGCAACGGCACCTATCAGAGCGCGCAAGGGAGCGCCTATAACTCCCACCTCAACGCCTACACCACCGAGTTCGACAAGGATCGCGCCTACTACTACACGCGCGGCTACGCGCACCACGGCCTCATCGAGCAGCTGCACAACGACCTCGCCGCCATCGGCCTCCCCGCCAGCATCCTCAAGAAGTACAAGGACGACTCCGCCGAGAACTTCATCCGCATGTGGGAGAAGGCCGAGTACATCGCCAGCCACTACGCCCTGTAGCCGCCGTCGCCCTGCGCGACCCCTCCCTCCCCTGCCCTCTCCTCAGACGGTGCTCTGTGAACTCGGTGACCGCCTTGAGCCGAAACAGAAATGCTTCCACCCGTGCGCAGATGAGCAAGCAAGCTTAGATAGATCCTCATTTTTTCTTGTGTGACACGACACCGATCGATAGCCGTCGAGTGCGGTATCGATCGAACATGCGCGCCTTGATTGGGTCTGTGTTGATGTTGCTCGTTGCCATGCCGTCGCCTTGGGCGAACGCCGAGCCGCAAAAGAAGCCGCGATACTACATGGTCGTTCGCGCCGTCGAGGGGGCCAAGGAGGTCGCCCCGGAACAAGTGCGCCAGATCTTCACCGAAGAGCTGGCCAAGCATCCCGAGGACTGCATCACCGAACGCGCCGAATACCCGAAGGAGCCCGAGGCGCTGGCGGCCCGCCTCGCCACTGAGAAGCTCACCGGGTACCTGGTGACGGTCCGCATCCTCGAGATCACTCGCGAGCTCGTCCCCGCCGCCGCCGGCAAGCCACCGATGCTGCAGCGGGGGGTTCGCCTTACTGTCATCGGCGCCAGCATCCCTGAGGATCGAATCGCCTTTGGTGGGCACGGTGACGCGCTTACGGGCACGATCATGCGCGGCAAGCCGAGCGAAGCCGAGGCCGCCTCGCTGCTCAGCGATGCGATCCGGTATGCCATCAGTCAGGCGGTCGACGAGTCGCTGAAACAATTGCACAAGGGCTCGAAGAGCCCCAGCGCCGCGAAACGTCCCTGATGCCGTGCCGCATCATGGATTTCGCCCTGTCGAGGGCGCCATGATGGAAAGCCTCCGAGCGCAGAGAGACGGGCACCTGGTGGAAGCGCCCCCTGGTGGGCGATGACCTGCCGCCGCTCTCGGCCGCCGACCGTGCGGAGCTCATGGTCTGATCGTTGGTGGGCTGCTCGCCGCTGGCCGTGGGCGTGGCGGCGCCCTACACAGTCGGCGCTCGTCTAGTAGGTCGCGCCCCACTGATTGTAGGTGTCGAGCGTGTACTTGATGGCGCCCGTGGCGTAGCGCGAGGCGCGGATGAGGAGCTGGCGGGTGTGGTCGACGAGCGCCGCGTTCCCGGTCCCCACCCCCGTCGGATACCCCGAGGCGCGGTAGTTGTCCCAGACCTGGCGCCCGGAGCCCGAGCTGTTGTAGTAGGACGCGGCCCAGGCGGCGTTGCGCACCGCCTGTTGCAGGTCCGTGATCGGGTAGTAGTAGTTGTCCGCGGCCACGGTCGCCTGGAAGTTGTGCCCCGCCGTCCAGTTGGCCTTCACCCAGCCCTCATACGCGAAGTGCTGGGTCAGCATGTCCGTCGAGGGAAAGCTCGCGTGCAGCACCTGGCACACGTCCTCGATGTAGTGGGTGGCATAGCCGAGGAACCGGTCCCCCTCGATCTGATTGCCGCGACTGTAGTGGTACTTGGCGGACAGTCCGTCCTTGCACTCCGGCCCCTCGAGCTGCCCCGCCAGCCGCCCCGTGATGCAGTCGTCGAAGTTCTCGTTGGCGTCGCCCCAGACCCAGATGCCCAACGAGGAATAGAGGTAGGCGTGGGACCATTGTTGATTGTAATTGTTGTCGATCCCGGACTCGTACGTGTCCGGATCGTCGCCCGCGGGGCCGATGACGTTCACCCGCGAGGCCGGGAGGTTCCATTTGAGCGCCGCCATCGTGGAGAGGCTCACGTGGCTCTCCTCCGCCCATTGGCCCTGACGCCCCGGCTCGGGCAGGACGATGGGGGCGTTCTCGTCGATGGGCTCGGGCCCGAAGTTCGGGCTCCCTCCGCAACCGATGAGGCCCGCGGCGAGGAGGATGGGGCTCAGCGCCCAGCGAAGAGGGTTCGTTCTCAATGGGTGCATAAGGGCTCCTAATGAAAGAGGTATTTGTGCGACCGCCGACCCGAGAGGATAGGGAGAAGCAACGGCCGAGCGCAAGCCCCTCGGCGTATGCTGAGGCCTCAGGCCTTGCGGCCTGCGTTCACCGCGGGCTGCGCCTGTCTCGCATCGTCACCGCCCGGCGTGGAGCGCGAGTTCGACGCTAGGGGGCAGCACTCTGCGTGGCAATCGCACGCACGCTGAGCAGGGCGTACCAACCGAGTACCGGCCCCGCGCCTGCGCCGAAGACAGGTACGGGGAAATTCCCGACGAATGGGACCACGAACGAAGCCAAGAAGTAGCAGGCCAGCGCTTGGTCTACCGCGCCACGCAGTAGCGTTTCCGTGGGGACGACGAAAGGAAGTAGAAGTCCCCCACCGGTCAGCACGACGGCGACCACCAGCAGAACACTCGTCATGGATGCCAGGACCAGAATGCGCTCAACGTGATCCACCGCAGGCAGTGGGTCGTGGCGCAGCCATGCTGCCGCCGCAAGGAAGGTCACGGCAGAGGCGAGGGGGATCCCTATCGTGGGTTTGATGCGCGATGGGTTCACCAGCAACGGGATCAACGCGGCAGCAAGTGCCGTGGCCTGACCCGCATCGGGTTGCATGACATGAGCGACCTGCGCGACAAGCACAGGAACCATCGCGCGCATGCGGGGTCTCTCACGCGATGCGCTTAGGCCGATCAAGAGCCACGGGGCGAAGGCGGACGATGCGTTGAGTCGGAGGGGGCCCACCGAGAGCCATCGGTACACTCCGTCGATGCCGGGGCCGAGCAGCGTCGCGAGGATCGCCACCGCTGCGACGCCTGGCATCCAGGCGGTGAGCTTGTCCCCGGTCACCCGCTGGGCGACGTAGAACAGCCCGCTCCCCAAGAGGAGCCCCAGAAGGTTTGGGGCGTACGACACCCACGAGACGCCGTGCGCCCCAGCGATCACGATGCCCACCGCGGTGGCCGGCAGCGGAGCGAACAGGACCCACGGGCGGTTGAGGAGACCTGACACTGCGCCCTCCTACAGCGCCGCTCCTCGTGGGTCAAGAGTCCGCGCTCCATGCAGGTCCTCGGATGATTGGAGAGACGCCGTCATACGCTGCCCTGTCTCCCTCCGTTGCCACCAAAATGCCAAGAGTAGGCAACAATCCCACAACATTCGTGCACTAGACCTGGGGCCCATCGGACGTGACGTGAGGGAGGCCTCCTCGATCGAGCCCTCCTTGCATGGCCACGGACCGGAGAACGTTTCGCCGCCCCGCAACACTCGATGCCTGGTCGCCGATTCAGCTCGCATGAGCAGAGGCACCGGCTGATGGGCGAGCGCCAGCGAGCTTCATGAAGGAGGCTACCTATGTCTAGAACGACTACGCTTGTCCTGGGAGCACATCGTGGGCTGTCGGCCGTGGTGATGAGCGGTCTTTTGCTCATCGGCTGTGGCGGCGGCGAAGACCTCGGCGGGGAGGGCGCCGTGAGTCGGCTCGAGCGAGACTTCGGCGGTCCGAGCCGACTGATGGACTTCTTCGAGAGCCACAGCGAAGACGAGATCCGGCGCGCGCTCGCGCCCTATCAGATCGGATACAGGGTCGCCCCGCCCCCGCAGGACACCCAGGGCCTCATCAGCGACTGCCCCCAGTTCTTCCCGTCGACCGACCGGAACATCTGGCACAGCTTCGACGGCGAATACTACTACATCGACGGTTCCGGTCGGCCGAACCGGGCCTATTCGTATCTGCCGCCCATCGTGGCCGCGGCGCGCTCCGACACGTGCCAGGCCAGCGTCGGACAGTGGGGCGACGCGGCCGACCCCACGAATGATTACGACGGCGGACACATGATCGGGTCGCAGCTCGGCGGCTGGGGCAAGCGGGCGAACCTCGTGCCGCAGGACGCCAACTTCAACCGCGGCAACTGGGCCGTGCTCGAGAACAAGATGGCCACCTGCGCGAGCCTGCCCAGCGGCCGGCTCCGCTACTACATCGGCGCGAACTACCCGAACAGCACCACCCTCATTCCCAACAACATGACGATGCAGATCACGAACCAGGCGACCGGCGCCAACGTCTCCCTCTCGTTCGCCAACACCGACGGCGGCGGCACCAACGGCCCCAGCGAGAAAGACCGTGGGGTCACGTTCCTGTCGGGCCAGGGCTGCAACTAAGGCGCCAGCGCCAACTCGTCACTGGTATTTCCGGCGGGCCTCTTCGGAGGAGATTCCTTTGGGGCGCTCGTCCCAGGCCTCACGGGCCGAATCGTCTTCTTCGGGGCAGGTTGGCTCGTCGTCTTCAGGCACCTCGGCCAAAGCACGCATGAAGGGATCGCCCTGATCGCGGAGGTACTGCAGGTACCGTCTTGCGGCATCGAGCTCGCCCTCTGGCAACTCGTCTACGAGGCGATGGATCTGTTCACGTGCGGCCATGGCAAAACAGTGTAATCCCAGCACCTTTCCGCCGCCAGAGCACGCCAGTGTGGCGTCTCCTCATCAGGCATCCCGACGGGCGCAGGGGAACTGTTCTGCCGGTTGACGCCGCGGTCCCCTGCCCTCCTGGAGCTCGCTCAGATTGAGCGGGGAGACATGAGGGATACGGGGGAGGTCGCCAACCAGGTGGATCGGACGGGAGCGCAGCGGGAGGGAATTCTTCTTCAGGCGGTGGCGGCGGCGCGGGAGGCCGCGGCGCTGCGCTCGGCCGTGTGCGGCACGGCGCGGGCCCGGAGGAGCGGGGCGAACGCATCGCGGTAGGCCCAGGCCAGGTAGCCCTCGAGGACCACGAGGATCGCCGCCATCGGGAAGCCCGAGGGCGCGAGCAGCGTGTGGAAGCCGAGGATGTTGAGGACGATGGGCGCGAGCACGGTGAGCGCGAGCGGCACGAACAGGCCGCCGAGGAGCAGGAGCCCGGCCACCACCTCGGTGCCCTTGATGAACGGCATCATGTAGCCCGTGGCGAGGAGCGCGGAGACGAAGTCGGCGGGCGGGCCGGACATGGGCGGCTGCGGGAGGAAGTGCAGGAACCCGTTCAGGCCGAACACGAAGAAGACCAGCCCGAGGAAGATGCGCGCGACGGCGGGAAGTTTCTGAGTGAGAGCGTTCATGGGATTCTCCTTGTTTCGCGGAAGCACACCCCCAACATAGAGCCCCTCCCCCGCCCTGCACTAGACGGGGCGTCCGGGAAACATCGTTGCTGCCATGGCAACAATGAGGTGCCTCCCGGCTTCCCCTCGGCGCTCCGCGATCGGATAAAGGCTTCATGGAGGATCTCAACCGCGTCGCCATCTTCGTCCGGGTCGCCGAGGCCGGGAGCTTCACCGCCGCTTCGGCCACCCTCGGGCTCCCCAAGTCCTCGGTCAGCCGGAGCGTCTTGCAGCTCGAGAACGAGCTCGGCGTGCGCCTCCTCCAGCGCACCACGCGAAAGCTCGCGCTCACCGACGCGGGGCGGGCCTACTTCGAGCGGGCCCGCGCCGCGCTCGCGGATCTCGAAGGGGCGACGGCGGCGGTGGCGGCGGACGGGACCGAACCGCGCGGCACCGTGCGCATCACCGCCCCGGTCGACGCCGGCACCACCCTCCTCGCGGACCTCGTGACCCGCTTCGTCCGCCAGTATCCCCGGGTCCAGGTGGAGCTGTCGCTCACCGCCCGCCGCGTGGATCTCGTGGCCGAGGGGTTCGATCTGGCGCTCCGCGCCGGCCGCCTCGACGACTCGACGCTGGTGGCGCGGCGCATCGGGACCACCGACGTCGGCTTGTATGCCGCTCCCGAGTATCTCGACCGGCGCGGCCGGCCAGGCACGATCGCGGACCTGGCCGAGCACGACTGCGTGCTCTTTCGCGCCCAGGGAGGACGGGCGACCTGGTCGCTCGAGGGGCCGCAGGGGGAAGAGACCGTCGAGGTGACCGGCGCCATCATGGCCGACGACCTCTCGTTCGTCCTGCGGGCGGTGCTCGCGGGCGGCGGCGTCGGGCTCATGCCGATCTTCCTCTGCGCCGAGCCGGCCACGCGCGGCGAGCTCGTGCGGCTCCTGCCGTCCTACGCCTTCCACGGCGCCGCGCTGCACGTGGTCTTGCCCTCGGCGCAGCACGTGCCGGCGCGGGTCGCGCTGTTCCGCGACTTCCTCATCGCGCACCTGAACACCATCGCCTGGAACGGAGCGCCGACGCCGAGACCCCCTCCGAGCCGGCGATAAGTCCCTTTGGCGTTCGACCTACTTCAGGAGCGCCACAAATACAGGCATGATGGATCCATCGACTTGAACCAAGAGGTGGGAGATGGTGGACATGGAGCTGATCGTCTCGGGTGTGGCGTTCTGTGGACTCGGCGGCGCCATCGGCGGGCTCATCGGCGCGAGCAAAGATCGGAAGATCTGGAGCGCCAACCCCCGGGGGCGCCCCAAGTACACCTACGCCAAGATCGTGGCCATCGTGGGGGCCATCGCGGCCATCCCCGCCGCGGGCCTGGAAGATCGCGTGGCGCGCGCCACCTTGCCACCGGGCGACGTAGAACTCTTCGGCAAAGAAGTGCAGGCCATCCCCGCCCTGCAGGAGCGCGTCCGCGATAAGCCCGCCGCCGAAGTCCGAGCCACCGTACAGCAGCTCGCGACGGCCGGCCTGTCCAAGCTCGACGATGACTCGATGCTCCTCCGGGCGCAGATCTTCGCGCACCTGCTGGCGCAGGCCGACACGCCCCTCTGCGGCGGTCTGGCCGCCGGCACTATCAGCGGCGAGGACCTGATGCAGCTCATCGCGAAGCTGCCGGCGGAGGAGCGCAAAGGCTGGCTCAAGACCGCGCGCGCCGCGGTCGAGCTCGAGGTTGCGTCCCCGGCCCGGACAGCCGCTCCTGAACCGGCGGCTGAGCAGCTGGGGCAGGCCCTCTACCAGCTGACCCTGGATCTTCCCAGAGACGAAGCGAATCGCCTCTTCAAGAACCTCGGCGACATGAAGAAACTGGCGCCGGCGGAGGCGTGCTGGACGGGGCGCCGACTGTACGAGCTGATCAACCAGGCTCCCCCTCCCGTTCGTTCGCTGCTCGCGCGCGGGATGGCCTTGGGTTAGTCCGTCAGCCGCTGCAGAGCGTTCGCTCCTGCCCCCTTCGGCGGGACCCACGCGAGCCCTCCCCCACCCATCGCCGGTGGACCTTGAACCTCGGTTAGCAGACTCTACCTACTCGGGAGCTCTGCGCTGTACAGGCGGGCAGCTCCGTCACCATCGTGGAGGACGTCATGGCGACAGGCTACGTGAACTCCTGGGGCCTCGAGCTCGACCCACGGCAGACAGCGGCGATCCTGGATCGAGCCGGCATCCCCAAGGACGATCTGCTGCAGGCCCTGCTCGCCGAACTGTGGCGCGCCCGTCGTGGCGGCGACGCCGCGGCGATCGAACGCGCGGCCGGGGCGCTCGGCGTCGACCTGCTCGATTGGGGTCGGGACCTCGGCGAATGGACGGATCGGATCCTGCGCGCCGGGCGCGCGCTCGTCGAGTCGGCCGAGGACGACGGTGTCCTCGATGCGCTCCTCGGGGATCGTCTCCACGGCCTCATCGACGCCGCGGCGGCCCGGGCCGCCGACGTCTATGCGGGCCTCGCGCGAGACCGGCGCCAGATGTGGATCAACCTCATCGCCAGGACCATGCGTCCGATGCTCGCAGAGCTGCGGGCGGCCTGGGAACGGCTCCCCGGCGTCATCCCCAAAGACCCGGTCGGCAAGTTCAGCTACGAGCACATCAGAGAGTTCTACCGTTCGGGCAGGCGCTGCCTCATTCGGCTCGAACCGCTGCCCGCTCACATCCAGGCGGTGCACGAAAAGGAAGCGGCGGTCTTCGATCACCTGGCGGATCTGGAGTTCGAGGAGAAGGATGCGCTCGTCGAGCTCACGTTCACCTTATGGGACGGCGGCGAGTTCGAGCCGCCGTCGATCATCGCGCTCGCCGACGCCGCGCAGATGGGCATCAACGGGCTCTCCGCCCGGGAGCGCCTCGGCGCGGTCGTGGAGAGGATCCTGGATCGGGGCCGGGTGGTGCTGGACGAGGCCCGCGCGGACGGAGCGCGACGGTCCGAGTTGAGACACATCCGCGCCCGTATCGACGAGCTCGCGAATTGTGCTGCCGCGGCCTATGCGCGCTTTGGGAATTTACGGCGCCAGTGCTATTTGAACTCGCCGAACGACGATCAGGGCCTCAAGTTGCCGGCCTTGCACCCGCTCGTCTGTTCGCTCATCGAGCATAGCGACGAGCGGATGAGGCCCGTACTCGAGGCGATTGAGCCCCTGGCGCCCCCTCTCGATCGGTTGCACATGTGCCTCCTCGCCGTGTCCGAGTTGGAGTGTATCGCCCTGTAGATCCCCCGCGCTCGCGGTTCTTGCCGTCGCCGCTGAACGCGGTAGCCCCGGGCGCGTCCACCGAAGGGCGCAACCTCTCGAGGATCGAATGAGAGTGCTTCAGTTGACGCCTCTGGCAAAGGCCAGAGTGTGGTTTCGCAGCGATGTCCCCGAGTTTGTTCACGTGGGGACCGTCAGCAAGCGAATCGACGGGGACCCCCTGTCCTCCGTCCAGGCGGGGTGCGTGACCGTCGAGGCTTTCGTGCCGAGGGGAGGCCTTGCTGAGTACGGCTTGCTGGGGATGAGCTTCGAGCGGGATCGCACCAGCTTGGTGCAGGTGGAGGTTCCCTACTCCGAGGGGGAGGGCCCTACCTGGTCCGACTCGCTCGGAAGGGCCGTTGATGTCGTACGTCTCGGCCTGCCCTACGAGTATGCAGGGGCCATCCTCGATGCAGCTGTTGACGTCGGGCACCGATTCCCGCCCGGAACCATCAAGGTCGTCCATGCGGCCCATGGACTCGTCGGATCGAGCCCAAGGTTCTTCCAGAGACTCGCTACGAGCGCGCTCACGCTCATGGTCGATGAGCACGAACGTGAGGACGATCCCATGATCACCGTGCTCCGAGGGCTGCTCGTCAAATGACGATGCCGCTTCCCTCCATCATCGGCGGCGACCGGAAAGCGCGGCCCAGCCGCACCGCCGGCAACGATGTCGTCTTCGTGCCCCTGGCGAGTCCGCTCGAGGTGTATCGCTGGTCAGGGAAGGATCGTGACGTCTCGAACCAGGTAACGGACGCTCTTCTGACTGCCAGCAAGAAGCGCACGTCCCATCTCGACAAAGCCCATCGACGCGTGAAACGCGTCTGAGACCGGGTTGGGAGGATCGACGTTCACCTCGCAGCAGAGGAGATGCTGTCCCGCTCGCTGCGCGGCGATCGCGAGATCACGATAGAGCGCCCGACCGAGTCCTCGTCGCCGCACCGCATCGGAGACGACCACACGGTCGATATAGACAAACCGTGGCAGGCGCTCCAGAAACCATCGGAAGTGGGGGCTCTCCGAAGGCGCGGCTTCGTCGAGGGCGATGAGAAATCCATGGAGATGCCCATGACGGCCGTGGACCCGCGCGCGGAAGGCCATCGAAAGCAGGTTGCGCAACGCGGAAGCGCTCAGGGGTGCCGTCGCGACGACGTTGGCCTCGTTCAGGGAGAGGATCTGCGGCTCGTCGAGCAGGTCCGCGGCTCGAAGATCTTCGACTCGTATGAGATCTGTGTGCATGGGATCCGGTACGCTCGGTCCACCTACGCGCTGGACCC
>DATAGU010000251.1:0-82523 GCA_036263495.1 Polyangia bacterium | reverse complement strand
CGTGGCCGAGGGGCGCGGCGAGGAGCTGCCGGAGACCCTGCTGAGCATGCTGCAGGCGCGCTTCCTGCGGCTCGATGCCGGGGCGCGCCGGCTCCTGCGGGCGGCCAGCGTGTTCGGCGAGACGTTCTGGCGCGGCGGGGTACGCGAGCTCCTCGGCGGCGAGGCGCGCGCGGTGCACGACATCGACCGCTGGCTCGAGATCCTGGTGGGCTCGGAGGTCATCGCGCAGCAGGCGCCGAGCCGGTTCGTGGGGGAGGCGCAGTACGGCTTCCGTCACGGCCTCCTGCGCGACGCCGCCTATAGCCTGTTGAGCGAGGAGGACCGGCAGCAGGGGCACCTCCGGGCCGGGCAGTTCCTCGAACGGGTGGGGGAGGACGACCCGCTCGTGCTGGCCGAGCACTACGAGCGGGGGAGGGCGCTCGAGTCGGCGGCGGTCTATCACGCGCGGGCGGCGCAGCGCGCCCTCGATGGTCAGGACATCGAGGGGGCGCTGCGCATGGCCGAGCGTGGCATCGCGTGCGGCGCGAGCGGCGTGACGCGCGGTCTCTTGCGGAGCCTGCAGAGCTGGGCGTGCATCTGGTCCCGCCAGTACGCCGCGTCCCTGGAGCTGGCCCGCGAGGCGCGGAGCCTCCTGCCCGAGGGGAGCGTGGGGTGGTATCGCAGCGTGGGGGCCGTGCTCTTCGCGGCGGGATATGTGGGTCGCCGCGACCTCCTCGGCGAGTTGATCGCCGCGCTCTTGCGGGTCACGCCCGAGCCCGGGGCCGAGGCGCCCTTCATGGAGTCCTGTATCGCGATCATGTTCACGGCCAGCTGCATGGGGCTGCGGGAGACGGCGGATCGATGCGCGCGGCGCATCCGGGAGGTGGGCGCGCGCCTGGAGGACGGCGACATCTACACGCGGGGCCTGATGCACTCGGTGTTGGCCTGGTACGCCCTCGGCCTCGATGGCGACCCCTGGACCCATCGGCGCGACAACGAGGAGGCGTACGCCTGCCTCCTCGCGGGCGGCAAGCGGCGCCACTTCTACGCGACCGCGATCTATCGCCACGTGAGCCAGGGCCACCTCGGCGACTTCGAGGCCTTGCGCGCGCAGTTCCACGGCACGTTGGCCGAGGTGGTTCGCTTCCGTGAACCCATCCTCATCCTGATTGCCCGGGTGCTCATCGGCCTGGCCCTGGTCGAGACCGGCGAGCCGCAGGATCGGGCCGAGGCGCGGGCGCTGGTCGAGGGCGTCCTGGCTCCCGGTGCCGCGTCCGACATCTGGACGTCGCTCGGGCAGGGGGTCCTCGCCGGGGTCTACGCGGCGGAGGGAGAGCTCGCGCTCGCGGAGGCGCGGGCGCGCGTCGCGCTCGAGGGCTGCAGGCTGATACCGCTCGGCCTCATCGTCGTCTCGGCGGTCCTCATCCGCATCCTGCTCCTGCAGGGGCGGATCGAGGAGGCGCGGAGGGTGGCGACGGAGGGGCTGGAGGTGCTCGCCCGTCAGGGCGGGACTTCATGGATGGACACCCGGCTGTACGTGGCGGCGGCCGAGGCGTTCCACGCGGCGGGCGATCGTGAGGCGGCGAGGCAGGCGGCCCACACCGCGTGGGGCCTCATCGAGCGGCGCGCCGCGCGGATCTCCGACGCGGCGGTGCGCGAGCGCTACCTGGCCCTGCCGGACTCGGTGCGCGCGCGAGGGTGGGCGGCGCTCTCGTCTTGAGCCGCCTGGCGCAGGCCGCTCTCGAGCTCCGCGGGTTCGATGAGGCGGCCCTGCCGGAGATCGGCGATCACGCAGCCGGTCTTCGTTAAAGCATCGATGCGCGCCCTTCGACACCTGGGCCGGCAGATGCTGCCGCTGCGGCTGCAGGAGCTACATGCAGACCTTGCAGCCCGCCGGGCGGAAGGTCGCGGTTCGATGAGGAGATGGAGAGGCGTTCCCTTTGTGGGGCGGCTACGAACGCTTGGCACCTATGTTGCTGTCTGTGGCGGCGGCCAGGGGATGGACGGAGCGGGAAGCGCAACCTCACCTATCTAGAAGGAGAGACCCATGTCGCTCAAATATTCGGTCATCGCAGGGAACCTGCTCATGCTGGTCGCCGGAGGGTGCAGGGGCTACAAGCCGGATTCGTCGCCGGCCGTGCAGCCCACCGAACCGAACCGGGAGTTCAGCCTGTGCAGCGGCGAGGAGTGCAACCCCGACACGTCCAGCCTGGGCGGCGTGGGGTGCGATCTGAATTCGTCCGATCCGGCGTGCAGCCCGGGCGGCAATGGCCGGGGGATCTACAACGCCGAGGGCGCGGACTATTGCCTGCGCTTCGTCTCTTCGACCTTCTGCCCGATGGGCTTCATCAACCGCGGCGGCAAGGTGTACGTCACGGGCGTCCTGTACGCTCCGACGGGCGGCTGGAGCAAGCTCGAACGGCTCGTCACGGGCGTTTACGACAAGAAGGCCGTGAACCTGACCTCGCTGACCGCCCCGGGCGCGCAGCTCCGCATCACGACCGTCGACGCCAAGAACCAGACCCGGGTGTTCGAGGGGGACACGCTCGCCGAGCTCCAGCTGCAACTCACCATGCCTGGAGCGCCGGAGAGCCGGGATGATTACACGTTGCGTTTCACGGGCTCGCCCAAGGTGCTCCAGCCCAACGGCTCGAGCGATCCCTCCGCGAAGCTCGTGGAGTACAACGTCCAGTGGCAGGGCCACAACGCGCTCGGCGCCTCCTCGACCTGGACGTCCCTGTGTCAGAAGCCCGCGGGGGAGCCGCTCTTTCCGCCCCTGCCGAACCGCACGTCGTTCTTGCCGGGCGCGTTCTTCGATCCGTTCACGGCGAAGCGCACACCGAACTCGAACGCGGTCACGATGAGCTGCCAGCGAGGCGGCATCACGAAGTGCCTCGAGTGGGGGTATCTGCCCTGGAAGAGCGCGGTGCAGAAGATCTCGCAGCAGCCCGAGTCGCTGGTCATGGCCCACGCGACGTGCATCCAGATGAAGCGCGCGGCCTATTGCGGCGGCGAGAGCTACACCACCGACGGCACGCCCATCTACAAGCAGCACCGGTACGACAGCGCCCAGGCGACCTTCGTCGAACCGCCGGCGGCGTGGAGCAAGATGCAGAACCTGGAGGCGGTCTGGACGCCGGACGGCGCCGCGTGTCTGAACCCCGCGCATGTGCGGGTCCCTCCGGCGCCCCGGAAGCCGTTTGCAGGCTGCAAGAACAAGCAGCTCCCCCTCTGCCCACCGTCGCCGGGGCAGGAGGGCGCGGCCTTCTGGAACCTGGGGTTCACCGCCGTGGGGCGGGAGTCGGCGCAGAGCCCGTAGCCCTGCCCCTGCCTTCATCGCCGGGCGGGGCGGCGTCGGCCACGGGGCCGCCCCGCGTCCACTGATCGGCCTGCTCGAAGAGCTTCCCGTAGGTTCGCCGGAGGAGCGGATCGATCCCGAAGGCGCGGGAGAGCGCCGCCCGGGCCTCCTCGGCCGCCGCCCGCCGCTCCGTGGGCTGCGGCGCGTTCTGCGCGCGCAAGAGGAGGAGCCCGCCCCGGATCGCGTGGACGTGCGCGAGGTCGGGGCTCTTGGCGAGCGCCCGCGTCACCTGATCGAGGCCCTGGGCGATCTCGCTCGCGAGGGCCCGCGGCCGCCGCGCCTCGCCGAGTCGCCAGTAGGCGCGGGCGAGCTCCTGGTGGGCGTCGGGGGTGGCGTCCATCGAGACCCGGCGCAGCGCCGTGGCGAGGGCCCGCTCGAGCAAGGGCAGGCTCGGGCGGGCCTCGTGCTGGGCCCAGGCGGCGTCCACGAGGTCGAGCCGGGCGGCGAGGAGCAGGCAATCGGCGCACGCGGCGGAGGCCCGGCCGGCCTCCAGGAGCGCGGCTCGGCCCTGGACGAGCGCCGGGCCGGGATCCTGGCCGGCGGCCACCTCCCATGCGGCTCGCAGGTGATACACCCAGGCGCGGCGGGTGGCGTTGAACGACGAGGCCGGCGCCACGGCGCGCGCCCGCTCGAGCTGCGCGAGCGCCCGCCCGAGCGCCGGGCGGGGATCCTGCCCGGCGTCGAGCCGATACTGCGCCCGGACGATCTCGCTCACGGCGAGATAGATGAGGGCGGTCGAGTTGTTCTTGTCCACGGAGAGGCAGTGCGCCGCGGCGGCCTCGGCCTGGCGCAGCTCGTCCTCGGGGTCGAGGCCGTGGGAGGCCAGGTGGTCGGCGATGCTGTTGTGGGCGTTGACGAGGTTCGTGTGGCCGAAGATGTAGCGGGGTTCGCTCTCCACCGCCTGCTCGTAGCGCCGGACGGCGGCGGTGTACTCGGGCATGGGATCCTGGCCGCGCTGCTCGAGGAGCCCGGCGCGCCACTCGTGCACGCGGCCGAGATCGTTGAGCGCCCAGGGGAAGCGGGGGCGTAGCGCGAGGGCCCGGGAGAGGTGCTGGAGGGCCTGGTCCCACCACGGATCCGGGTCGCCGCCGCGCTTGTACTCGTACCAGCCGCGGAGGTAGACGCCAAAGCCGAGCGCGTCGTAGGCGGTGGCGTCCCCGGGATCGAGCTCGACGGCGCGCGTGGCGGTGGCGAGCCACTCCTCGAAGAGCGGCCCGAGCTCGGGGGCACGGGCCGCGATGCCGATGGTCGTGATGCGCTGGATGAGGGTGAGGGCCTTCTTGGTGTACCCGGCGGCGCGGCGCGGCGCGGCCTGGATCGCGGTCTCGCTGGCCTGGAGCGCGCGGCCGAGCGCCTCGTCGCGGGGCTGGCCTTGCCGGCGGTCGAGCTCGGAGCGCTCGATCCAGGCCTCGGCCAGGGCCTCGAACAAGGAGGCGTCGCTGCGGCCGTGCTCGGCGGCCTGGCGGTAGCTCGCGAGCGCGCGCTCGAAGCGCTGGCGGGCGGGCGCGTAATCGCCGTGCTCGAGCGCGTCGGTGGCGCGGGCCAGGGCGACGTCGGCGGCGAGCTTGTGCGCCTCGTACATCCAGGGGGCGTCCCGCGCGGCGCGGGCGGCGCTCTCCTCGGCGCGATCGTACTGCCGGCGATAGAAGGCGATGAGCCCGTCGAGGTACGCGGGCGACTCGAGATCCAGGCCGCGGCTGCGCTCGAGCCAGCGGAGCGCGGGCTGGAGGTAGTCCTTGTCGATGCGCTGCTCCTCGGCGGCCCGGGCGGAGGGGTCGGGCCTGCGCCGCAGCTCCTCGTGGGCGCGGTGGTAGAGCTCGCCGAGCACGCGGCCGAGGGCGTAGTGGAGCTCGGGGAGGTCGAGGCCGAGGGCCTCGGCGCGCAGGAGCTCCCGGTGCGCCGGGTCGAGGTCGTGCAGGGCGAGGTGGCCGCGGCCGAGCGCGTAGTGCACCGCGGCCTGGCTCTCGGAGGCGAGGGGGGCTGCGGGCGCCGCGATGCGCGCCATGCGCTCGCGGACGAGCTCGACCTCGCGGGTCGTGTCGTGCAGCGGGGCGGCGTAGGCGGCGCGGAGGAACCACTCGATGTCCTTGACCTCCTGCCCGATCCGCTGGGCCAGGCGCGCGCGCTCGCTCGCCTGCTGCCGCTCGCGGCGCACGAGCAGCCCGTTGCGCAGGCTGACGCCGGCCAGGCCGAGGATGAGGAGGAGGGAGGCGGCGGAGACCTGGACGAGGAGGCGGTGCTTGGCGGCGCGGCGGCGGAGCCGGTAGAGGAGGCCGGGGCGGCGGGCCAGGATGGGCTCGCCGTCGAGGTAGCGGCCGAGGTCTTCGGCGAGCGCCTTGGCCGAGGGGTAGCGCTGGGCGGGGTCCTTGTGGAGGCACTTGAGGACGATGGTCTCGAGGTCCTCGGGGAGGCCCGGCACGAGGCGGCGCGGCGGCGGCGGCTCCTCGTGGAGCAGGCGGCTGAGCACGAGGGCCATGGTGCTGTCGGTGAAGGGCGGGCGGCCGCAGAGGAGATCGTAGAGCGTCGCGCCGAGGCTGTAGACGTCGGTGCGTCGGTCGAGCGTGTGGACCTGGCCGCGCGCCTGCTCGGGTGACATGTACGAGGGCGTGCCGAGGACGTCGCCGGTCTCGGTCAGGCCGCGGTCGGCGTCCATGTCGCGCGCCAGGCCGAAGTCCATGACCACGGGGACCCAGGCGCCGTCCTCGAGGCGCTCGACGAGGATGTTCGAGGGTTTGAGGTCGCGGTGGAGGATGCCGATGCGGTGCGCGGCGTGGATCGCCAGGGCGACGTCCTTCATCACGAGCACCTTCTCGGGGAGCGACAGGTCGGCCGCGGCGACTTTGAGCTGTCGCCCGGGGACGAGCTGCATGGCGATGTAGGGGTGGCCCTCGACCTCGCCGGCCTCGTAGACCTTGCACACGCCCGGGTGATCGATGCGCGCCTGGGCCCGCGCCTCGGTGAGCAGGCGGAGGACGCGCTCGGGCGTGGCCGCGCGGAGGAACTTGAGGGCGACGGTGCGCCCGAGCTGGCGGTCGCGCGCCTGGTACGCGACGCCCATGCCGCCCTCGCCGAGGAGGCCGAGGAACTCGTAGCGGTCCCAGTGGGCGACGGGGAAGTCCGAGGGCGGGGAGGCCGCGCGCGCGCCGGGGCGGGTGGTGGCGGGGTGCGCTGTGCCCGAGGAGGGGGGGGCCGCGGGGGCCGGCGGGAAGGGCGGCGCTGCCTGGGCCGCGGAGACGGTGGAGCCGTCCGAGGTCTCGGGGGGCGATGCGGGGGACGCCGGCGGTGTACGGTGGAGGCTCGCGGTCACCGAGCCGTCGGGCGGTGCTGCTTCGGGCTTCTCGCTCATCGGCGCTCTCCCGCGTAACTATCCCTCACGTCCGGTGCACGAGAAAGTGGCTGAGGCGGGGCCTCACGCGGGCGGCGCCGGGCCGCGAGCGGTTCGGGTGGGCGAGCGCGGTCGCTGTGCAGGCGGTGCTGGTCGCTGTGCAGGCGGTGCTGGTTGCTGTGCAGGGGGGGCTGGCTCCTGCGCAGGGGGTGGTGGTCCCGGCGCAGGGGGTGCTGGCTCCTGCGCAGGGGGTGCTGGCTCCTGCGCAGGGGGGGCTGGCTCCTGCGCAGGCGGTGCTGGTCTCTGTGCAGGCGGTGCTGGTCCCTGTGATGACCGTGCCTGGTCCCTGTGCAGGCGGTGTTGGTCCCTGTGATGGCGGTGTTGGTCCCTGTGATGGCCGTGCTGGTCCCTATGATGACGTATTCAACCGCTGCGCGGACGTGCCTGGTCCCTGCGCGGACGTGCCTGGGGTCTGGGACAGCGTGCCCGATCCGGGGGAAAGGGGGCCGGTCCCTGGAGCGTGGGGGCTTTGAGCACCCTCTGGGGGCGCCGTGCTTAGTACAGCGCCCCGCAAGAGAGCGCTCAGCGTGTGCGAGGGCCCTTCTGTGCAGGGCCCGGAGCGCGCTTCCGCAGGCCCCTACAGCATGGCGCAGCCCAACGCCATCAGCGTGGGCCGAGGACCCCGAGCGCGGAGCGGCCCTGCACAGAAGGGCCCTCGCGGTGGGTCACCAAGTTGCGGGGCGTTGTGCTCAGACGCGCACGATGGGGCGGGCGGAGATGTGGAGGAAGCGCGCGGTGAGGGCGATGGCGACGACGGTGAGCCCGGCCGAGAGGCCCCACCACAGGCCGGGGGCGCCCATGTGCGCGCCAAAGCCGAGCCCGATCGCGACCGGCAGGCCGATGAGCCAGTGGCCAAGGACGTTGGCGATGAAGGAGGCGCGGGTGTCGCCGGCGCCGCGCAGGGCGCCCGAGGCCACGGCCTGGGTGCCGTCGGACAGCTGGAACACGGCGGCGATGGCGAGCAGCGGGATGGCCGCGTGCACGACGGTGAGATCGTCGGTGACGACGCGCGCCAGGGGGGTGGGCGCGAAGATGAAGACGAGGGCCGAGAGGGACATGAAGGCCGCGGAGGCGATGAGGCCGGTGAGGCCGGCGCGCCGCGCGCCGGGGGTGTCGTCGCGGCCGACGAAGTGGCCCACCCGCACCGAGGTGGCGGCGCCGATGCCGACGGTGACGGTGAAGGTGCAGCTGGCCAGGGTGATGGCGACGCTGTGGGCGGCGGCGGCCTGGGCGCTGATCCGGCCGGCGAGGACGCTGGCCACGGCGAACAGGCCGACTTCGGCGGCGAGCTGCAGGCCGAGGGGGACGCCGAGCCGGAGGATGGCGCGGCCGAGCGGCTCGGCGGTGGCGGCGGCGGCGTGGACCTCGGGGGTGTCGAGGTCGCGGATGGCGAGCCAGAGCACGACCACGGCCGCGGCCGAGGCCAGGGTGGAGGAGAGCCCGGCGCCGAAGATGCCGAGCGCGGGCAGGCCGATGCGCCCGAGGCCGACGCGCACGAGGGCGTCGTCGCCGTAAATGAGGAGGGCGTTGCCGATGAAGTTGACGACGTTGGCGAGCACGGTGGCGACGATGATGGGGCGGGTGCGCTGGTGCGCCTGGAGGTAGCTGCGCGCGGCGATGAAGAGGAGGAGGGGCCAGGTGTTGGGGGCGCGGCCGATGAGGTAGCGCTGCACCTCGTGGGCGGTGTTGGGGTTCACGCCGGCGAGGGTGAGGACGTAGGACGAGAGCACGACGGCGAGCATGAGGGGCAAGGACAGCCAGGTGGCGAGGCGCAGGCCGTCCTGGAGGACGCGGCGCGCGCGCCCGCGCTCGCCGGCGCCGAGGGCCTGCGAGGTGAGCGGGTCCATGCCGAAGAGGCAGCCGATGCCGACGATGGTGGCGGAGAAGAAGATGCTGTTGCCGATGCCGACGGCGCCGAGCGACACGGCGCCGAGCCGGCCGACCATGACGCTGTCGACGAAACTGAGGAGCTGGGAGCCGAGCTGGCTGGCGACGAGCGGGAGGGCGAGGGTGTGGAGGGCGCGCAGCTCGTCGCGGAGGGGGGTGCGGGTGGGGGTGGGCGTGGAGGTGGACATGGATAGGGGGCGGTGCGTCTTCGCGGGTCAGCGCGAGCGCAGGGCGGCGAGGATCATGCGCGTGGCGCGCGAGCGGTTGAGGGTATAGAAGTGCACGCCGGGGGCGCCGCGGGCGAGGAGCTCGACGCATTGCACGGTGGCGTGCGCCACGCCGAGCTGGAGGATGGCCTCGGGGTCGTCCTTGCGGCGCTCGAGCTCGAGGCGCAGGCGCATGGGGATGGTGGCGCCGCACATGCGGGTGAAGCGCTCGATCTGCTCGAAGCTGGTGATGGGCATGATGCCGGGCACGATGGGCACGGCGACGCCGGCCTGGCGGGCGCGGGCGACGAAGTCGAAGTAGAAGGCGTTGTCGAAGAACAGCTGGGTGATGAGGAACTCGGCGCCGGCGTCGACCTTGCGCTTGAGGGCGACGAGGTCGTCCTCGCGGCTCGGGTTCTCGATGTGGCCCTCGGGGTAGCAGGCGCCGCCGAGGCCGAGGCGCCAGGGGCCGCGGCGGATGAAGGCGATCATGTCGGAGGCGAAGCGGAAGCCGTCGATGATGGCGTGGTGCATGGGGGCCTCGCGCGGGGGGTCGCCGCGCAGGCAGAGGACGTTGTCGATGCCGCCCTCCTGGATGCGATCGAGGAGCTCGGCGACTTCGCCGCGGGTGTGGCCGAGGCACGCGAGGTGGGCCATGGGCTCGATGCCGGTCTCGGTCTTGATGCGGAGCACGGTCTCGATGGTGCGCGCGCGGGTGGAGCCGCCGGCGCCGTAGGTGACCGAGACGAAGCCGGGCTCGAGCTCGACGAGCTCCTTGACGGCCTGGAACAGGCTCTTGACGCCCTCGTCGGTCTTGGGCGGGAAGAACTCGAAGGAGAAGCACGGGGCGCCTGATTGGAGTCGTTCGGCGATGCGCATGGCGCGCGACGATAGCATCAGGCGCCCGCGGGTGACCATGACCATGCCAGGCGGCCAGGCTTGGGGGGTGGCGGATCAGCGGGGGGCGGCGGGCGACATGAGGTAGAGCCGCGACAGCTCTTGGCCGTAGCTGTAGGCGTAGAGGCCGCCGTCGGCGCGGAGGAGGAAGGCGTCGACGGCGCGGAGGCCGAGCGGGGAGGGCGCGATCTCGCGGTAGGGGGTGGCGGCGCCGCTCCGCGGGTCGACTCGCAGGAGGCGGAGCGGGGTGGTCCGGGTGCGGACGACGATGGCGTCGCCGCCGCTGAGCCAGGCCGAGACGACCTGCTCGCGGTAGGCGCCCGGGAGGACCTCGGCGCGCGGGGGGGCGAGGTGGACGACGGTGAGGCGGCCGTCGGGATCGATGAAGGCGGCGCGGCGGCGGGCCGGGTCGAGCTCGCAGGGGCCGTAGTGGCCTTCGTCGGTGAGGGGGGCGGGCGGGGTGTCGCCGAGGTGGACGCGCCACAGGCGCGGGCGGCGCTCGGCCGCGGCGCCGACCACGACGAGCCGGGTGTCGTCGATCCAGCGGGCGCGCAGGACTTTGGTGATCGGGCCGAGGGCCACGGCCGGCTGCTCGGCGCTGGTGGTGAGGTACACGACGAGCGGCTTGGAGGCGTCCGGGGTGCGCGCGGCCACGCGGTCCCCGCCGGGGGAGAGCGCGAGCGGCATGCCGGCGCCGATGCGCAGCCCGGCCCCGCCTTCGATGGGGCGGAGGTAGGCGCCGCTCGTGGCCGGGTCGTCGCCGATCTCGCCGACGAGGAGGGTGCGGCCGTCGGCGGAGAGGTCGGCGACAAGGGAGAACTCGGAGAGGGAGCGATCGACTTCGTGTCCGGGCTCGTGCTCGGGCTCGTGCTCGGGTCCGCCGGTGGGGGATGTGCCGGGGAGGCCGACCATGGCGCGGAGGCGCCAGGCGTCGAGGGTGACGGCGACGCGGCGATCGGCGGTGAGGTCGTGCACGCGCAGGCGGCCGGGGGCCTGGATGATGGTGCGCTCGCGTCCGTCGAGGGTGACGGTGTGGATGGCGCTGTCGGCGCCGGTGCGGGCGGCGCTGAACCACACGCGGTCGCCGCTCGGATCCCAGGCCAGGCCGGCGGCGGTGCCCCAGCCGGCCGAGAGGGTGCGGACGCGGCCGGTCGCGCGCTCGATGACCACGACGTCGCCCTGGTCGTCGTGGTGGTTCTGGTGGAGGAGGCACGCGAGGCGGCGGCCGTCGGGCGCGATGCGCGCGTGGGTGATCCAGCGGCTGGAGTCGAGGAGGGCGTGGCCGAGCGGCCACTCGAGGCGGAAGCCGTGGCCGCCCCGCCGCACGACGGCGAGCTCGCTGCCATCGGGCGTGAAGTCGGCCTCCTGCACGTCGTCGAGGAGGACGCGCGGCACGCCGCCTTCGAGGGGCACGAGGGCGAGCCGGCCGGTGGCGCACTGGCCGTCGACGTGGTGGCGGCCGAGGCACAGGGCGAGGTCGCCGCGGCTGGACACGGCGAGGATGTCGGCGGAGGGCACGGCGAGCGGCTGGGGGACGCCGCCGTCGAGGCGGAGGACGTAGGTGGCGAGGGGGTCGCCGTCCCAGGCCGCGCCGTAGAGGAGGCTGCGGCCGTCGCGGGTGAAGCGCGCGCTCATCACGCGCCCGTGCCGGTAGGTGAGCTGCTGGAACGTGGGCGGCGCCGGGGTCTCGGTGGGGAGCGGGGGGCGGCGCGAGCGGCCGAGGAGGAAGCCGGCGACGCCGGTGGCGGTGGCGGCGGCGCCGCCGAGCAGGAAGGCGCGGCGGGGCACGCCGCGCGACGGGCGGGTCGTGGGCCCGCCGGGACGCGCGGGGGGGTGTTCGGGGAGCGGCGCGGGGGTCGGCGCCGCGCCGGGGGCGGCCTCGAGCAGGCCCTCGAGCACCCAGGCCAGATCCTGGGCCGACTGGAACCGCCGCGCGGGTTCTTTGTCGAGGCAGCGCTCGAGGACCGGCGCGAGCGGGCCGAGCGCCGCGGCGTCGAGCGGCGGGGTGTCGCGTAGCACGGCCGAGAGCCGCTCGGCGTAGCTGGCCCCGTCGAAGGCGCGGCGGCCGGTGGCGAGCTCGTAGAGGATGGCGCCGACCGCGAAGACGTCGGAGCGCGCATCGGCCGGCTGGCCGCGCGCCTGCTCGGGGGCCATGTAGCCGGCGGTGCCCTGCACGGTGCCGGAGGCGGTGGAGTCGAGATCGGCGCCGAGCTCGCCGCGCAGCTTGGCCAGGCCGAAGTCGAGGATCTTGAGGGTGCCGTCCCTGGTGACGAGGAGGTTCTCGGGCTTGAGATCGCGGTGGACGACGCCCTGGGCGTGGGCGGCGGCGAGGCCGCGCGCGAGGTCGAGGCCGAGGCGGAGGGCGCGGGGCCGGGGCGGGGCGCCGCGCTCGAGCACGCTGCGGAGGGACTCGCCGTCGACCAGCTCGGCGACGACGTAGGCGGTGCCGTCGGCCTCGCCGACGTCGTAGATGGTGACGACGTGGGGGTGGGCGATGGCGGCGGCGGCGCGCGCCTCGATGGCGAGCCGCCGCGCGAGTTCGGCGGAGCCGGCGGCGTGGGCGGGGAGCAGCTTGATGGCGACGCGGCGGCAGAGCCGCTCGTCCCAGGCGCGGTAGACGGCGCCCATGGCGCCGGCGCCGATCTGGGCCTCGAGGCGGTAGGGCCCGAGCGCGCGCCCGACGAACGTGCCCCAGCGGGGCGTGGAGCGGGCGGGATCGGGCGCCGGATCCTGGACGGAGGGGGTGAGGGGTTGGGCGAGGAGCTGGGCCAGGAGCGCGCTGCAATCGGGACAGTCGGCGAGGTGAGCCTCGGCGCGAGGGGAATCACCGAGGGGGCGCCCGTGCGCGAGTTCGAGGAGCTCATCCTCGCCGAGGCAGGGGGTCATGGGGGCTATGCTACAGGAGTCATGGGGGCGTGAGCTGCCGGGGGCGCCGTTTGGCTAAACGCCCTCCACGCCACGCATCACAACACCCCGGGCACGACCGCCTTGCGCTCTTTGGGGTAGTCGGGGAACTCGCTGCGATACCAGCGGTGGTGCGACAGCGCCCGGGGCATGAGGTTGGCGGCGGTCCACACCGCAAAGCCAAGACCGGCCCACGACCAGGTGCACAGCGCCCAGCCGCACCATTCGACGATCTCCGAGAAGTAGTTGGGGCAGGAGACGAAGCGGTAGAGGCCGCCGTGGGGGATGCGGTAGCCGGTCTCGCCCGGTCGCCGCAGGTTGAAGAGGATCTGGTCGGAGTGGAGGTTGCCGAGAAAGCCCGCCAGGAAGACGAGCGCGCCGGCGAGGAAGCGGTGATCGGTGAGCCAACCGGTGGATTGATAGAGCGGGTCGTCCGGGGCCAGGGTGAAGAGGTAGTGGCCGTTGAGGTAGCCGTTGATGACGTTGAAGAGCATGCCCGAGGCCATGATGACGATCGGCATGCGGCGCGCGCCGCCGCGGCGGCGCAGGGGGAAGAGGACGGCGCGGTGGATGTAATGGAGCTGCCACAGGCCGACGAACAGGAGCGCCACGGGGTGGCCCTGGCGCTCGCCGAAGACGTAGCACAGGGGGAGGACCAGGGCGGCGGGCAGCTCCATGAGGATCCAGGCCAGCGTCGCGGGCACCGTGGGTCCCCAGCCGCTCTTGTTGTGTCGGCCATACGGCGCGGTGATGCGCAGGAGGACGACGAAGGTGAGCGGCGACAGGATGAAGAAGGAGATGAGCAGCGCGCGGTAGAAGGGGGGCAAGGTGGACTCGGTCATGGTCAACCTATCGATGAATGGGCGATGAATGGGCGATGAATGGGGGGCTTCGGCCGCCTACAGGGCGAGGCGCGCGGCAGGGATGACGCCGGCCTCGTGGAACCAGGTGAAGGTGTCGGCCACGGTGTCGCGCAGCGGTCGCGGGTCGTAGCCGAGCTCGCGCTTCGCCTTGTCGCAGCTGATCTCGCGCCAGTGGCGGAGCGCCTTGAGGGATTCGCCGGTGAAGCGCACCGGGGCGCCGGTCACGCGGCCGTACGCCTCGGTCACGCCGGCGCCGACGCGGGCGAGCCACATGGGCGTGACGAGGCGCGGGATGGGGACGCGGGTGATCTCGTGGACCACGCCGGCGAGCTCGGCGAAGCTCGTCCACCGGCCCGAGAGGATGTAGCGCTCGCCCACGCGGCCCTTCTGTTCGGCGGCCAGGGCGCCGGCCACCACGTCGCGCACGTCGACCCAGTTGAAGCCGCCATCGACGAGCGCGGGGAAGCGGCGGCGGTAGAGGTCGAGGAGGACCGTGCCCATCGGCGAGGGGCCGTAGTCGTGGGGGCCGAGGATGGCGGTGGGGTTCACGATGACGGCGTCGAGGCCCTCGGCCACGCCGGCCAGCACGGCGCGCTCGCCCTCGACCTTGGAGAGCTCGTAGGCGAGCGCGTCGGGGACGTCGTTGAGCGCGCGGGTCTCGTCGACGAGGCCGGAGGGCAGGGGGGCGAACGCGTGGATGGAGCTGAAGTGGACGAGGCGCCGGACGCCGGCGCGGCGGCAGGCGGCGACGACGTTGCGGGTGCCGGCGGCGTTGACGGCCTGGACCTGGCCGCCGTGGTCGCCCGAGATGGAGATGCGCGCGGCGGTGTGGAAGACGACCTCGGCGCCGGCGAAGGCGCGCTCGAGGCTGGCTGGGTCGCGGACGTCGCCGGGGACGCGCTCGATGTCGAGGCCGGTGAGGGCGCGGCTCTCCTGGTGGATGAGGACGCGCACGCGGCGGCCCTGCGTGAGGAGGGTGCGCACGAGGTTGGCGCCCACGTGGCCCGAGGCGCCGGTGACGGCGACGAGCTGCTTCTGGGGGGCTGCTGGGGTCTTGGGGGAGGACATGGCGGGCGCAGCATACTGCGGCGCTCGCCGCAGGGACAAACACGCTCTTGTGCGGTCAGTCCGCGGCCATGGAGGAGCGCAGGTCGTCCAGGAGTGGATGGTCGGTGGGCAGTCCTGCGGGGGCGCCGCGGCCATCCCTGATCTCTCTTCGCCAGCGCGCGCCACGACCGCGACATTCTTGTCCGGGATCGCGCGCGCACCGCGCTCTGTCCAGGCCCTGCCGCTCCATTGCGCGGCTTCCGCCCACTCGTCCGGCACTTGGTTCACCCCTTGCACAAGGGACTCGCCACCGCCGAACGACAGGAAGGTACGCCGCCATGTCCACGCACAGCCCGCGCCGCCCGATCCTCTTCCTCCTCGCCGCCCTCACCCTGCTGGCCGGTCTCCCCGCCGGCGCGCAGCCCGCGCCGCGGCTCGAGCCCGTGCCGTCCGACAGCGTGCCCCCACCGCCCGCCTATCCACCGCCCGCCTATCCGCCGCCCGTCTATCCACCGCCCGCCTATCCACCGCCCGGCGAGCCCCCTCCCGCCTATCCACCGCCCAGCCTCTATCCCCCGCCACCGCCCGTCGTGCCGCGACGCCCCCGCGACGCCCCCATCCGCCGCTTCTACCTCAAGCTCCGCCCCTTCGTCGGCCTCGCGACCTACAACGTCACCGATCAGAACGTCCGCGCCGGCGGCGTCCTCCTCGACCTCGGCATCGAGTACAACAGCGCCCACGGCCTGTGGGTCGGGCTCGAGGCCGCCCCCATCGCCTTCACCAACCTCTACTACGGCATCCCCTTCGCGAGCGGTCGCCTTGCCCTCGGCTATTCCAGCAAGTACTGGGGTCTCGCCGTCGGCCTCGGCAGCGGGGTCGGGTCCTACTTCAACCTCGGTCCCATCGTCCGCGTCGGCAGCTTCGAAGGCACCTACGCCCGCCTCCGCATCGCCTTCTCCGTCTTCCTCCCCTTCCGCTTCCCCACCAACGGCGCCCTCGAGGTCAACATCAAGCTGCTCCCGCGCCTGCGCCTCGCGCTCGAGGTCGGCGGTGACTTCATCATCCAGGGCCTCTACTCGAACGCCGGGGTCCAGATCCTCTTCCGCGGTAAGGGCGGCCCCGGTACCCACATCCTCACCGTGGGCGGCGGCGTGAGCGGCGTGCTCCTCACGCCCGGCCCCATGGTCACCATCGGCTACGAACGGCGCTGGTAGCACCTCCCGCGCCTCCCCCCACCCTCCTGGGGGGCCCCGGTCGCCTCCTTTAGATAGAGATCATCCACGTGAGGTCCTCTCCCGCCTCCGGGAGGCTTTTCGGGCACCCTCGGGCCTTGGCTTTGGTATAGTTCGCGCCTTCGAGTGGGCGTGGACGGCCCGCGCAGAAATCTGCCGAACGACCCCAACGTGATGGAGCTCCACATGGCCAACGAACCAAAGTGTCCCTTCAATCATGCCCCCGGCGGTGGTACTTCGAACCGTGACTGGTGGCCGAACCAGCTTCGGCTGGACTTGCTCCACCAGCACTCGTCCAAGTCCAACCCGATGGGCCAGGGCTTCGACTACGCGAAGGAGTTCAAGAGCCTCGACTATCAAGCGCTGAAGAAGGACCTCGCGGCGGTGATGACCGACTCGCAGGACTGGTGGCCGGCGGACTTCGGTCACTACGGGCCGCTCTTCATCCGCATGGCCTGGCACAGCGCCGGCACCTACCGCATCGGTGACGGGCGTGGCGGCGGTGGCCGGGGCCAGCAGCGCTTCGCCCCGCTCAACGCGTGGCCGGATAACGTCAACCTCGACAAGGCGCGTCGCCTGCTCTGGCCGATCAAGCAGAAGTACGGCCGCAAGATCTCCTGGGCCGACCTCATGATCCTCGCCGGCAACGTCGCGCTCGAGACGATGGGCTTCAAGACCTTCGGCTTCGGCGGCGGCCGCGAAGACGTGTGGGAGCCCGACCAGGACGTCAACTGGGGCACCGAGAAGACCTGGCTCGCGGGCGACAAGCGCTACTCCGGCGTGCGCGACCTCGAGAACCCACTCGCCGCGGTGCAGATGGGCCTCATCTACGTGAACCCCGAGGGCCCGAACGGCAACCCGGATCCGCTCGCCGCCGCCAAGGACATCCGCGAGACCTTCGGCCGGATGGCGATGGACGACGAGGAGACGGTCGCGCTCATCGCCGGCGGCCACACCTTCGGCAAGACGCACGGCGCGGCCCCGGCGACGCACGTGGGGGCCGATCCGGAGGCGGGCGAGCTCGAGGCGCAGGGCTTCGGCTGGGCGAACTCCTTCGGCAAGGGACATGGCGGGGACGCGATCACGAGCGGCCTCGAGGTCACCTGGACCACGACGCCGACCCAGTGGAACAACGACTTCTTCAAGCACCTCTTCGGCTACGAGTGGGAGCTGACGAAGAGCCCGGCCGGAGCGCAGCAGTGGCGGCCAAAGGGCGGCGCCGGTGCGGGCACGGTCCCGCACGCGCACGATCCGTCCAAGCGCATCGCGCCCTCCATGCTGACCACCGACCTCGCGCTGCGCTTCGATCCGGCCTACGAGAAGATCTCGCGGCGCTTCCTCGAGCATCCGGAGCAGTTCGCCGCCGCGTTCGCGCGGGCGTGGTTCAAGCTCACCCACCGCGACATGGGCCCCCGCGCGCGCTACCTCGGCCCCGAGGTCCCGGCCGAGGTGCTCGTCTGGCAGGATCCGATCCCCGCGGTCGAACACCCGCTCATCGACGCGCAGGACGTCGCGAGCCTCAAGGGCCAGCTGCGGGCCTCGGGGCTGTCGATCGCCGAGCTGGTCTCCACGGCGTGGGCCTCGGCCTCCACCTTCCGCGGCTCGGACATGCGGGGCGGGGCGAACGGCGCCCGCATCCGGCTCGCGCCCCAGAAGGACTGGGCGGCGAACCAGCCCGAGCAGCTCAGCAAGGTGCTGTCCACGCTGGAGGGCATCCAGCGCACCTTCAACGCGGCGCAGACCGGCGGCAAGAAGGTGTCGCTCGCCGACCTGATCGTGCTCGGCGGCTGCGCTGCCATCGAGCTCGCGGCCAAGGAGGCGGGTCACACGGTGACGGTGCCCTTCACGCCGGGACGCGCGGACGCCTCCCAGGCGCAGACCGACGTCGAGTCCTTCGCCGTGCTCGAGCCGCTCGCGGATGGCTTCCGCAATTACCAGAAGGCGCGGTACGCGGTCCCGGCGGAGGCGCTGCTGGTGGACAAGGCGCAGCTCCTGACGCTGACGGCGCCCGAGATGACGGCGCTCGTGGGCGGGCTGCGGGTGCTCGGGGCCAACGTCGGCCAGAACAAGCACGGCGTCTTCACGGCGCGCCCGGGCATGCTGACGAACGACTTCTTCGTCAACCTGCTCGACGGGGGCGTCGTGTGGAAGGCGGCCTCGAACGACAAGGACGTGTTCGAAGGACACGATCGGAAGACGGGCGCCGTGAAGTGGACGGGAACGCGCGTCGATCTCGTCTTCGGCTCGCACTCCCAGCTTCGCGCGCTGGCGGAGGTCTACGGGTGCTCGGACGGGCAGGCGAAGTTCGTCGAGGACTTCGTGGCGGCGTGGACCAAGGTGATGAACCTCGATCGCTTCGACCTTCGCTGAACGTCTGGCGCCATCTCATCGAGGGCCGCGCGAGCCAGCGGCGCCGCGCGGTCCCTCGATGAGCCGGTTCCATCCCCCTGATTTCTCCTTCATGTAGCGTCGTCTAGCGTGCGCGATCACGAGGTACGCACGGCGGTGAGGGCCCTCATCGGCAGTGCTCTTGGGCGCTCTTGGGCCAGTGGCCCCCAGATCGACCGAGGGGCCGCGCTCCGTGGCATCAGGGTTCCCAGCCGGCCCCATCCCACGGGCCGGGAATAAATGGGGGCCGGAGGTGAGTTGACGCGATGTTTGTCATCCACAGGGACACTTGCCACTTGACGAGGCGCCTTCTCGTGTCAACCATGACGGGCCGCAACCAGTGAGCATTGCACATGATCCAGGTCGAAGGCTTAACCAAGTACTACGGCGACCACGCCGCCATCCGTGATCTCAACTTCACCATCGAGCGCGGCGAGGTGGTGGGCTTTCTCGGGCGCAACGGCGCAGGAAAGACCACCACTTTGCGGGTGCTCGGCTGCGTGCTCCTGCCCACCGCGGGCCGGGTGCTGATCGATGGGGTCGACGTCCAGCGCGACCCCCACGAGATCCGCAAACGCACGGGCTTTTTACCGGACACACCGCCGCTCTACGACGAGATGACGGTGGGGGACTACCTCGCCTTCGTGGCCGAGCTGCGCGGGGTGCCGGGCTCCAAGGTCAAGGCCCGCGTGGCCGAGGTCGAAGGGCAGGTGGAGCTGCGCGACCGGCACGAGGACCCGCTCGGGAGCCTGTCGCACGGGTATCGCCAGCGCGTGGGCCTGGCCCAGGCGCTCGTGCACCAGCCTTCGCTGCTCGTGCTCGATGAACCGACCAATGGCCTCGATCCCGTGCAGATCGTGGAGATGCGCCGCTTCATCCGCAACCTCCGCGGCACCCACACGGTCCTCCTGTCGAGCCACATCCTCACCGAGATCAGCCAGACCTGCGACCGCATCCTGGTGATCGAGCAGGGGGAGATCGTGTTCCAGGGGACCGAGTCCGAGCTGGCCGACCGCCAGGGCTCGGGCGGTCTCATCGAGGTCGAGGTCCAGACGCCGGCGGCCAAGGCGCAGGCCGTGCTGCAGGCGGTCCAGGGCGTTCGCGCGGTGCGGGTGGTGCGCGAGGAGTCGGGCGTGAGCGCGCTGCGGCTCGAGGCCCCCCTCGAACTCCGGCCCCAGATCGTGCGGGCGCTGGTGGCGGCCGACATCGACCTCCTGCGGATCGACCGCGGCCTCCTGCTGGAGTCGACCTTCCTCCAGCTCACCAAGACCGGCGCCGCGGCCTCCGCCGACGCCTCTGGCAAGGCCTCTTCTTCCAATGCCTCTTCTAAGGAAGGTGCGGCATGAGAGCGACGCTCCTCATCACCCGGCGCGAGCTTGCGGCCTACCTGCGCTCCTGGTCGGGCTACATCATCATCGCCCTGGTCCTGCTCATCGATGGCCTCCTCTTCAACGCCTACGCCCTCGGCGGGCCGGACAAGCGGTCGGCCGAGGTCTTGAGCCTGTTCTTCTACTTCTCGAGCGGCACGACCATGATCGCGAGCGTGCTCATCTCGATGCGCCTCCTCGCCGAGGAGCGGCAGACGGGCACGATCAACCTGCTCTACTCCTCGCCCGTGCGCGACGGCGAGATCGTGCTCGGCAAGTTCCTGTCGGCGTTCACGTTCCTCGCCATCCTGACGCTCGCCACGTCGTTCATGCCGGCGCTCATCTTCGTGCACGGCAAGGTCTCGCTCGGGCACGTGGCGGGCGGCTACCTCGGCCTGCTCCTGCTCGGCAGCGCGACCCTCGCGGTGGGCACGCTCGGCTCGGCGCTGTCGCGCACCCAGGTGCTGGCCGCGATCGTGTCGGGCTGCATGACCGTGGGCCTGCTCATCTCCTGGTTCCTCGGGCGCGTGACCGAGCGTCCGCTCTCGGACATCTTCACCGCGCTCGCGCTCCACGGCGTCCACTTCCAGCCCTTCCAAGCAGGCATCGTGCACCTGCGGGACGTGGCCTACTACCTCTCGGTGACCTACATGGCGCTGTTCGCCGCCACCCGGGTCCTCGAGGCGAGGCGGTGGAGGTAGTCCCTCATGGAAACGACCAAGGCAACGACCAAGACCCAGGCGAAGACCGGCATGACGGATAAGAGGACCGCCGGCCAGGCCAACAACCTCGTCCTATCGATCCTCCTCGGCGCGGGGCTGTTCGCGGTGTTCGTGGGCGAGCGCCTGATCGGCGCGGGCCCCTGGCGCGGGCTCACCGGGCTCGGGGTGGCGCTCGTCACCTTCGCGCTCGTGGCCCGCGCCGTACGCGCGACCCGGCCGGGCGAGCACCGCCACGTGGAGCAGCGGCTGCTCATCCTTTATGGACTGGCGGCGCTGGCGCTGCTCCTCTACTTCGCGCAGTCGGACCTCCTGGCGGTGGTGACGGGGCGGCTCCTCGAGCGCGGCTCGCCCAAGCTGGCCGGGGCGCTGGCTGCGCTGTGGCCGGCGCTCCTCCTCGCCGCGGCCCTGCCCATCCTGCTCGTGGAGATGGCCTACGCGGCCATGGCGCGGGCGCCGCGGCTCGAGAACGGGCGGCTCGACGATGCGATCCTCACCGGGCTCGCCCTGGCGGGGGCGCTGGTGTTCGCCTTCAGCATGACCTACGTGGCCACGCAGCGGGACCACAAGGTGGATCTCTCCTACTTCCGCACCGCGCGGGCCGGGGAGTCGACGCGCAAGGTCGCGCGCCTCCTCGACAAGCCGGTCGACGTGGCGCTCTTCTTCCCGCCCGCCAACGAGGTGCAGGAGCAGGTGGCGAGCTACTTCAGCGACCTCCAGGCGCAGTCCAAGTTCGTCCAGGTCAAGACCTACGACTACGCGGTCGACGTGGGCAAGGCCAAGGAGCTTGGCGTGAGCGGCAACGGCGCGGTGGTGATCTACCGCGACAAGCAGCGCGAGCAGATGCCGCTCGGGATCGAAATCGAGTCGGCGCGGGGGCAGCTGGCGACCCTGGATCGCGACGCGCAACGCGCGATCCTCAAGGTGGCGCGGCCTTCGCGCACCATCTACTTCACCGCCGGTCACGGGGAGCGTTCGCCGGATCCGGCGAGCGACACCGACAAGCGGTCGACCATCCGCAACCTGCGCGAGCTGCTCACGCAGCAGGGCAACTCGGTGCGCGATCTCGGGGCCGCGGAGGGGCTGGCGGCCGAGGTGCCGAGCGATGCCAACGCGGTGTTCATCCTCGGGCCGCAGAAGCCCTTCTTGCCCGAGGAGCTGGCGTCGCTCGAGCGCTATCGCAAGCGCGGCGGGCGGCTGCTCGTGGCCCTGGATCCGGACGGGCAGGACCTGCACGAGATGCTCGGTCCGCTCGGGCTCAAGTTCGTGTCCACGCCGCTGGCCAACGATCAGGTCTTCGCCCGCAAGAGCTTCCAGACGAGCGATCGGGCGAACCTCGTGACCGGCTCGTTCTCGTCGCACCCCTCGGTGACGGCGCTCAGCCAGCTCGGCTTCCGCGCGCCGCTCATCCTGGTGGGCGCCGGTCACCTCGAGGACGTGGGCAAGAGGCCCGAGGGGATGTTCCAGAACCCCATCGTGTACTCCCACCCGGCGACCTTCGAGGACGCCAACAACAACTTCAACTTCGACGCGCCGGGCGAGCAGCGCCGCGCCTGGACGCTCGGCACCACGCTGTCGCGGCCGTCCGATCGGTCGCACGGCGTGGCGCCGGACAAGGCCGGTGAGGGCAAGGGCAAGGCCGACGAGGGCAAGCAAGAAGAGGAGCGCATCGTCATCCTTGCCGACTCGGACATCTTCGTGGACGGCGTGGTGGGGAACCCGGGCAACGTCTACCTCGTCAACGACGTCGTGAAGTGGCTGCTCGGCGACGAGGCGATCAGTGGGGAGATCAACAGCGAAGTGGACGTCCCCGTAGCCCACACCCGCAAGGACGATGTGATGTGGTTCTACGGGTCGATCCTGCTGGCTCCGGCCTTCGTGCTGGGGCTGGGCTACATGGCCACGCGCCGGCGTCGGTCGTGGCGCAAGGCCGGAACGGGAGCAGCAGCATGAGGGCGCGCGGTACAGCGATTCAAGGGACCCTGGCGGCGATCGGTCTTCTGACCGCCTACAGCACCTGGCAGCGCGAGGCCACGGTCGACACGCCGGGCGAGGCGGTGGTGGTGAGCGCCTCGTCGTCGGACCTGCAGAAGGTGCATTACGACGATGGCAAGGGCTGGATGGAGCTCGAGCGTCACACGGGCGATGACGGGGTATGGCTGCGGCTGAGCGCGAAGCAGGTGGGTCCGACGCAGACGCCCGAGCGCCTGGTGCGGGGCAGTGGCGAGGCGGAGAAGCTGTTCAAGCGCTTCGCGCCGCTCGAAGCCGCGCGCTCGCTCGGGGTGCTCCCGGCGGACAAGCTCAAGGAGATCGGCCTCGACACGACCAAGCGGCACCTCGAGCTCATGCTGCGGGGCGACAAGCGCACCTTCAAGGTGGCGCTCTCGCCGCTCGGCGCGGGCGATCCCTACATACAAGACGAGCGGGACGGCAAGGTGTACGTGTTCAGCAACACGACGCTCAACGATCTCGATGCCGCGTCCGTGCGTCTGGTCGATCGCCGGATGCACACGTTCATGATCGACGAGCTCGATGGCTTCACCGTGAGCGCCGAGGGCAAGAAGCGCGAGTTCGTGCGCAAGGCGGGCGAGACCAAGCTGACGTCCAAGTTCGCGCCGAAGGACAAGCCCGATCAGACGGATGATTTGGTGAAGAACTGGCATGACCGGCTGTGGAACATCGTGCCGCTCGACGTGATGGGCGCGGACGAGAAGCCGAAGGCCGGTGCCCCGAAGGTGGAGGTGCGGCTCGACTACACGTTCCGCGGGCGCCCCGTGGGCTGGATCGAGCTCGCGAAGATCACGCACACGCCGACTGACACGTCCACCGCGGCGCCGGCCACGGTCGAGCTCTACGCACGCACCGAGCACACCGCAGGCTGGGTGCGGATCACCGCGGGCATCGAGGACCTCTACAAGGAAGGCTCCAAGATCGCCGCGGGCAACGCGCAGTAATCAAGCCCTCCCCCCCAGGTAGACCACAACCGTAGGTTCCCTCTCGCCGGGAGTGCTGGGGGCCCCGCCCCCGATCGTACGCAGGGATGAAAGGGATGAATCCCTTGACATTGCACTATCGGCACGCGAAAGGTCGGTCATGAGCAAGCGGATCTTGGTCACGGGGGGCGCCGGGTTTCTTGGCTCGCATCTGTGTGAGCGTCTGCTCGCCGGCGGGAATGAGGTCATCTGTCTGGATAACTTCTTCACCGGGCGGCGTGAGAACGTGGACCGCCTGCTCGACCATCACGCGTTTGAGCTGGTGCGACACGACGTCTGTGACCGCATCATCCTCGAGGTGGATGAGGTGTTCCACCTGGCGTGTCCGGCGTCGCCCATCCACTATCAGCGCAACCCGGTGAGGACGATCCGCACCTGCGTGCAGGGGACGCTCAACATGCTCGACCTCGCGCGCGAGGTGCGGGCGCGCATCCTCATCGCCTCGACCAGCGAGGTCTATGGCGACCCGACCGAGCACCCGCAGCGCGAGCATTACTGGGGGCACGTCAATCCCATCGGCCCGCGCGCCTGCTACGACGAGGGGAAGCGATGCGCCGAGGCGCTGGCGGTCTCGTATGCGCGCCAGTACGACGTGGCGGTGCGCATCGCCCGCATCTTCAATACGTATGGGCCGCGCATGCTCGAGAATGATGGGCGCGTGGTGTCGAACTTCGTGGTCCAGTGCCTGCGCGATCGGCCGATCACGATCTTCGGCAGCGGGCAGCAGACTCGGTCCTTCTGCTACGTCGACGACCTCATCGAGGGGTTCCTGCGCCTCATGGCCTCGGCGGAGACGGAGCCCGTCAACCTGGGCAACCCCGGCGAGTTCACCATGATCGAGCTGGCGGAGAAGATCCGCGCGCTGACGGGGTCGCAGTCCGCCCTCGTGCACGAGCCGCTGCCGCAGGACGATCCGGTGCGGCGGCGCCCGGACATCACGCGGGCGATCGAGCGGCTCGGTTGGCGCCCCACGGTGCCGCTCGACGAAGGGCTGCGGCGCACGATCGCCGACTTCCGCGCCCGGGTGGAGCGCGCCGACGGGCGTACGTGACAGGCCCGCTCCGTGTGCTGCATGTGACCGAATCGCTCGCCCACGGGGGGGCAGAGCAGAATCTCCTGTCGTTCCTGCGCCGCCTGCCTCCTGAACGCTTCCAGCATCACCTCGCGTACCTGTACCCGGACGAGGGCCTGATCGAGAAGTTCCGGCCGCTCGTAGCCTCGCTGATCCCGCTTGGCGCGGGGCGCGGGCCAGGGCTGCTCTCGGCGGCGGCGGCGCTGCAGGGCTGGATGCGGCGCCACCGGGTCGATGTGGTGCATGCGCAGCTCGTGCGCGCGCAGCTCGTGGCCCGGGCGGCGGCGCTGGCGGCGACGCTCGGGAAGGGGCGCGTGCCGGTGGTGACCACCTGGCAGAACGCGTTCTACGATGACTACACAGTGGCGGACTTCGGGTCGCCGGCGCGCCGTGCGCTCGTGCGGCGGCTCGACGCGGTGACGGGGCGCTACGACCGGCGCTTCGTTGCCGTGTCCGAGCACGTGGCGACGCACTGCTGCGCGGCGCTCGGGGTCCCGCGCGACAAGGTGAGCGTCATCTACAACTGCGTGGAGCCGGCGCGCTATGCGCCGGTGTCGCCGGAGGTGCTGGCGCGCACGCGGGCCGAGCTCGGGCTCGCGCTGGAGGCACGGATCCTCCTGTCGGTGGGGCGCCTGGTGGTGCAGAAGGGGCAGCGCCATCTCATCGCGGCCATGCCGTCGGTGTTGCGCCAGGTGCCGCACGCGGTGCTGCTCATCGCCGGAGGCGGGCCGCTGCGCGCGGAGCTGCAGGCCCAGGTGTCGGCGCTGGCCCTGGGCGACCGGGTGCGGCTGCTCGGCCCGCGCGGCGACGTGCCGGCGCTCTATCAGATGGCGGATCTGTTCGCCTTCCCTTCGCTCTACGAGGGGCTCTCGGTGGCGCTGGTGGAGGCGCTGGCCAATGCGCTCCCGGCGGTGGTCTCGGACATCCCGCAGAACCGTGAGGTGATTGAAGGGATGGGCCAGGGCCAAGGCCAAAGCCAAGGCCAAAGGATGACCTCCGTGCGCATGGTGCCGCGAGAGGACGCGGCCGCGCTCGGGGACGCGATCGGGGAGCTGCTGCGGGGCGGGGTGGCCGTTCGCGAGGCGGCGTTGGCGGCGCGGGGAGCGGTGCAGCTGCGGTTCTCCCCCGAGCGCCTGGCCGAGCGCTTTGGCCAGACGCTCGAGGCCGCCGCGGCCGCAGGCTAGCTCCATGCGCGCGCTCTATCTGTCGCACACCGGCATGACCGAGCCGCTCGGGCAGTCGCAGGTGCTGCCGTACGTGCGCGGCCTCGTGCAGGCGGGCTGGGACATCGACATCGTGGGCTTCGAACCTGCGGACGCGCCCCCCGAGGAGATCGCGCGCACCGAGGCGGAGCTGCGAGCGCTCGGGGTGGGCTACTTCTGGACGCGCAGGAGCCCGTCGCACGCGCTGGCCGTGAAGGTACGGGAGTCGGCCGGGGCGCTCCTGCGCCTCGCGCGGCGGGCGATTCTCCCAGGGCGGCGGCCGAGCATCATCCACGCGCGCAGCTATCTGCCGGGCGCGGTGGCGCAGACGTTGGCCGCGGCGCTGCCAGGCGCTCGCTTCCTGTTCGATTGTCGCGGCCTCCTCGGCGATGAGTACCTCGACGCGGGCATCATCACGCGCGAGTCCTTCCGCTACCGCCTGATCAAGCAGGCCGAGCGGCGGCTCTTCCGGGGCGCCGATGGGGTCGTGGTGCTCACCGAGCGGCTGCGGCGCTGGCTGCGCGAGGAGGCGGGCCTCGTGCGCCCGGCCACGCCGGTGGAGGTGATCCCCTGCTGCGTCGATCTCGGCCGCTTTCGCATCGACGCGGCGGCGCGCGCGGCGGCCCGCGAGAGCCTCGGCGCTGGGGACCGGTTCGTGCTCGTCTACTCCGGATCGCTCGGGTCCTGGTACTACGAGGAGGAGATGGCGCGGCTCTTCGCCGCGCTGCGGCGGCGCCGGCGGGCGCTGTTCCTGGTGCTGACGCGCAGCCCTTCCGAGCGGCTGCGGGCGGCGCTCGCCTCCCTCGGCGTGCCCGAGGCGGACGTGGTGGTGCGGCCGGCGGCGCCCCGCGACATGCCGCAGCTCCTCGCGGCGGGCGACGGCGCGGTGTCGTTCATCGCCCCCTGCTTCTCCAAGATCGCCTCGTCGCCGACCAAGATCGCCGAGTACCTGGCGGTGGGGCTGCCGGTGGTGATGAATGAGGGCGTGGGCGACGGGGACGAGCTCATCCGCGAGGTGCCGGCGGTGATCGGCGCGGGCGCGCTCGGGCCGGCGGAGATCGAGGCGGCCGCGGAGCGCCTCTTGACCCTCGCCGCGGGGGAGCGCGACGCCCTGCAGGAGAGCGCCCGGCGGGCGGCGGCGGCGCGATTCTCGCTGGCCGAGGTGGGGGTGCCGCGCTACCGTCGTATCTATCGGCAGCTCCTGGGCGAGCAGCTCTCGATCTGATGGACGTCCTCGTACCGCTCGTGATCATGGCCGTGGCCGGCTCGGTGTTGCTGATGGCGCTCGCGCGTCGCTTGGCCAGCGCCGAATCGGAGTGGCTGGTGCGGGTGCTGATCCCGGCCTTCCTCATCCGCCTCGCGTTCGCCACCCTGTTCGCCCTCGCCCCCTCGCTCCGCCTCTTTCACGAGGACGCGACCGGGTACGAGCGGGTGGGGCTCAACCTCGCGGCGGGCTGGCTCGGCGAGGGCCCGCCGGCGGACTTCCGCGGCTGGGGACAGAACACCGGCTACTTCTACTTCTGCGCCGTGCTCTACTACGTCTCGTTCCTGTGCCGCGTGGTGCCGTCGTACGTCAACGCGCTCCTCGGCACGATCAACGTGTTCCTCGTCTATCGCCTGGCGCGTGAGTTCTTCCACGTCGTCGTGGCGCGCCGCGCCGCGCTCCTCACGGCGTTCATCCCCTCGATGATCCTGTGGAGCTCGGTGGCGCTCAAGGACACGCCGATGACCTGCCTCATCGTGCTGTCGCTGTCGTCGTGCGTGCGGCTCAAGCAGCGGTTCACCCTCGGGGCGCTCCTCGGCACGGTGCTGCCGGTGCTGGCCATCCAACCGCTGCGCTTCTACATCGTCTACATCCTCGGCTTTGCCATCCTCCTCTCGCTCTTCCTCGAGCGCGGGTTCCAGGCGGTGGCGGGCATCTCCAAGCAGCTCGCCTTCGTGGTGCTGGCCGTGCTGCTCCTCGCGGTGGTGGGGGCCTCGGGCCGCGTGCAGGAGGGCACCGAGGTCTTCTCGCTCGAGCGCGTCTCGAGCTTCCGGCAGGGTTTATCGACCACGGCCGATTCGGGCTTCGCCCAGGACGTCGACATCTCCACGCCGGGACGGGCGCTCGCCTTCTTGCCGATCGGGATGTCCTACCTGCTCCTGTCGCCGTTTCCGTGGCAGTTCGGCTCGCTGCGGGCGGCCCTGGCCGGCCCCGAGATGCTGCTCTGGTGGCTGCTCATCCCGTCGCTCATCCGGGGCATCTTCTACACGATCAAGACGCGCTTCTCGGAGTGCTCACCGCTGCTCGTGTTCGCTCTCATCCTCACGCTCGCCTACTCGCTCGTGCACGGCAACGTCGGCTCCGGCTTCCGCCAGCGCGCGCAGATCTTCGTGTTCCTGTTCATCTTCGCGTCGCTCGGGCAATACCGGACGCTGTGCCGCCGCCGTGGCCTCGACGAGGGGCTGCTCCTGCGAGACATCCGCTGGAGTCCGCCTGCGGGAGAGCAAGAGGCCGCGAGCCCACGCGCCGCGTGAATGCAGCTCTTCTAAAGTAGATAGCGATTCGGTGGGTGGGGGAGAGTTGAAGCTGGCGAGCTAGCCCACGAGCACGCCGTGGGTGGCCCAGCGGCCGAGGAGCTCGAAGGCACGCCGCGCAGCGGCCTCCGTGTCCTCCTGCTGCCCGGCGAGCCGCTCGCAGATGACGCCGAAGGGGACGCCTTCGCGCAAGAGCGGCCATAGCGCGGCCTCGTCCTCATCGAGGGCTCGATGATAGATGAGCACATCCTCACGCCAGACCAGGATCTGCCGCGGAGCGGGCTCCGGCTCCTGTTCCTGTGGGTCCTCTTCGCCGACCTGTTCGAGCCTCTCCCACAGCTCATCGACGGCATACTGGGCATCGACGACGATGTGGGCGGGGATGAGGCGCACCATCAGGCCGGCGAAGTCCTCGGGCGTGAGGGTCCGCAGGTGATCGACCGTGAGGGGGGCGCTGTCCGCGGCGTCCACCATCTCGATGCGGGCCCGCTCGAGCGCGGCCAGCTCGGCCAGCCAGGGACGCTCCACGCCGAGCTCATGCTCTGCGATGTATCCCGGCAGCCGCTCTCCCGCGTTGCGGACCGACGGATGCATGGGCGGACGAGCGACCAGATAGTCGACGACGAGGTTGTGGAAATTCCCATCGCCCACGCACGCCACCACCTTCGAATACTCCTCCCTCAAGATGTCGCGGATGCGGAAGAAGTACATGTTGGCGTAGATGTCGAGCCGCTCCAGCGACGATAGCGGCCCGTGCTTGCGGATCCAGGCCTCGAGGTCCTCGAGGGCCTGCCCCTGATCGCTTAGCCCCTGGGCCACGCCTTCAGGCGCCGTCACCAGCGTGTAGAACGACTTCTGGACCTCGCGGAGCGAGAGATTGCGGGGGTCAACCGGCATGTCGGAGTTGGGCATGGAGATCTGCAGCGGCTCCCAGCACCTCGGCCTCGATGGCCGCGGCGCGTTGCGATTCGGCCAGCACCTCTTCGATCGGGGGGATGTGATCGTCCCACTCGACCAGCGTCGACACCCTGCCAAAGCGCTCGACCACGCGGCGATACAGGCCCCAGACCTCGACGCACACCGGATGATCGTGGGTGTCGATGCGGATCTTCTCTTCGATAGAATGGCCGGCGAGGTGGATCTGCCCCACGCGCCCCACCGGGATCGCCTCGATGAACTCGTAGGGGTCAAAGCCGTGGTTGCAGGCGCTCACGAACACGTTGTTGACGTCGAGCAAGAGCCCGCAGTCGGCGCGTTCGGCGAGCGCGGCGAGGAACTCCCACTCCGTGAGCGTCGAGTGCGCATACTCGAGGTAGCTCGACACATTCTCGATGAGGATGCGGCGCCCCAGGCGCTCCTGCACCCGCAGGACGCGCGACGCCACGTGCTCGAGCGATTCCTCGGTGAACGGCATGGGCCAGAGATCATGGCCCGTGTGTCCGCCGAAGCTCGACCAGCAAAGATGGTCCGAGACCCAGGCCGGCTCGATCTCCTTGGCCAGCTGCGCCAGGTTGTCGAGATAGGTCTCGTTCAGAGGATCGACCGAGCCCACCGACAGCGAGACCCCGTGCATGACCACCGGGTAGTGTTCCCGCACGTCCCGGAGCACGTGGCGCGGGTTGCCGCCCGGCACCATGAAGTTCTCCGAGATGATCTCGAACCAGTCGACGCGCGGATGCTCGTTGACGATCGTCGGATAATGAACCGTGCGCAGACCGATGCCATGCCCCAGGTAGGGGAAGTCGGACAGCGCCTGCGTTCGAGGAGGATTCGAATTTTTCATCGGCAGTGACTATACACAAAAAAAAAGCCCCGTCGGGCGTGCACCCGACGGGGCCCAGGTTTGGCTTACTGAGCGGCCGGAGGGGCGGTCTCGGCCGGAGCCACGGTGCCACCCTTCTTGGTGCACTTCTTCTCGGCCATCTCGACCCAGCCCTTGCCCTTGCACTCGTTCTTGCCCTTGCACTCGTTGCCGGCGCTCTTGCAGGCGCCCTTGCCCTTGCACTCGTTCACGCCAACGCAGTGAACCTTGCCAGCGGCCTTGGCAACGATCGGGGCCGAGACGAAAAGACCAGCAACAGCAGCGGCGATGAAAGCACCCTTCTTCGACATGTTCGCTCTCCTTGTTATTTTCCTGGTGAACTAGCTACCCTGCCTTGCAGGGACGGCGCATCGTGACGTCCCTTGTTTCTGATCGCAAGTCTTGAAAACGTCGGGACGGGTCTTGTATCCTGCCCCGTTCTCACGCCCGGGGATCTCTCACTTTCGCCTTCCCTGCACCCATAGACGGGACCTCGGTCCAAAATATTCTGGCCTGGGTGCCCGCCCCCCTCTTCCCGATGTTCTATCATCCATGCTCGAGGAACCCGGTGGCCGGTCCATGACTCGCGCCCCCGGAAGGTGAAACCAGCATGTGCGGAATCTTTGGAGCCGTGGGGCCCACGGCTGAGCGACTCGGTCAGGGCGTGATGGACCGCGTCTCGGCGTCCCTCGCCCACCGCGGGCCGGACAGCGAGGGGCGTCACTTCGAACCGGAATGCGTGCTGCTGCACCGGCGCCTGCGGATCATCGATCTGTCGGAGCAGGCGGCGCAGCCGATGTCGAACGAAGACGGCACGATCTGGGTGGTCTTCAACGGCGAGATCTACGGCCACCAGCAGCTGCGCGAGGAGCTCCTGGCCGCCGGCCACGTCTTCCGCTCGCGCTCGGACACCGAAGTCATCGTCCACGGCTACGAGCTGTGGGGGGACGCAGTGGTGGAGCGGCTCGATGGGATGTTCGCCTTCGGGCTGTGGGACGCCCGGCGTCGGCGTCTGCTTCTTGGCCGCGACCGCGCCGGCAAGAAACCCCTCTACTATAGTAGGGCCGGCGGGCTGTTCCGGTTCGCCTCCGAGGTGAAAGCCCTACACGCGAGCGGCGTCCCCACCGGGCTCGCGCCCGAAGCCCTGCCGCATTACCTCACGCACGGCTTTGTCCCGCCGCCCGCCACCCTGCACGTCGGGGTGGAGCAGCTGCCGCCGGCCTGCAAGATGGTCATCGAGCCGGGACGGCTCGGGAGCGAGGACTCGGCGCCCTACTGGCGGCCGCACTTCGGCACGCGCGGGCCGGCCCCGGGCTTCAACGATGCGGCGCGGGAGGTGCGCCGGCTCGTGGTGCGCGCCGTGGAGCGGCGCCTCGAGGCCGATGTGCCGCTCGGCGCCTTCTTGTCGGGCGGCATCGACTCCAGCATCATCGTAGGCCTCATGTCCCGCGCGCTCGGTCCGGGCGTGCGGACCTTCTCCATCGGCTTTGCCGGCGACGCCCGCTACGACGAGACGCACTATGCGCGCCTGGCGGCCCGCGCCTTCGGCACCACGCACACCGAGTTCACGCTCGAGCCTTCGTCCTTCGAACTGGTGGAGAAGCTCGTCTGGCACCACGACGGCCCCTTTGGCGACTCCTCGGCCATCCCGACCTATGTGGTGGCGGGCCTCACGCGGCAGCACGTGACCGTAGCCCTGAGCGGCGACGGTGGAGACGAGCTGTTCTGTGGCTACGTCCGTTTCCTGGCGGCCGAGGCGGCCGAGCGCCTGCCGCTCCGTCTGCGCCGGCTCGGGGCGGATCTCGCGGCTCGCCTCTCGGGCACGGGGGCGGGATCGGAGCGTTCGCTGCTGGGCCGGGCCCGGCGTTTCATGGGCGCGAGCGCGCTCCCGCTCGATGAGCGCATGGCGCGCTGGAACACGTTCTTTCCGGATCTGCGCGCGCTCTTGCGACCCGAGGTGGCCGAGGCGCTCGCCAAGAGCCCTGCTTCCCGCATGCGCAAGGGGTCGGCGCTCGAAGCGCCGCTCGCGTGGCAGCGGGCGGTCTTTGCCGAATGCCAGGGCGACAGCGTGCTCAGCCGGGTGCTGGAGCACAACTTCCGCACGTACCTGCCCTTCGATCTCCTGGTGAAGGCCGACCGCACCTCGATGGCCCACGGGCTCGAGCTGCGCTCGCCGTTCCTCGATCTGGCGCTCATGGAATATGCCTTTGCCTTGCCGCCGGCCTATGTGCGGCGCGGGCCCGAGACCAAGCGCGTGCTCAAGTACGCGTTCCGCGATCTCTTGCCGGAGCCGATCCTGAAGCGCGGCAAGATGGGCTTCGGCGTGCCCCTCGGGACCTGGTTCCGGGGCGATCTGCAGGCGCTCCTCCAGGATCACCTGGGCCCCGGGGCGCGCCTGTACGAATATCTCGATGCGCGGGCCGTGGCCCGGCTCCTCGACGAGCACGGCCGCAGCCTGGCGGATCACGGGCAGCGGCTGTGGGCGCTCCTCACGCTCGAGATCTGGCTGCGCACGCTGCGCGCCGAGGCGCGCCTGCCCCTGCCATCGGCGGTGGAGGCGGCGATGGAGGCGAACGGAGAGCCGCATCGGTCGCGGCCGGAAAAGGCGCTGGCATGAGCGCATCTATGGAACAGCGCGGCGAAGAGCTGCGCGTACTCCACGTCATCACCCGCCTCATCGTCGGCGGGGCGCAGGAGAACACGCTCTACACGGCCATCGGCCAGCAGCGCACGCCCGGGATGGAGGTGACCCTCCTCGCCGGCATCGACAACGGGCCCGAGGGCAACCTCCACCGGCAGGCGCACGCGGCCGGCGTGGATCTGCGGCTCATGGAAGAGCTCATCCGCCCCGTCGCCCCCAAGGAGGACGCGGTGGCGCTCGCCAAGCTCATCGCGTTCATGCGCCGCGGGCGCTATCACCTCGTGCACACGCACTCGTCCAAGGCCGGCATCCTCGGGCGCATCGCGGCCCGCGCCGCGGGCGTGCCGATCGTGGTGCACTCGATGCACGGGCTCGCGTTCGGCGACCACGCGAGCCGCACGCAGAACCTGCTGTACACGAACCTCGAGCGCCTGGTGGCGCCGCTCACCCATCGTTTCATCTCGGTGTGCGATGCCACCAAGAACGCGGCGCTCGCCGTGGGCGCCGGCCGGCCGGAGCGGCACACCACCATCTATAGTGGCTTCCCCATCGAGCCGTTCCTCGCCGTGCGCGAGACGCTGGACGTGGCCACGGCCAAGCAGCGGGTGGGGCTCTCGCCCGAACATCTGGTGGTCGGCAAGGTGGCGCGCCTCTTCCCGCAGAAGGGGCACGACTACTTCTTCGAGGCGGCGCGCGTCATCGCCGCCCGTGAGCCGCGCGCGCGCTTCCTCCTCGTGGGCGACGGCATCCTGCGGCAGGAGCTGGAGGCGCAGGCGACCGGGTGGGGGATCCGGGATCGCTTCGTCTTTGCTGGGCTCGTGCCGCCGGACGCAGTGCCGGCGCTCATGCAGGCCATGGACGTGGTCGTCCACACCTCGGTGCGCGAGGGGCTGGCGCGGGTGATCCCGCAGGCGGCGGCGGTGGGCAAGCCGGTCGTGGGCTTCGCGCTCGACGGGGCGCCCGAGGCCATCCAGCATGGTCGCTCGGGCTTTCTGACCAAACCCTACGAGGCGGGCGAGGTGGCCGAGCGGGTGCTCGAGATCCTGGCCGACGAGCCGCGCCGCCGGTCCATGGGCGAGGTGGGACGCGCATTTGCCGCGGCCCACTTCCCGGTGGAGGTGATGGTCCGGCGGATCAACGAGGTCTATCGCGAGCTCGTGCGCGAGCGGCTGCCAGGCATGGCCTTGCCAGATAGGTGACGGTATTCAACAACCCCAAGTCTCTCGAGAGAACTTGGGTTGTTGAATACCGTCACCCACCTACGCCCAACTACGAGGCGAGGAAGTTCCCGAGCAGCCGCTTGCCGTCGGGCGTCATGATCGACTCCGGGTGGAACTGCACCCCGAAGACCGGCAGTTCGCGGTGCTCGAGTCCCATGATCTCGCCCCGGTCCGTGCGGGCCGTCACGAGGAGGCACGCGGGCAGGGTCTCCGGCTCCACCACCAGCGAGTGATAGCGCGTCGCCACCAGCGGACTCGGCAGGTCGCGGAACACGCCGCGCCCCTCGTGCAGCACCTCCGAGGTCTTGCCGTGCATCACCCGGGGGGCGCGCACCACGCGGCCGCCGAACGCCTGCCCGATCGCCTGGTGCCCGAGACACACGCCGAGGATGGGGAGCTTCCCCGCGAGCTGCCGGATGGCGGCGAGCGAGATCCCGGCCTCGTCGGGCGTGCCGGGGCCGGGCGAGATGACGAGGTGCGTGGGTCGGAGGCCCATGATCTCGTCGATGGTCAGGGCGTCGTTGCGGACCACCCGCACCTCGGCCCCGAGCTCGGTCAGGTATTGCGCCAGGTTGTAGGTGAACGAGTCGTAGTTGTCGATGAGGAGGAGCATCTACCCTTCCCCTGCCGCGCGCTGCGCCACCGCGACGGCCCGCAGTACCGCCTTGGCCTTCGAGACGGTCTCGTCGAATTCGTGCTCGGGCACCGAGTCATACACGATGCCCGCGCCGGCCTGCACGTACACCCGATCGCCGAGCGTGAGGAGGGTGCGGATGGCGATCGCCAGGTCGAGGTTGCAGCCGCGCAGCGCGGGGCCACCTCCGGCGGCCGTGCCATCCGCTCCCGGCGAGGCGACGGGGAAGGATAGATAACCGACGGCGCCGCCATAGACGCCGCGCCGCACAGGCTCCAGCTGATCGATGATCTGCATGGCCCGGATCTTGGGCGCGCCGCTCAGCGTCCCGGCAGGGAAGCCTGCGCGCAGGACGTCGAGCGGCCCCCGAGACGGCGCCAACTCCCCGGAGACCAGCGACACGAGGTGCATGACGTGCGAGTAGCGCTCGACCGCCATCGTCTCCTCGACTCGCACCGTGCCTGGCCGCGCCACGCGGCCGACGTCATTGCGCCCGAGATCGATCAACATCACGTGCTCGGCGCGCTCCTTCTCGTCGGCCAGGAGCTCGCGCTCGAGGCGCGCGTCCTCCTCGGGATCCGCGCCGCGCCGCCGCGTCCCGGCGATGGGCCGCACGACGACGCGCTGCCCCTCCAGGCGCACCAGGGTCTCGGGCGAGGCGCCGGTGATCACGGCGCCGGGCCATTCGAGGTGGTACATGTACGGCGACGGGTTGATGACGCGCAGCGCGCGATAGACGTCGAAGGGATCGGCGCCGCGTCGATCCGCACCGAAGCGCTGCGACAGTACGATCTGGAAGGCGTCCCCGGCCAGGATGTGCTCCTTGGCCCGCCGCACGGCGCCGAGGAACTCATCGCGCGTCATCGACGCCTGGACTTGGGGCTCGTTCGTCGCGCCCAGGCCGGGGCCTTCCTGGTGAATGTCGAGGCGCCGCAGCCGCACGGGGGTCCCGAGGCGCCGCTCGAGCTCGTCGATGCGCGCGACCGCGGCGTCATAGGCGGCGTCGACGTCCCCACCGGGTTCGACCTCGGCGGCGGCGACCAGCTTCACGGTCTGCCGCAGGTTGTCGAAGATGACGAGCGTGTCGGTGATGATGAACTGGGCCTCGGGGAGGCCGAGATCGTCGCGGGCGCCCGGCGAGGCCGCCGGGTCGGTGGGGTGGGGCGGAGTGAGGCGCTCCCACGCGCGCACGACGTCGTAGCCGAGGTAGCCGACCGCGCCGCCGAAGAAGCGTGGCAGGCCGGGCGGTACGACGGCGCGGTAGGCGCCGACCAGCTGCGCGAGCGCTACGGCGGGGTCGGCGACCACGGTCTCTTCCACGCGGGGGGCGCGGCCGCCCTCCACGTCGAAGCGCGTGACCTCGGCGCGTCCGGCCTTGACCCGGAGGACGGCGCGTGGCGCGACGCCGATGAAGCTGTAGGCGGCCCAGGTCTCGCCACCGACGACGCTCTCGAGCAGGAAGCTGTAGGGGCGTCGGCCGAGCTTGGCGAACGCGGTGACGGGGGTGTCGCTGTCGGCGACGAGCTCGCGGTAGACGGGGAGGAGGTTCCCGCGTTGCGCGGCTTCATGAAACTCTTCGCGCGAGGGGCGGATGCGGCCGGCTGGGGAGGATGACGCCATCACTCCGACGGTAGCATGGGCGCTGGGCCGGGTCACCCGGTGGCACCGCGGGCCATCTCACCCCGATCGGGTCGATAGGGCGGCGATGGTTTGGGTCCAGCTCATCCGCGATATCTGTTCGATCAACCGGGCGGCGCGGGTGGCGTTGTCCTCTGCCGCGCTCGGTCTCGTGGCGGCTTTCGTGAGCGCTTCGTCGAGGCGTGCCCGGTAGCGCGCGAGCTCGGCGAGTAGATCCGGTGGGCTGGCGGCATAGGCTGCGGCGAGACCCTCGGGCGCCATGAGCGCTTCGTAGGCGGCTCGCAGGCGCCGGAAACCCTCCCCGTCACGATGCGGGGGATGCCGTGCCAGGGCGGCGAAGTAGGCCCGCTTGACCTGTGCCATGTCGAGCGTCGGCGCGATGCCGAGGACGGCAAACGGATCTTCGGAGGGGAGCGACTCGGTCTCCTGGCCTCGCTCTGTCTTCGGCCCAGGGGAGCGATCCTGGCCCCGGTGAGGATTGGTGTGTCGAGGACGCGGCTTCATCGCTGTCCCTTCTGGCGACTCCGAGAGGGCTTTTCACCGGTGGGGAGCTCGAGCTGGACAGAGCCCTGGCCACGCGCCTTGCCCCGCGGTGCCTTGGGGGACTTCGTCGTCCTCCTCCGCGGCGGCTTCACCAGGCGGCGGGCGTAGGCCAGCTCGGTCTCCATCACGTTGTCATGGGTTTGGACATGGGCCACGGCGGCCAGCAAGGCCGTGGCGAGCTGGCGCTGGAGACCGAGCGGCGCTCCTTGGTCGCGCGCCACCTTCAAGCCTCGGGCAAGCGACGCCGGAGCCACGGCATGCTGCTCGAGGATGTATCGCTCGAGAGCGTTCTGGGCCCGCGCTCGCTCTTCGTTGTAGGCATCGCGGAGCAGCTTCAGCTGCACCTCGATGTCGTTGCGGGGGCCAAGAAAGCGCGCCACCAGCTGCTTGCGCTTGGCCGGGGAACGCTCCTCGCAGAGCGCGATCTCGAGGAAGTCGACGTCATAGGGCAGGACACGCTCTCTGAAGCGCGCCCACAGCGCCCTCTCGGCATCATCGAGCTCGTCGGGCTCGATGGGTGCCGCATCCTCCAGCTGGCGCTGGATCTCTCGACCTTGAGGCGTCTCGTTGAGCGCGAACTGGATGAACTGCTCCGGCAGCTCGCTCAGATCGAAGCCCCTCTCGGCCGCCAAGGCCACGAGGAGCCGCTGACTCATCTTGGAACTGCCCGCGGGGCCGCGCCGCGCCCTCTGCTGGCGCTCGAGCAGGTGCAAGACCATCTGTGACAGCTCGACGCCGAGATCCGCATCGGCCCCACCCGCGGTGCCGACGGCGCCCCACAGGACATCCACCAGGTCAGCGCACAGGGGCACGGAGAGCAAATCGGAGAAGGCCACGAGATCCTCGGCCCGAGCCTCCGGATCACACGTCCGCAGCCAGACGATCCACTTCTCCGGTGTCTTGAGCAGCCGTTCGAGCGTTTCATCGAGCCAGCGAGGCGGTACCTTCTGGTGCTCCAGCTCGTGCGCCGCGTACCAGAGCTGCAAGGCCCGCCGCCACAGCGGCACCGAGGCCTCGATGCGCAGGAGCCGCTCGAAGAGCGGCAGGAGGAGGCGGATCGATTCGATGGTCAGCGAAAGATCGCCCTGGGGGCCCCGGGTCAAGGCCGCCTCCACCAGCCGGCGATGCTGCGGGTAGAGCATCGCCGCCTCGGCCACGCTCACCAGGGCGTGCAGCTCGTCACGCAGGCTCTCCTCTTTCTGGATCCGCCGGGCCAACTCGGCGGAGAGCATGCGGAAGAGGAGCAGCGCCTCTTCTGCCAGCTCGGGAGGCGCGGCCTCCTCGCAGAGGAGACGGCTGGCGAACGCCGCCGGCACCCAAGACCAGCGGTCATTGAGGGCCGGCGTCGTGATCCGCTCGAGCTGGGTGCGCACGGCCAGTGGCACGGCCAGCCGCCGGATCGTTCGCTGGTACACGGCCGGCACACGGGGTAGCCAGTCGAGGACCACGTTCTGGAACCGGGAGAACCCCGCCGTGCGATAACACTCCAGGAGCGCGGGCTCGATCTCCTCCAGGCTCGTGGGCGGCGGCGGCAGCCGGCGCGACGAGCGAACATCGCTCCGCGTGCCGCGCGGATCCTCGCCCTTCCCCGGGAGGGACGTCTTGGTGACCCAGGACGACAGCTCCGGCCCGAACAGCGGCTCGAAGTTCCCGAGACCCTCGACGTACTGCGAGAGTGCCTGCGCCAACTCCGGCGCCTGCGCCGAAAACGGTTCCCGCACCTGGGCCCAATGCTCGCCGGCGCGTCGCCACTCCCCCGCCCGCGCACACCCCCAGAAGAGGGCCCAGTGCGCCGCCAGCCCTTCGCCGTCGCTCGCTCCGGCCTCCACCAGCCCCGGCTCTCGCTCATAGCGGGCCGCCCAGTACGTCAACTGGTGCCACGTCGCTTGCGCCTGCGCCTGCGCGATCTCGCCCCGCACCATCCTGGCTACCGCGCCCATGAACGGCGCTCGCTCGGGTGCCGGCAGATGCAACAACCGGGTCGTGACGCCCACCACGTCACCGCGCGCGAGCTCTTCGTGGATGCGACGCTCGATGTGCCGTACTCTCGACTCGCGGCGGCTCACGCCTCGTCTTCCTCGTCCAGATCGTCCTCATCCCCGGCGTCCTCATCCCCGGCGTCCTGGGACAGGAGGAGATCGAGCAGCGCCTCCTCGGCGGGCAAACGATCCTCCCCGGTCTGCGTGCGGTATCGCTCGAGCAGCGCCTCGGCCTCCTCGCGGTCTTCCGCGTCGAGATCGGCGTCGGGGTCGGCCAGGAGCGCCCGCACCTTGCGTTCGAGCGCGCTCGGCACCGCGCCACCGCCCCCCGGACCCTCGGCACTCGTGCCGCTCGCGTCCGGGACGATCAGCGCCACGGCCTTGGCGTTCCGGGTCCCGGGCTGCGACACGGCCACGTTCACAACGCCATTGAGATCGTAGGTGAACTCCACTCGCACCGGCGATTGCGCCGGGCAGGACACGAGCGGGAAGACGAACTCCCCGATCCGCGTGTTCTGCGAGGCGCGCGGCGATTCCCCCTGATACACCGCGACCAGGATCTCGCGCTGCCCGTCCTGTACCGTGTACAGCTCCTCGGTGCGCTGCGCCGGCAGCACCGTGTTGCGCCGTAACACGGGCACGAACGTATCCGCCTTGTCGATGTACGGGTCATCGTCCGGCCCGAGCGCGCGTACTCCCAGCGAATGGCTGGCGACATCGACCAGGAGCCGATCGACCGGTTCCCCCGTGAGCAGTCCGGCCTCGAGCGCGGCCCCGAGACCGACCGCCAGATCTGGATCCACCTCTTCATGGATATCGACCTGGAACGTCTCGGCGAGGAGCTGGCGCACGAGCGGGATCCGCGTGGATCCCCCCACCAGACAGATACGACCGAGCGCCTGCGAGCCGAGTCGCGCGTCATCCAGGGCGTGCTGGGCCAGGGTGAGGGTCGGGCGCAGGAGCGGCTCGATGAGCGCTTCGAAGCGCCGCCGCGTCACCTCCATCTCCAAGTGGACCGGACGCCCCCCCTGCGCGGTGAGGAACTCCTCACGCACCATCACCTGGGTGTCCCCCGACAGCCGGATCTTGGTGTCCTCGGCGAGGCGGCGGAGGCGCGCCATGGCGCGGGGGTCGTCGCGCGGATCCACCCCATGGAGCCGCTTGAGCTCATCGAGGAACAGGCGGACCAGCTGCTCGTCGAAGTCATCGCCGCCGAGGTGCGTGTTCCCCGTGGTCGCGCGCACCTCGCGCACGTCGCCCATCACCTCCAGCACCGAGACGTCGAAGGTGCCGCCCCCGAGGTCGTACACGAGGACGATCTCGGGCTCGTCGGCGGGTCGGGCATCTCCTGCGCCCGATCCCGACGCCGGCGCGACCCGGTCATAGACGAGCGACGCGCTGGTAGGTTCGTTGAGCAGGCGCAGCACGTGGAGCCCGGCCTGCTCGCCGGCCCGCAGGGTGGCCCGGCGCTGCGCGTCATCGAAATAGGCTGGCACCGTGATCACCGCCTCCTCCACCACCATCCCCGTGGCGGCCTCGGCGCCGCGCTTGAGCGCGCCCAGGATCTCGGCCGAGATCTCCTCGGGGGATCGCTCCTTGCCGCCGAGCATGTAGCGATGGGACTGGCCCATCTTGCGCTTGACCGAGCGGATGGTCTGCTCGGGGTACTGGAACTCGAGGTTGCGCGCCTCCCGGCCCACCACGATCCGACCGTTCTGGTAGAGCACCAGCGAAGGCATGGTCGGATGACCATCGATCGGGATGGCCCTGGGCCGACCGTCCACGAGATGAGCGATGACCGAGTTGGTCGTACCGAGATCGATCCCGAAACAGGGGCTCATGATCACTCCAGGCGTTGCGGCGCCGCACGGCCGCCGGGGGGAAGTCGATTGGTGAGGACGGCGCCCTCGCGCACCACGCGGTCGCCCCGCACGACCGCGGCTCGCACGACGCGCGTGATCACACCCTCTGCCAGCTCGGGCATGTGTTCGGTGCCCACGACGCGGAACAACTTGCCGTCGGGCGGCGTCCCGGGCAGCCCGAGCCGCTCGAACTCGGCCTGACCGAGGAAGCGTTCGAGCCGCACGAGCACGCCGCGCAGCCCGTCGGCCATGCCCGGATCGCCCTGGGAGACGGCCGTCTGCACGGCTTCTTCGAGGAGGTCCATGGCATCGAGGAGGTCGTCCCAGGCCCAGACCTGGGCCTGCGGCGCCGATCCGGCCTGGGCGCTGTGGCGGATCGCCTCCCGCAGGCTGGCGAACCCGGCCTCGAGCTTGTGTTCGACGTCGTCCAGGCGCAGCCCGAGCCAGGCGCGCGTGCGCGCGTTCTTCTGCATCAGGCCGAGGAGCTCATCGAGCCATGGGGGCGGCTCTCTCGAAGGCGGACCCGAAGCGATCTCCCGACGGGGGAACCAGCGCTGCAACCAGCTCAGCATGACCCCGTCCGTAACACGCGGCCCCCTCGGAGGACAACGAAAAAGTTCTGCCTAACAGAACAGGCCCGGCGCTCGTGGACGCGGCGTCACGAAACGAGCATGCAGATGCGCGCCGCGTCGCCATGGAGGCGCCCCGCCCTGAAGACCGGAGGGCGGCCCTTGTGCAAGAAAGGTCTCCAATCGGGGAACAGGAGCGGCACGGCAGGCGAAAGAGGTTGTCCTCTCTACCCCCGATCGCCGCGCCTCCGTAGGCGGCACCTTCCCTGCAGAGAAGGTGCTTCGGCGGCCCCTGCCTGCGGCGATGGGTGCACGGGAGGGGGAACGGGGATCGGCGCAGGCAGGACCCCGCCGCTCCGAAACCCGGACCCCAGACTCGCGGAGGTGTCCATGCGGCGCGTGATCCCGGTGTGGTGGCTCATCTTCTTGCTCGGGGGGGCCCCCTGGGACGCGCTCGGCGACAAGAAGAACCTGCATTCGAGGCGGCCCAAGCCCCTCTGCAGCGGCACCTACGCGGACGATCTCTCGGCCCTGGCCCCGCGCGTGCGCGAGTACGACCGCGACGCCCGCAACCGCTACTCCTATTGTCTCCGCACCACCGCCGTCTACGAGTGCCTGTCCTATGCCGCGGACGGCTCGATCCGGCGCGCCCGACACACCGCCGCCGCGCACGGCACCGGCTTCGCCTACCGCCGCGCGGGCAACGAGACCTACGTGCTCACCAACGAGCACGTCGCGAGCTGGCCCGCGGTGACCGACGAGGCGCACCCGGTGGACGACGTCCCGCCCGGGTGCAAGCGCATCTCCGAGAGCATCCGCATCGTCGACAACGAGGAGGACACGGACGACACCAACGACATCTCGCTCACCCCCGTGGTCTCGGACCCGCTGCTCGACGCCACGGTGCTCAAGGCACGGGCGCCCCTCAAGCTCATGCCCTACCGCGTGGGACGGTCGGGCAGCCTGCGGGTGGGCAACGTGGTGGCGGTGCACGGGTTCCCGCTCGGCGTCTTCGCCGCCACCAACCTCGGCAAGGTGGTCAACGCCTACGATCGCGACACGGCCAAGGAGTGGGATCACGTCGACTTCGCGACCGACGCGCTCCTCTCCCCCGGGAACTCGGGCTCGCCGGTGCTGGCGCTCTCGTGCAGGACCGGGGAGTACGAGCTGGTCGGGCTCTATCACGCGGGCTACATGCGCGGCAGCGCGCTCAACGTCGTGGTCGGGATCGACCAGCTGCGGGACCTCATGTACTCGCTCCGGCGCACGCCCCCGCGTGTGGCCGAGGCCACGCCGGACCGGCTCGGGCCCAAGGAGCGGATCACGGTGCTGGACATGGTCCTGCGACGTGGCGCGGTGCCGTACTTCCCGCTCGGGCCGCTCATCGTGGCGGGCCATGCGCGTCCGGACGGCGCGCTCTGGTATGAGGTGTATTCGAAGGGGTTCCCGCTCAGCGACCAGCGGCTGCTGGTCGTCGAGGATCTGCCGAGCACGGCCAGCTTCGGGGAGCTCGGGCGGGCCTGGGTAGGCAGCCACCTCGGCCTGCGGCAGCTCGATCTCCAGGGCCGCGACGGTGATGAGCGCGCCGCCCTCGGCCGCATCCTGGCCCGGCTGCGGTTGGCGGCGCTCGTGACCTCACGGTATCGCGTGGGGACGCCCGTCCCCAAGGACGCGCGCAGCCGCAAGGTGCTCGAACGGCAGCGCAATCACCAATCGATGATCGATGCCGATGCCGCGCAGCAGGTGGCGGAGCTGGCGGAGCGTCTCGGCCCGCATCGGGGCGATGAGACAGTGGATGTGTGGGCCCTGTTCGGTGCGGCCGGGGCCGCGGCCACGCCGCCGCGACCCTGAGCCGAGCCCCGTTCTTAGCGGCTGAGCGTCTGCCGCGCCGGCGGCCGCGCTTGCCGAATGAGCTGGAAGGCTTGCCGAAGGGTCCAGGGAGCTTGCAAATTGGGCCGGAAGGCTTGCCAGTTCGAAATCATTGCCTTTTTTTTGCCGCGAGAAGCCGCGCGAGCGGCGCGGCACGCGAGCCGGATGGCGATCCAGGCTTGTTTCGCGGACTTGCAAGCCACCTGAGCCATTCGGCAAGCGATCGCGGCCAATTTGCAAGCTCCCTCGACCATTCGACAAGCGTCCTCACCCATTGGGCAAGCCTCCTCACCCACCGGGCAAGCCTGCGGGGACGTTTGGCGAGCCTTCCGGGGGATTTGGCAAGCGTCCCCCGCCATCCGGATGGCCTTTAGCGCAACGGGCACATGTTCTCGGCCCTCCGGGAGGCGGCGGTTCCGGGGCGCGGGCGTCGAGCATGGGCCGGGCGTGGCGCTGGCGCGGCCCCCGGTGCCACAGCGTGACTGGTCGCGCCTGGCCTGCGCGAGTACAATCCCTCCGTGCCTGCACCGACGGTCTTGATCATCGCCAACCTCTACGAAGCGGAAGTGGCACGACGTGCCGTCGAGAAGGCGGGTTTGCGCGCGGTCGTGAGCGATGGCAGCGAGAAGGTCCTCGAGCTGTACGAGAAGGAGAGCCCATCGCTCGTCGTCCTGGCGCTCGGGCTCTTTGCCGGGGACAGCGTGGAGGTGCTGTCAGGCCTCCGGGGCGTCGGGGGACCGCGTGTTCCGCTCATGGTGATCGGCGATCCCCTGGGGGAAGATGAGGAGTCCCACGCGGCGCGCGTGTTCGGTGTGGACCGCTGGCTGCCCCGGCCGGTGGACGGCGAGGCGCTGCGCCGCGCGCTGTTCGAGCTGGCCGAGGCCGGCCTCGGTGGGGGCGACGACGATCTCAACCTGGCGGTCGACGAGATCTACGAATCGGTGTCGCGGCCCGAGGGGGCGGCGTTCGAGGCCTACGAGGAATATGGCCTGTACCGCAAGGTCGATCCGGCGCTGCCAGGCGGGCCGGCGCCGGGAGCGCCCGCGGGGTTTCCCGCGGCCGAGCCGCGCCCCCCGGCGATGCGAGCGGGCACGCCGGCGAGCGGCGTGGCGGTGATGGCGACGCCCGGGCTGGCCGCACCGGCACGGGCGGCGAGCGGCGGCGAGCGGTGGATCCTGCGGGTGGACGACGCGATCCGCGATCCGCTCGGGCCGATCCACCTCGACTCCGGCGCGGCGGCGGGGTCGCCGCGCCGCGGCGCGTCCGAGGACGCTCTCGGGGACATCGATCTCGACCGGCTGGGGGTCGACGCGCTGCCGGGCATCGACACGGAGCTCGGCACGGAGGTCCCGCGCGGCCAGAAGAGTCAACCCCGACCCACCCCCCGACCCATGAGACCGACCCCGGCGCCGCTTCCGGTCTCGACGGGCGCGAGCATCGGGGTGGTCATACCGGCCCGTGCCCGTCAAGAGAGCCCGGGACGAGGAGGGCCGGGACGGGTGACGCCGCCGCCCCGCCCGGAGATGCGGCGGCCGACCCCGGCGCCGCCGTACGTGGAGAGCCTGGCCCCGGCCGTGCCCGAGCTGCCGGACGCGGGGGAGCTCACGGAGATCGGGCTCGCGGCGCTCATCGGCCGTCTCTATCGCGCCGGCTTCACGGGGCGCCTGTCGCTGCGCAGCGACACCGGGGAGCGGGTCATCTACTTTGACGGCGGCTTCGCCGTGGCGGCCACCTCCACGCTGACCAACGACGGCCTGGGGGAGTTCCTGTGGCGCGAGGGCCGGGTGACGCGCGCCGAGCTCACGCGCTATCGCGAGGCGCTGCAGGCGGCCGGCAACACCGGCAACGGCGGCCTGGCGCGCGGGGAGCGCGTGGCCGAGACCCTGGTCTCGCTCGGGCTCCTGCCGCGGGCCGAGCTGCCGGCGGCGCTGCGGCGGTACACCGAGGAGCTCATCTACGCGAGCTTTGCCTGGGAGTCGGGGCGTTATGGGCTCGGGCCGGAGACGGCGCCGCCCGATCGGCGCGTGCACGCGGGCCATCCCTATGCCCTGGTGACCGAGGGGGTGCGGCGCAAGCTCGGGCTGGATCGGCTGGTCGAGCGGGTGGGGGCGCCGACCACGGTGCTCCACGCGCTGCCGCTCCTCGAGACGGTGGCGGTGGCGGCGGCGCTCGAGCCGGCGGAGAGCGCGGCGGTGCTCCTGCTCCATCGCGCGCCGCAGTCGGTGGCGGAGCTCGCGCAGGCGGCGCGGCTCGACGAGCGCGCCTGCTATGCCCTGGTCTACGCCCTCATCGAGCTCGGGTCGCTGCGCGTCGGCCAGGTGGTGGCGGTGGCGCAGCAGCAGCGCGATCGGGATCGGGTGCTCGCCAAGCTGGCGCTCGTCAACGACGGCGATTACTTCGCCATCCTCGGGCTGACGCGCGATGCCACGGGCTACGAGATCCGCCGCGCCTGGGAGCAGTCGCGGCGGGACTTCACCGCGGAGCGCCTGACGCCCGAGCTGCGCACCGAGCTGGCCACGCCGCTCACCGAGATCACCGAGGTCCTCGACGAGGCCTATCGCGTGCTGAGCGACGACCGCGTGCGCGAGAGCTACCGCGCGCACCTGCCGCAGTAGGCGGCCCGGGCTCGGGCGTCAGGTCTTGGCGCGCTGGTACTGCGGCGGCCAGGGGACGTCTACGCCGAGGGTGCGGGCGGCGTGGAGGGGCCAGTAGGGGTCACGCAGGAGCTCGCGGGCGAGGAAGACGGCGTCGGCCTTCTCCTCGGCCACGATGGCCTCGGCCTGGGTCGGGTCGGTGATGAGGCCGACGGCGCCCGTGGCGATGCCCACGGCGCGCCGGATCGCGGCGGCGAACGGGACCTGGTAGCCGGGGCCGATGGGGATCCGGGCGTGGGGCACGAGGCCCCCGCTCGAGCAGTCGATGAGATCGACGCCGAGGGCGCGCAGCTCGTGGCAGAGGGCGATCGAGTCGTCGAGCTCGAGGCCGCCAGGGGCCCAGTCCACGGCCGAGATGCGCACGAAGAGCGGCAGCTCGTCGGGCCAGGCGTCGCGCACCGCCCGCACCACGTGGAGGAGCAGGCGCCGCCGGCCCGCGGGACTCCCGCCGTACTCGTCGGTGCGCTGGTTCGAGAGCGGGGACAGGAACTCGTGGAAGAGGTAGCCGTGGGCGGCGTGGATCTCGATCGCGGCGAAGCCGGCCTGGTGGGCGCGCCGGGTCGCGGCCACGAACGCCTCGACCACGGCGTCGATGTCGCGGGCTTCGAGCGCGCGCGGGACCGGGTGCTCGGGCGAGAAGGCGAGCGGGCTCGGCGCCACCGGCTGCCAGCCGCCGGCCTGTGGGGGGACGGCCTTGCCCCCGCGCCAGGGCGCGTCGGTCGAGGCCTTGCGGCCGGCGTGGGCGAGCTGGATGGCGGGGACCGCGCCCTGGGCGCGCACGAACTCGGCGATGCGCCGGAAGGCGTCGGCGTGGCGATCCGACCACAAGCCGGAGTCGCCGGGGCTGATCCGCCCCTCGGGGGTGACCGCGGTGGCCTCGACCATGACCAGCGCCGCCCCGCCCACGGCGCGGCTGCCGAGGTGGACGAGGTGCCAATCGGTGGGGAGGCCGTCTTCGCTCGAGTACTGGCACATGGGCGAGACGAAGATGCGGTTGCGGAAGGTGATGGAGCGCAGCGTGAGTGGGGTGAAGAGCATGGCGCGGTCAGGAGTAATGATCCGCGCGGGATCCGTCAATGCCGGTGATGGGGCACCACCTCTCCGGCTACTTCCAGAACGACGTGAGCGAGCGGAGGCTGCCCTGGGTGATCTGGCGCCGCCCGCCGTCGGCCAGCTCGTCGGCATCGAGCAGGTTCCCGAAGTCGAGCGACGTGAGCCGGGCGATCTCGGCGATCGGGACCTGATACTCGGCCGCCTTTTCGAGCTCCCCCATCGACTCGAGCCCGGCGCGCATCTCATCGACGAGCTCGGTCTGCCACTGCATGTAGCCCCGCGCGTGCAGCTCTCCGTTGTCCGTCCAGGCGGCGATCTTCCAGAAGGCGGTCGGCACCTGGATCCCCATCACTTCGGGGTCGCGAACGGACAGGACCGGGCCGGTCAAGACGGTGATGCGTTTCTTGTTCTTCCGGGCCGCGGCCAGGATGGCGTTCTCGAGCGTCTGCCACGTCTTGGTGTTCATGTTGTGGTGCTGCGTCGCGCAGTTGGTCATGTGGAACGTGTCGTCGTTGGCGATCCGCAGGGTCTTCGCATCGTCGCCCCACACGGGATCCTCACGGCGCACCATGTGACCGTAATCGAACCCGGTCTGGTCGTAGATCTCGGGCCCGAGCTGCGCTTCGCGCGCGATCCGGGGGTCGTAGTACCACGTGTCGGCGGCTTCATACGAAGCCCGGGACGCTTGGGGGTGGTCGGGATCGCGATCGGTGCGAAGCAGGTTCCGCGAGGCCGCGCCGTCGATGTTGACGGCGGTGAAGATCGGGAGCCTGCGCGACTTCGAGACCGCCAGCGAGAAGTGGCAGTAGCGGAGCACATAGTCGTTCCCGCCTTGGACGCGAGTGAGGTCCCGGGTCAGGGCGCGGCTCGGTTGCGGCAGCTTCACGCGGAGCGCCTCGTCCTCGCCGAGGAAGGCCTCGTCGTACCCTTTCCGTCCGTCGTAGTGGGACGCGTCCCGCTGGCGGATGGAGGTCTTCTCGAGCGTGCGCGCGAGGACCGGAGGCGTTGCCGCCACGGTCCCCGGCGCCACCGCCACGGTCCCCGGCGCCACGTTCCCCGGCGCCGGGCGGCCATTGCGCAGGACGCTCGGATCCGTGAGCGCCTTCAGGGCCTGGGACCGATGCCCCTGCACGCCGCGCCCGTCCTTCAGGGACTCGAGGATGTGGCTGATGCGCACGCCCTCGTTGATGAGCTTCGGCCTCCCCGGCGTCCCCTCGCCCGTGTCGACGGACGCGTGGTGCAGCGCCACGATCTGCCATTGCCGGTTGAAGCACGGGGAGCCCGAGGCGCCGGGCGCCGTGTCCGTGGTGAAGTGCAGGTAGCTGTCGACGCGGTCGACGAGCTCGCTGTGGAAGAGGCAGAGCTGTTTGGTGCGCCCGTCGGGGTGTTGGATGATGACGATGGGTTCTCCTTCCAGGATCTTGTCGGTGCGCGGGTCGAGCGGGAGCCAGCCATAGCTGCTCACCGGGGTCCCGGCGTCGGAGGTCTCTTGCACGGCCACGAGCGTGAAGTCGAATTGGTCGGCGGGCGAGGTCACGAACAGCTGCTCGGGGGCCAGGGCGAAGCGCACGGTCCGCAGGGGCTGGTCGTCGGCGTCGAACTGGTAGTCGAACTCCGCGGCGAAGGCGCGTGCGGCCTCGGTCGAGTCGATGACGTGATGGTTGGTCATCAGGATTCCCGGCGCGACCAGGAACCCGGTCCCCATCGGGCGGCCCTCTTCCGAGAGGCGGCACACGGCCCGAGCGGCGCGCGTGCCCTTGTCGAGGAAGCTCACTTCGGTGAGGTCATCGCCGCCGATCATGGCCTCGAGGCTGCGGCCTTCCGTCACCGTGAGGTGGGTGACTCGCCGGATCGCGCTCTCGATGCCCGCGGCCCGTAGCGGTCCCTCTTCTTGGACCTTGTTGAGGCGCTTCTCGCGCTCTGGACGACGGCGGTTGTAGCGCTCCTTCACTGCCGCGCTCAGGTCCTGCTGGGGACTCGGGGAGGCGTCCATGGGGACAACGACGTTCGACAGAGCCGTCATATAGAATCTCCTTGAGGTGGGGTGAGCCTGCGGTGCTTGTGGGGACTTCCTTGTGAAACGTTCCCTGCCCCGGCTCCTACTCAAGTTCCGCGCCAATATCGAAATGTCTAGGCATCGTGCGCTGTTAGCATCTCCTCCTGGCGACGCCAAAGACGTGAAAGCGCGCAATCCTTGCCACGGCGCCGCAGGTCACCGAATTCTTTTCGCGCGGCGCGACCTTCACGGTCTCGAGATCAGGTCCGTGAGCTACGAGCCGTGCGAGAGTTCCCGCTGCGCGGCGATTGGTTTTTTGGACCCCCTTGGAATGATGCGTCAGCGCGACCTGCTCCTGTCTACTGGAAGGTCACGCGGAGGGGCCCTGCTCAGCCCCTGCGGCCGCTCGAAGGGCAGGCGCGCTTGGCACTCGCGTTGCTCATGGCTGGAGATGTCCGTCGCGCAGCAACGGCGCGTACGAGCAAATCCACCACCCATCGCGACAAGCAAAAGGAGAAGCTTCCATGAGCACGCAAATCGCAGACAAGAGCGGCCTTTTCCTCGCCAAGTACAACATCGGCACGGGGATGATGGGGGCGCCGGACTTCCAGGTGGTCTTGACCGTCAATACGGTCGACAAGGAGGTCAACGGCATGGGACGCATCACGCAGGCCGTGAATCCGCCGGTGGATGTGCGCACGCGCATCGACGGGCGGTACTTCGAGCCCATCCAGGTGCGCGATGTGCCCATGATCCAGGTGAGCCTTACGGGCTATCCGGTGCTCCACGCGCCGTCCGTTGGGAGGATCGGCATCGTGCTGCTCCCCAACGTCTATCTGTCCATGATGCTGAGCGCCGATTGGAAGTCGGGCACGGCGTCCTATCGCTACCATGGCGCGGATGAGCAGTGGCACGAGGTGAGCGGCGTGCCGGTGAAGCTCGACTGAGCGGAGGCACCACCGCCCTCCGCTCACTGTGATGCTCCGGCTGCGCCCGCGGGCCTGATCGGTTCTTCCTCGGCGAGCTTCTCCGGCGCCGGCCGCCGCCATCATCGCCGCCCCCCTCGCCATCGACGTTGGCCCCACGGCCATCATCGTCACCATCAACCGCTTTGCAGCCCCCGGCACCATCATCGGCCGTGCTGCCGCCGCTCCTGCATCGTCTCGCCATCCGCCCGCTGGCAGGCGCTGGCAGGAATTGCCACGCTGGCAATGAATTGCCGAGCTTGGCAACGGATCGCCGAGCTTGGCAACGGATCGCCGATCCTCGGTGGTGCCGGTCGAGCCCTCGCGCTGACCCTCTACGGAGGGACGTTCGTTCGAACGCCGCTCTCACACACGTACGCGCTCAAGCCCCCCGGCCGTCGCTCACCACGGATGCGCCCGCACGGGGGTTATCGAGGCACGTGAGCGGCGGGGTCGCATCCGATCTCGCAAGGGCAGCCAGGTCGCGTCTCGAGGCGCCGCTTCGCGAGGGGAGGCACGGTCAACGGCGCAGACTCGCGGGCCGCACCTGAAAGCCACTCCCCAGACCGCGCTGCGCGGTCCTGCGGAACTGAGTCGGTGAGGACCCGACTTCGCGGCGGAAGGTGTTCACGAAGTTCGAGAGATCGCCAAAGCCGACATCGTAGGCAATGGTCGTGACGGACTGACGTGTCGTGATCAATAGGTTCACGGCGCGTCGGATGCGCGCGCGCACGAGGTAGCGATACGGTGTGACGCCGATCTCGTGTTTGAAGACACGAAGGAAATGATAAGGGCTCAGCTCGGCGACACGGGCCACATCGGCGAGGTGGACGTCGTCGGCCGTGGAGCGTTCGAGCCAGTCGAGGGTGCGATAGACGCTGTCGCGGGTGCGCGGGCTGACCTCGGGCGCCCGGGACGGACGCGCTGCCCCCTCGGCAGCGGTCGACATCGCATAGGCGGCGTTGGCGATGGCGAGCTCCTCCAGCTCGAGCGTCGGGCCACCGAGGCTGAGACGCTGCTCCAGCACATGGCGTAGCGCGGTCACGCGGGGGAGAGGCGGAAGCACCGAACGCGCGAAGTAGCGGCGCGAGTGCTGGCGAGCGCGACGATGCTCGGCCGCGACCTCGGCGAGGATGGCTTCGTCGAACTGGAAGACCAGGCAGCAATCGCCGCCTGCGTGCTCGTGCGAGACTTCGTAGGATTGGCCCGGGTTTCCGAGGAGGAGGAAATCGGTCGTCAGGATTTGTGGATGTTTGTCACTGCGAAAGCCAAACACTCCCGACCGGACGATCGACAGGGACGGCACGACGAATTCCTCGGTGCGCGTCGGGGCGCCCTTCGGCGCGGTGCAGTGGTACTCGCACACGCGGACCGAACCATCACGGCCGAGCTCGCGCACGCCAGGATCCATGCCCCCTCCGGGGGAGGCCGGCACGCCCGCGCGGTTGGATCCAGCCATCGTTCGGGCGAGTGTAGCCTACTCCGCGCGCCCGCGGTGCGGGGGTGACGGCGACCGCCGCCGCGGCCTGGGGCACCGGTGCCGTCGTCGAAGGGCTGGGAGCGACTTCAGCCGCGCGCGAAGAGCGCGTTCATTTCGGTGTAGGGGACAGTCTCCGCGTCCCATAGCGCCGAGCAACCGTCGCGCAGGAAGGCGGTGGCCAATCGACGCGCTCGGCCGAATGCCGCCGATGCGAGGGCGGCCCCCGCGCTGAGACGGCGAACGCCCAACGACCGGAGCTCCGCGGCGTCCGGTAACCCGGGCACCGCCATGACGTTCAGCGGCAACGGGCTCACCCCGTCGACGAGCGCCCGGATGTCGTCGGACGCGGCCACGCCGGGGACGAAGATGCCGTCACAGCCGGCGTCGCGGTACTGCCGGGCACGAGCGAGCGTCTCCTCGACGGCGCGGGGGGTGGGCACAAGGCCCCGCAGGTAGACGTCGGTGCGCACGTTCACGAAGACGTCGAGGCCGGCGTGGGCGACGGCGCTCTTGACGGCTCCGATCTTGGCGCACAGCAGCGCGGGGGCGTCGGCCCCGTCCTCGATGTTGATCCCGACGGCCCCGGCGTTCGCCAGGGCCACGACGAGCTCGCCGACCGCGCGCGGTTCGTGGGTGTACCCCGCCTCCGTGTCGACGGTGAGCGGGATGTCGATGACGCGCGTCATCGCGAGCACGGTCGCCTCGAGGAGTCTTACCGGCAGCTCGTTCCCGTCGCGGTAGCCGTGCGACCAGGCGAGCCCGGCGCTGGTCGTCGCCACCGCCTCGGCGCCGCACGACGCCAAGAGGCCAGCGCTGCCCACGTCCCAGGCGTTCGGCAAGATGAGGAGGTGGCCCATGGCGTGAAGCGCCCGAAACCTGGACGATGCGTCGCCCGGCGGACGACCTGCGGCGACTTCTCCATCGGCCCGCGGCGCCAAGTGCGCGTCGCCTTCGCGCCGGTCAGGGGAACTGCTGCTCAAGCTCGATCTCGACATGCGTGCTTTCTCCATCGCAAGAGGGTGGTGGACACATAGCGGGCCTCCTCTCCCGTGACTTGGGAAATATTGCGCGATACGGCCAGGCGGCTCTCGTTGCGGGAGGTGATGAGCTGCACGTCCTGACGCAGCGGAACGGTTTTGGAGCTGGTGTGCCGCGCGCTGCGATGGCGTGAGGGACGGAGCCGACTAGAGCACGATGCGGCCGGGGGGGTGGGCGACCATGAGGGCGCACATGCCGCCACGCTGGGCGATGTTGACGACCTGCTTCTGGGAGGCGCGCACGAGGGTGGCCAGGCCGTAGGTGCTCGGGGCAAAGCCCATGACGGTGAAGAAGGGCTCGGCGTGGACATGGCCCGCGGGGTCGAGGACGGGGAACTCGAGGACGGGGAGGTTGACGAGCTGCTGCGCGACCCAGCGCTCGGGATCGGCGACGGCGCGGTCGATGAGGGCGTCCCACTCGCCCTGGGGGGTCGAGGGGCCGAGGTGGATGCCGGTGCCGCCGTAGGCGCGGTTGGGTTTGAGCACGAGCTGCTCGCGCTCGCGTCGGACGTATTCGAGGAGGGGGCCGCGGCTGCCGTCGAGCAGGGTGGTGGCGCGGTCGGCGATGAGGCGGGTCCAGGGCAGGTGGCGCCGGAACAGCTGCCGCTCGTCGGCGCTGAAGTGGCGCTCGGCCAGGGTCGGCTCGCCGAGCACCTCCCAGCAGCTCTTCTGATCCAGCTCGGCGGCGATGGAGGACACGATGCGGTTCTGTTCGAAGAGGAGCCGCATGGGCCCGATGTCGACGCCCTCCCTGGCGAGGGCGAGCAGATCGATGATGGGGTAGTCGCGGTAGGCGAGGTCGATGGGCTGGCCTTCGTAGTACACCTCGTCGCCGCGGCGCTCGAGCTCGCGCGGGTCGGCGTGGCACACGGTGATGCCGAAGCGGGCGTGGAAGTGCTCGGTGAGGGCGCTCTGCTCGTCGGGACCGCTGCCGGCGTACTTGGGGTCGATGAAACAGATGGTGCGCGCGGGGCGCCCGAGGGCCTGGAGGTGGTCGATCATCTCCTGCATGAGGAGGTTGCGCATGTCCTGCGCCACCTCGAGCTGGAGCAGGGGGTCGTTCTTGCGCAAGACGGGGACGACGAGGTCGGCGAGGATGCGCTCGGCGGTGGGCACGAGGTGCAGGCCGCCGATGCCGCCCAGGTTGGGCTCGACGAAGGCCAAGGTGTTCTTCCAGTTGGCGCTGGTGAAGTCGACCACGGCGTCGTGCCGGCCAAAGACGGTGTTCTGCTCGCGCACGGCCGGGGTCCAGCACTGGCGGAGCCACTCGTCTTCGGCGGGCGGCAGCTGCAGGGCGGCGCAGACGTCGGGATCGGTGACGTAGAGCTCGGGCAGGCGCTTGAGCGCGCCGTGCAGAGCGAGGGCGACGGCGCGCACGTAGGCGAGCTGGTCGGGCAGCGCGGCGACGGGCATGGCGAGGAGCCGGATGGTCTCTTCCCGGTCATCGCGCAGGTACACGAGGTGCCGGCGGCCGGCTTCTTGCGCGATCGAATCCAGGAGCGCGCGCAGCTCGGGTTCGGGGATCTGCCACAGCGCGCGGCGGATCCGTCCGGCGACGCCCAGGCCGGCGAGGCCGGCTTCTTCGATGGGGGTGAGCATGAGGGTTCCTTTCGACTCTTCCGGCGTTCCCAGCGGTCACGGCCATGGGGTCGGCCATCGACATCCGCCATCGGCCATGGGCCACGAGATGGGAGCCTCGGGCGGTGGTAGCATGACGGACCCGAGGGCAGAAGCGAAACTGCCATGACCCATATCGATACGGCTTACCGGGAGCTCATCCGCCTCGGGCGCGAGCGGGCGCTGCTCGATTCCTGCGCGGCGCTGCTCAGCTGGGACGAGGAGACGTACATGCCGCCGGGCGGGTCGGCGCACCGTGCCGAGCAGCAGGCGCTCCTGGCCCGGCTGGCCCACGAGCGCGCGGTCGACCCGCGCATAGGGGAGCTGCTCGAGGCGGTGTCGCAGGAGGGGGGGGCCGAGCCGGTGGGCGTGGAAGCGGCGAACGTGCGCTGGCTGCGCCGGGAGTACGAGCGGGCGCGGCGGCTGCCCGGGTCGTTGGTCGAGGAGCTGGCGCGGGTGACGACGCTCGCCCAGGGGGCCTGGTGGAGTGCGCTCGCCGAGAAGGACGTGGGTCGTTTCCTGCCGTGGCTCGGGCGGATGGTGACGCTCAAGCGGGCGGAGGCGTCGTGCCTCGTCGAGGGGCTCGGGGAGTCGTCGCCGCTGTACGATGCCTTGCTCGATGCCTGGGAGCCGGGCCTGCGCAGCGAGGCGCTGGATGGGGTGCTCGCCGCGCTCGTGCCGGAGCTCGGGCGTCTCCTCGGACGGATCGCGGGGGCCCCACAGCCGGCGGAGGGACCGAGGCCAGGGTCGGGATCGGACCCGGAAGGGGATATGCTACTCGGGCGGCCGGTGCCGCTGCCCGTGCAGCGGGCCTTCGCCGAGGAGCTCGCGGCGGCGCTCGGCTTCGATCTCACCTCCGGCCGGCTCGACGAGGCGGTGCATCCTTCGACCCTGCGCATCGGTCCGGGCGACACGCGCCTCACCGTGCGCTACCGGACGGACGACTTCACGGCCGGCGTGTTCACGCTCCTCCACGAGGCCGGACATGGTCTCTACGAGCAGGGGCTGCCGCTCGAGCATTACGGCACGCCGGTGGGCGAGGCGCTGTCGCTCGGGATGCACGAGTCGCAGGCGCGCCTGCTCGAGAACCTGCTCGGCCGGAGCCACGCCTTTGCGCGCTGGGCGCTGCCGCGGCTGGCCGAGCGGGCGGCGCCGCACCTCGACGGCGTGGGGCTCGATGCGTACTACCGCGCGGTGAACCGGGTGGCGCCGGGGCCGAACCGCATCCGCGCCGACGAGGTGACCTACAACCTCCACATCGTGGTGCGCTTCGAGCTCGAGCGGGCGCTCGTCGCGGGGACCCTGGCGCCGGACGATCTGCCGGCGGCGTGGAACGAGATGTACCGGCGGCAGCTCGGGGTGACGCCCGCGGACGACGCGGTGGGGTGCCTGCAGGATGGGCACTGGGCGGCGGGGATGTTCGGGTACTTTCCGACCTACCTCCTCGGCAACCTGATCGCGGCGCAGCTCTATGCGAGCGCGCTTGAGGCGGTGCCGGATCTGGAGGTGCGCATCGCGGCCGGGGAGCTCGCGCCGCTCGTGACCTGGCTGCGCGACACGGTGCATCGGCACGGCTCGCGCCTGCCCATGCAGGCGCTGGTCGCGCAGGCCACGGGCCGGCCGCTGTCGGAGCGGCCCCTGGTCGAGTATCTGTGGGCGAAGTACGGCGCGCTCTACGGGCTGTAGAGGGGCTGCGGGGAGGGGCTTACGGGAAGTAGCCGGCCTGGAAGAAGTCGGTCAGGTCGGTGGCGCTCGAGACCGTCGGCAGGAAGGGCAGGTTGAGGATCCTCTCGACCGACTTCAAGAGCGAGCTGTGGGTGTAGGAGATGGCGCTCGCGTACCCCGCTTTGACGTGCGGGCCGACGACCAGGAAGGGCGCCACGGGGGTCGCCTCGCTCTCGTCCCAGGTGATGAAGATGACGCCGGCGTTGGCGTTGGCAAAGTTGATGAGCGCGGGGAGGTTGTTCTTGAGCCAGTTGTCGCCCGAGCGGATCTGGTTCGAGTCGGGGCAGCCGGTCTGGCCGTGCATGTCGTTGCACTGGTTGGGGGTGATGAAGTTGTAGGTGGCGACGGTCTTGTTGGCGAGGTCGGTGGCGAGCGCGCCGAGCTCCTTGTGGTGCTGCACGCAGTAGGTGTTGGTCTTCGACGGCGGGTTGCCGGAGACGTCCTGGAAGAAGATGAAGGGATCGTGCTTGGCGCGGTAGAAGCCCGAGCCGGCGATGGGGCAGGCCCCGGTGGTGGAGTTGATGCCCTCCTGGTAGGTGAGCCAGGTGACGCCGTTGGTGGCGTTCTTGATCTGCGTCGACAGGTGGGCGGTGCTGCTCGTGCTGTTGGTCGACGAGGGGTTGTTGTCGGTGGTGAAGGTGACGTCGGAGAAGGCGTTGGTGCCGGCCTCCATCCAGACGTAGTGCGGCTCGCTCGGGATGGAGGATGGAAGCTCGTCGTTGAAGTTGGTGGCCCGGGCGTACTGCGGGATGAGGGTGCCGTTGATGTAGGGGGCATCGACGGTGTTGCCGTAGATGTCCTGGGCGTCGTGGTTCTCCATGGCGATGACGAAGACGTACTTGATGGCCGAGGTGGTCACCGCGGCCTGCCCGTCCGGTACGTCGCCGATGGGGCGGTCGCTGGGGGCGCCGCAGGCGCCAAGGAGCGCCACACCGAGGGCGGTCGTGCTCAAGGCCAGGGTTCGTGAGTCGAGTCTACGCATAGGGTCCTCCTTCTGTTCGAACTGCAGAGTATGAGGACATGGAGCGTCCCGCAGGGCCTGCGCGAAGGGAACTGAAAAAGCGCGCGCCGAGAGAGGAGCGCGTCTCGGGGAGGTACGATGCGGCGCTCCGCTCCCTCGTCCCGTACGCAAGATGAACCGCGAGCGACATCGACCCCACTAATAGGGATGGAGGGGGCACCGGCCGCTTCGACCCTGCCCCCACGAGCGCCCACGGGCATAGGATGGCAGTATATGCAGGGCCTATTTCATTGTCTGCGCTTGAGCTTATATCGGAGGTGTCCATGAGGCATGAACCCCACTCCCTGAGGTCGGATCAGAACCTTCGGGGACTTTCGAGGGGGCGATCGATCCTCGTCTTGAGCGGGCTGCTCGTGGCCCTGGTCGGCTGCAGATCGCAGATCGGCATCGAGGATCTCAGGTTCGAGTCGGATCTCGGCACCGGGGCGGACCTGGCTGATGCTTCGGACCTGGGCGTGCCGTCCGATCTCGGGGACGGACCGGACCTGTCGACGGGGCTGGACCTCGCCGGGCCGGATCTGGCGGCCGGGCCGGACCTCACGAGCGAGCCGGACCTGCTGGTCGAGCCGGATCTGACGGTGGAGCTGGACCTCGCCACCCCACCGGACCTCGTCACGCCCCCGGACCTGACGGTCGAGCCGGATCTGACCCCACCGCCCGACCTGACCCCGCCGCCCGACCTGACTCCGCCGAGCTGCGACGATGGAAACCCCTGCACGGTGGATCGCTACGACGTCGGCACCGGCGCCTGCGTGTACGCGCCCGCGCCGTCCGGGACCGTGTGCCGTGACGCGGCCGGCAGCTGTGACGTGGCCGAGACCTGCGACGGCTCGACGCAGTGCCCCGCCGATCGGTACCTGGCGAGCGCCACGGTGTGTCGGCCCTCGGCCGCGCCCTGCGATCCGGCCGAGGTGTGCTCCGGCGATTCGCCCGTCTGCCCGTCCGACGTGACGTCGTGCTCCTCGCTGCAGCTGTGGCTGCGCGCCGACGTCGGGGTGACGACCAACGGCAGCCAGGTGTCGCGGTGGCAGGATCAGACCGGCAACGGATGGAACGCGACCCAGGACACCCCGCTACGGCAGCCGCTCCTCGTAGGCGGCGCCCTCAACGGCCTGCCGGTCCTCCGCTTCAGCGGGGCGCAGTCGCTCACCTTCCCGATGGGGCTGCGGCCCAGCCGATTCACCGTGTTCGTGGTGGGCAAGAACAGCAACCCGGCCGAACAGATCGGCCTCATCCTCGGCCCCTCCGGCGTGGTGAAGAACAACCAGCTGCGCTGGGAAAATGGCACCCAGCTCCACGTGGTCGGCAACAGTGGCCAGTCGATCCTCAACGCCAACATCGGCAACACCCGGGTCTACCACTCGCTGGCCATCCGCTACGACGGCACGAACATGGAGGCCTACCGCGACGGCGTGCGGATGTACGTGGCGCCGTTCGTCATCGCCGATTACCCGTGGGAGGTGAATCAGATCGGCGCCTATTACACCGGCCCCTACCTCATCGGCGACGTGGCCGAGATCCTCATCTTCGACAACGCGCTCGCGAGCGGCGAGGTGGACACGGTGCACGGCTACCTCCGGAGCAAGTACCTGCTCCCGTAGGGACGGCCGAGCCATGCCGTGGGGGCCGCGCTACGATGCGGCCCCACAACGGAGGCCCCCATGCCGCTCACCTCGCGTCCGCTCTTCCTTCTATCGCTCCTCTCGATGTGGCTGTTTGGGCCCGGGCTGGCGGCGCCAGCCTGGGCCGACGCCGCCCAGGACGAGGCGGCCGTGCGTCGTGTGCTCGACGAGCAGGTCGCGGCCTGGAACCGCAAGGATCTCGAGGGTTACATGGCGGGCTACTGGAAGTCGCCGGACCTCATGTTCTTCTCCGGCGGCACCCGGACGCGCGGGTGGCAGCCGACCCTTGAGCGGTACCGCATGCGCTATCAGGGAGAGGGCAAGGAGATGGGGACCCTGTCGTTCGCCGAGCTCTCCGTGGAGTCGCTAGGACCGGCGACGGCCCTGGCGCGGGGCGAGTGGTGCCTCGTCCTGTCCGGCGGCAAGAGGGTGCGCGGCCTGTTCACCGTGATTTTTCGCCGGCTGCCCGAGGGGTGGCGCATCGTGCATGACCATTCATCCGGCGAGTAGCGCCAGGCGCTCCTCCGCGGCCAGACCCCGCGCCCGGCCGCGTGGCACGAGCCGGGAGCCTTCATGCGGACGCCGTCGCAGCAGGCGGACTCATGAAGGATCCGGCTCGCCGGATCGGGGACGCACCCGCTCGGACATCGGCAGGAGGAAGCGCGCTCCGGTCAGCTCGTTGACCCCCACGTACACCTCCACGCCGAACACCTCGCGCACCCGCCGGTAGGTGAGGATCTCCTCGACCGTGCCGAGCGCCGCGGGCGCCCCTGGCTGGAGGAGCAGGAGGCGGTCGCAATAGGCCGCGGCCAGGTTGAGGTCGTGCACCACCACCATCACCGACACCCCCGCCTGCCGCTTGTCCGTCAGGAGATCGAAGATGGCGATCTGGTGATGGATGTCGAGCGCCGCGGCGGGTTCGTCGAGGATGAGGAGCTCGGGCCGCTGCGCGAAGGCGCGCGCGAGCAGCACCCGCTTGCGCTCGCCACCCGAGAGGGCATCGAGGGGGCGATCCGCGAGCGCCTCTACGCCCGTCTCGGCCATGGCCTCGTGCGCCGCCGCGAGGTCCTCTGGGCGCTCGAAGCCGAGCGGGCCGAGGTGCGCCGTGCGCCCCATGAGCACGACCTCGAGCGCGGTGAAGGGGAACTCGAGCGCCTCCTCCTGCATCACCGCCGCCACCTTCCGCGCGTACGCGCGCCGCGCGAGCCGCTCGATCGGCTGCCCGTCGAGCAGGATGCGTCCGGCCCGGGGGCGCAGCAGGCCGAGCGCGAGCCGCACCACCGTGGACTTGCCCGCGCCGTTGGGGCCGATGATGCCGACCAGCTCGCCGGCCCGCACCGCGAAGCCGAGGCGCTCCACCACCGGCCGGCCGTCGTAGCCGAAGCTCACGTCCTCGAAGCGCAGCTTGTCTCGCGGCTCGCCCATCAGAACCGTTCGGCGCCGCGGCGGCGCAGGAGCACGAGGAAGAACGGCGCCCCGAGGAGGGCGGTGAGCACGCCCACGGTGGGCTCGGTGCCGAGGACGAGGAAGAAGAGCCGCGCGCCCGTGTCGGCCAGCACGAGGAAGGCGCCACCCACAAGCGCGGACGCGGGCAGGAGCACCCGGTGATCCGGGCCGAGCAGGCCACGCAGCGCGTGCGGCACCAGGATGCCGACGAAGCCGATGGGCCCGGCGAAGGCCACGGCGCCGCCGGTGAGGAGCGAGGCCGCGAGGAACACGCGTCGCCGCGCGCCCTCGGTGTCGATGCCCACCGCGTGCGCCGACTCCGCGCCCAGGGTGAGCGCGTTCATGGCCACGGCCTCGCGAAAGAGGAGCACGAGCCCGAGAGTCACGTACACCGCGAGCACCACCAGGCGGCCGCCAGCCGTGGGCGCGAGCGTGCCGGTGAGCCAGTAGAGCGCCTGATGCGCCGCCTGCGGCGAGGCGAGGAGCCGGATGGTCACGACCAGCGCCGCGGCCAGCGCGTTGAGCACCACGCCGGCGAGGAGCGCCACGTTCGGCACCAGGCGACCGCGCACCCGACCGATGAGGTACACGAGCGCCACGGCCCCGAGCGCCCCGGCGAACGCCCACAGCGGCAGCGACCAGGTGCCGAGCAGGCTCTCGCCGAGGCCGAGCCCGGCGCCCAGGACGATGGCCAGCGTCGCCGTCACCGTGGCGCCCGCCGACACCCCGAGGATGTAGGGATCGGCGAGCGGGTTGCGCAGGAGCGCCTGGAACGCCACCCCGGCCGGCGCCAGCGCCGCGCCCACCACGGCCCCGAGCAGCACCCGGGTGAGCCGGGTGCCGATCAGGATCGCCGCGTCGACCGAGTCGGGCTCGGTGAGCGCGCGGCCGAGCTGGATCCGCTCGACCCCGAGCACGAGCGACGCGGCCACGGCCCCGGCGAGCGTGAGGGTGCCGCCGGCCACGATGGTGAGGACCCGGCGCGGGGTCGCGCGCCGGGCCCTGGGTCGTGATCGGTCTTCGCCCTCTGCCATACCCTCCGTGTTACCTCAAGCCGGGCTGCAGGTCCCGTTGGAGCAAGTCCCGTAGCAGCAGTCCGACGAGTAGCGGCAGCTGCCACCGATCGGCGAGCAGCTCGAGCCCGCGTCCACGCAGATGCCACCCTGGCACGTGCCGCCCGTGCAGCAGTCGGAGTCCGTGGTGCACGTGCCCGAGCCGATCGGGATGCACGCGGCGCCACAACTGAACCCGGTCGGCGACCGCGGATCCGGCGTGCAGATGCGGCTGCAGCACTCGTCGCCGATGTGGCACGACGCGCCATTCGGGAAACAAGCCCCGCCGAACGTGGGGAAGCAGCGGCTGACGCCCGTCGAGGTGTTGTTGCAGCTCGCCTTGCCGCCGTTGCAGCAGTTTTGCGACGCGCCCTGACCGCCGCACACGTCGCCATCGGGCAGGCAGTTGGTGCTGCGCACGCAGCGCCGCAGCCCGAGCGCGTCCGGCGTGCCGCAGCTGCCCGAGCAGCAATCGAGGTTGCTCGTGCAGACCTCCTGGTAGGTCCGGCAACCGCCAATCGGGTAGCAGTAGCCCGTGCCGGTGCCGAGCCCGAGGTCGAGGCAGAGCGTGTCGCAGCACGAGCGCAGGCCCGTGCACGGCTCACCTATGGGCACGCAGGCGTTGGTGGTGTCGCAGCGCCGGGTGGTCTCGTTGCACGCGCCGTTGCAGCAATCGCTGTCCTGCGTGCAGATGTCGCCGCCCGCGCGGCAGTAATTGTGGAAGGAGCAGTGGCCGCCCAGGCACACCAGGGTGCAGCAGCCGCCGCTGCAGTTCTCCCCGAGGCGCGCGCACCCTGACGTGGTCGTGCAGGTGCCGTTCACGCAGCTGTTCGAGCAGCACTCGACGTTCGACGTGCACCTCACCCCGGCTGCCGCGCACACCGAGGCCGTGGAGCAGGTCCGGGTCTGCGGGTCACAGTAGAGCGAGCAGCAGTCGGTCGCCGCGCTGCAGCTATCCCCGGTGCCGCTGCACTGATTCGGCCCGGAGCAGCGCTTCCGACCGTCCACGTCGGTGTCGCAGCGTCCGGAGCAGCACTCACTGTCGTTCGTGCAGTCCGTGTTGGTGAGGCGACAGCTCGAGGCCGGCACCGCGCACCGGCCGCCCACGCAGTTGTTCGAGCAGCACTCGTTGTTCTGCGTGCACGCCCGGGCATAGGGGTAACAGGTGGCGCAGTTGACGCCGACGAAGCAGCTCGTGCCGAAACAGCAGCCGTTGCTGCACGAGGTGGGCGTACACGTGCACTGCCCGTTCACGCACGCCTGGCCGGTCTGACACGCCGGTCCCGTGCCGCAGCGGCACTGGCCCTGGCCGCAGTTGTCGGCGAGCGTGGGGTTGCACCCGACGCAGGCCGAGCCGCCCCCGCCGCAGTTCTGGAGCGACGGCGGGTCGGTGCAGGTGCTGCCCGTGCAGCAGCCGTTGCAGGTTTGCTGACACCCGGCGCAGCTGCCCGCCAGGCACTGATCCCCGGTCGGGCATGTGCTGCAGGCGCCGCCGCCCGAACCGCAGGCCGAGGCCTGGTTGCCGGGCTGGCACACATTGTTCTGGCAGCAGCCCGAGGGGCAGCTCTCGGCGTTGCAGACGCATTGCCCCCCCACGCAGGCCAGCCCCGCGCCGCAGGCCGGGCCGTTGCCGCAGCGGCAGGCGCCGTTCGCGCACCGGTCCGCGGTGAGCGTGTCGCAGGCGTTGCAGGTCCCGCCTTGCGTGCCGCAGCTGGACGTCGAGTTGACGTTGCACACGTTGCCCGCGCAGCAGCCGTTCGGGCAGGTCGTGGCGTTGCAGACGCACTGGCCGTTCACGCACGCCTGACCCGCGCCGCAGGCCGGCCCGCCGCCACAAGAGCAGCTCCCGCTCGTGCACGTGTCGGCCATCGTGGAGTTGCAGGTCGAGCAGCCGTTCGTCCCCTGGCCACAGGCTGTCACGCTGTTCGGCCGGCAGACGCCCTGGTCGCAGCAGCCGTTCGCGCACGAGGTGTCGGTGCACTGACACTGCCCGTTCACGCACTGCAGCCCGGCGCCGCAGGGCGGCCCTGAACCACAGCGGCAGCTGCCGTTGGCGCACGTGTCCGCGGTCGAGGGATCGCAGGCCACGCAGGCGCGGCCGCTCGTGCCGCACGAGCCCGCGCTCGGTTGCGCCACGCAATTGTTCCCCACGCAGCAGCCGGCGCAGGTGGTGCTGCAGGTGCCGCAGGCCCCGTTGACGCACGTGTCGCCGTTCGCGCAGGCCACGCACGCGCTGCCGCCCGTGCCACAGGCCCCGGTCGAAGGCGCCACGCACTGGCCCGTGCTCGAGCAGCAGCCGTTCGCGCAGGACGTACTCGTGCAGCGGCACTGCCCGTTCACGCACGCCTGACCCGGCGCGCAGGGGGCCTGCCCGCCACACGAGCAGGAGCCGCCGACGCAGCTATCGGCGGTCAGAGGATCGCAAGCGCCGCACGCCGCACCCGATGGCCCGCACGAGCCCAGCGACCACTGGAAGCAGACCCCACCGCTGCAGCAGCCGCCCGGGCAGGTGGTGGCGTCGCACACGCACTGGCCGTTCGAGCAGCGCTGCCCCTGGCCGCAAGCCGCGCCCGTGCCGCACAGGCACTGCCCATTGGTGCAAGAGTCCGCCCGGCTCGGGTCACAGGCGATGCACGACGAGCCGCCCTGACCACAGGCGTCCATGCTGGGGGGAATGCACCCGAGATTGCCGTTGCAGCAGCCATTCGGGCAGGAGGTCGCGTCACACGCGCACGACCCACCGATACAACGCTTGCCCCCCGGGCACGGAGCACCGCTCGTGCCGCAGCTGCACTGGCCATTGACGCAGGAATCGGAGCTCTGGGGATCGCACGCCGCGCAGGCCGCGCCTCCCGTCCCGCACGACGACGCGGAGGGCGCCGTGCAGGCCCCGTTCGAGCAGCAGCCCCCCGGGCAGTTGGCCGCCGTGCACACCGTCGACGCATCGCCGCCCGTGGTCCCGCCGCCATCGCCGCCCGTGGTCCCGCCGCCATCGCCGCCGACGCTCGCGTCCACGGTCCCGGTGCCACCCTCCACATTGCTGTTGCCGGAGCCGTCGCTGCCCGCGCCATCGCCCGAGAGAATCAGATCGCCCGTACCGCCCCCCTGATCGCCCGTACCGCCCTGATCTATCGCGCTCCCGCTGCCATCATTATTTCCTGTAGAAGAATCCTGCGGACCGGTGCCTGCCCGCTTGCAGCTCCCCAGGATGAAAAGAAGGCATATCAGGGTCCGGCCAGCGATCTTGGATGGGGACGGCATGCGACCTCCCGGCAGTGGGTGTTGCGAAGGCCAGGGTATCACGACCCCCTGGCAATTCAGCTTGGAACCGTGCGGCCGCACGGCCGGGCACAACCCTGACCGACCATCGCTCCTCGCGGACCGAAGCCGTTGACGTCATGGGCACTTGGGGATAACCTCCAAACGGTTTGGTCGCCCCCATTACGGCCTTGGCACGGTACCATGGCATCCGCTCCAGGGAGACGCGGGGGGTCTTCTACTTCCAGCCCGCGTGCGGGGGAGGCCCGAGGGGGGTGAGCGGAAGGCACGAAGCACGGGTCGTCATGAAAGACCCACACGGGCAAGATAGAAGTTCATGGGCCGCCCTGCGCCAGCCGGCAGGGCGCACATCAGGGAACGCCTGCGGGTCATAGTTCCCAGGCCGGGAGTCGAGAAGAGTCGAGGGAATGGACCAGAGCAAGAAGACGATGCGCCACTTCTACTGCCGCGACGTCCTCTGGGAGACGTTCGAGCAGATGGCGAACGACTTCGACTGCTCCATCGACTACCTCATCAACGAGGCGATGCGGTACTACGCCCGTTCGAAGAACTATCAGTCCTCGTCCATGTCCTCGCAGCAGCTCCCGCCGCACCTCATCCGCGACGCCATGCTGCCCGGACAGAGCGGAGCCATCCCGCGGCGCACGCCGATGGTGACCCGGCCCATCCCGCAGCCGCCGCAGGTCCCGCAGGCCCCGCAGCCCTCGCAGGTCGCCCCCTCCATCAGTGGCGACATGACACCGGCCGAGGGCGGCCACTTCCTGTCCGCCTCGCAGCCGGGCACGCGACCCGGCGTGTCGGCCGTCCCCGTGGCGGTCCCGAACACCGTCACCGGCCCGGCCACGCGGCGCACCACCCCGCCGGAGAGCATCCCCACCGATTCGCCGACGCTGTTCCTGATGTTCAACAATCAGCGCATCGCCATCGAGAAGGATCAGTTCATCATCGGGCGCGGCTCCAAGACCTCGGATCTCCCGATCAAGGACGGCAACATCTCGCGCAAGCACGCCGCCATCATCCGGCGCAATGGGGTCTATTATATCAAGGACCTCGGGTCGACCAATGGCATCGACTACAAGGGGATGCGGATCGACAACAAGCGGATCGATGAAGGCGACGTCTTCCACCTCTGCGACTACGAGCTGCGCTTCACCTATCGCGGCTGACCCCCGGCGCCATCGGCCCCCCCGGCACGAGCGTGGCCGCGGGCCCAGCAGGGTGAGGACCGCCTCATGAAGAGCTCGCTCTTGGTCGGGGTGGGCATGGTGATCGTCTTCGCCGGCGTGGGGTCGCTGGCGCTCATCCGGCCGCGCGAGCCGCAGCCCTCGCCGTCATCCTCGGCGAGCCAGGGCCAGGCCCAGACCAAGACCCCGGCGGCCGCGGCCTCGCAGCCCGTCCCGGGCGCGTCGGGCCCCGGCTTCCTCGGCGTGCTCGTGGCGCGCGAGGCGGTCGACGTGTCGGGCCGGAGCGAGGGCCGCGTGGCCGAGGTGCGGGTGCGGCTCGGCGACCGGGTAGCCAAGAACGATGTGCTCGCGAGCCTCGACGTGCGCAGCCTGCGCGACGAGCTGGCGATCACCCAGGCCTCGCTGCGCGCGGCGCGGGCCGAGGTGGAGCGCTCGACCCTCGAGCTCGCCGAGGCGCGCGAGAAGCACGCGCGCCGGCGCCGCGCCCTCTCGGCGCCGGTCGAGGCGGTCTCGGAGGAGGAGCTGGCCAACGCGCGCTACCAGGAGCAGTATGCCGGGCCCCGGCTCGAAGCCGCGCGGGCGCGCGCGGCCGAGCAGGAAGCGCGGGTGGCGCTCCTCGAAAAAGAGATCGAGGAAGCGCAGATTCGCGCCCCGTTCGCCGGCGTGGTCACGGCCCGCTACGTCAACCCCGGGGCCACGGTGACGCGCGGCGCCGCGCTCGTGCGCCTCATCAGCGCCGAGGACCTGTGGGTGCGCTTCGCCGTCCCCGAGGAAGAGAGCGCCGTGGCCGCGCTCCGGGCCGGCCTCGCCGTGACCGTCACGGTCGAAGACGTCGAGACCGAGCTCGCCGGCCAGGTGGAGAAGGTGGCGCCCGAGGTGGACCCGGCCTCACGGATGATCGTGGCCGAGGCGCGGGTGGTCCTGCCGGCCGGGACGTCGCGGCAGGCGCTCTCGGGCCGCGTAGCGCGGGTGCGCGTCGCCGCCCAGGAGCCGAGGCCATGAGCAAGGAGACCAGCCAGCGAGCGCCGGAGCCCGGAGGCGCGGGCGCGACGTCGCCGCCGACCGCCGAGCCGGCCCGCAAGACGGCGGCCCCCGCGCAGGAGCCCCCGGCCCCGCCCGGCGAGGCGCCCGCGTCCCGATCAGAGGAAGAGGTCCCATCGGACGCGGCCGGCAGCGTGGCCCGCATCTTCCGCCGCGAGGCGCTCGAGCATCAGGCCCGGCCGCAGCATGAAGGGCACCTCCTCCAGCTCGCCCCCACCTGGACGCACCGCGCCTACTGGCTGCTCGTCATGGTGTGCCTGGCCGGGGCCGTCTACTCCGTGCTCGGCCAGATCAACGAGTACGCGGCCGGCACGGCGATCGTGAAGCTCGACGGCCGCATCGACGTCACCGCGCGCGCCGCGGCCACGGTGGAGTCGGTCGAGGTGCGGCCGGGCCAGCGGGTCCGCGCCCAGCAGGTGCTCATGCGCCTCTACTTCGCCGGCGAGGCCGCCGAGCTCCGCCGCATCGAGCACGAGTTCGACCTGCAGCTCATCCGGATGCTGCGCGATCCCGGCGACGCCGCGGCGCGCAGCGCCCTCACCACGCTGCGCGCGCAGCGCGAGCTCGCCCGCTCGCGGCTCGAAGAACGCACCATCCGCGCGCCCCAGGACGGGGTCGTGAGCGACATCCGCATCCACCCCGGGCAGCAGCTCCAGCCCGGCGAGCTCGTCCTCTCGCTCCTCGGCGAGAGCGCCGGCTTCCGCCTCGTGGCCATGATCCCCGGCTACTACCGGCCGCTCGTCCGCCGCGGCATGCCCATCCGCCTCGAGCTCCACGGCTACCCCTACGCCTACCAGTGGCTCTCCGTGGACACCGTGGGCGACGAGGTCGTGGGCCCGGCGGAGGTGAAGCGCTACCTCGGTCAGGAGGTGGCCGACACCGTGACCAGCCAGGAGCCCCTCGTCCTGGTCGAGGCGCGCCTGCCCTCGCGCCAGTTCGTGGATGACGGGCGTGTCCTCGAGTACTACGAAGGGATGCAGGGCAAGGCCGAAGTGCGCGTCCGTGCCGAGAGCATCCTCGTGACCCTCATCCCCTCGCTCAAGGCGATCCTGAGACGTGACGATGGCCCCGGAATCTGATCGCGACCCCGAGACCGAGTCCCCCGAATCGGCCGACGACGAGACCGCCTCCGCCGCGTCCGAGGACGAGGACGAGAACGAGAAAGAAGACGAGGACGAGGACGACGAGCCGGGACGCTGGTACCACCGCTTCCCCGCGCTCCTCCGGCTCGGCAGCCTCCTCAGCTCGGACCGCGTCCCGTTCGTCCAGCAGCTCACCGGCACCGAGTGCGGCGCGGCCTGCCTCAGCATGGTCCTCGGCTACTTCGGCAAGAACGTGCGCCTCGAAGAGGTGCGCGACGCCACCGGTGTCGACCGCGACGGCACCAACGCCCAGGCCATCCTCGACGCCGCGCGCTGGTACGGCCTGCGCGGTCGCGGCGTCACCCTCGAAGTAGACCAGCTCGAGTACCTCCCGCCGGCCACCATCCTCCACTGGGAGTTCCGCCACTTCGTCGTCTTCGAGGAGGTGCGCAAGGGCCTCGTCCACATCGTGGACCCGGCCGTGGGGCGGCGGAAGGTGCCGATGGCCGAGTTCCGCCGCTCCTTCACCGGCGTGGCGCTCCTCCTCGAGCCCGGCGAACACTTCGAGGAGTCGGGCAAAGGCGGCGTGCGCATCTGGCACTACATCCGCCAGGTCCTCGGCCGCACCGGCCACCTGCCGCGCATCGCCGTCACCTCGCTCCTCCTCCAGCTGTTCGCGCTCTCGATCCCCATCCTCACCGGCGCCCTGGTCGACCGCGTCGTGCCGCGCTCCGACCAGCACCTCCTCCTCGTCGTCGGCGTGGGCCTCGCCGCGCTCGTCGTCTTCTACTTCCTGTCCTCCATGATCCGGGCGCACCTCCTGCTCCACCTGCGCACGCTCCTCGACGTGCGCATGACGCTCGGCTTCCTCGACCACATGGTCGACCTGCCCTACGCCTTCTTCCAGCGGCGCTCGGCCGGCGACCTCATGATGCGGCTCAACAGCAACGCCACCATCCGCGAGATCCTGACCTCCGGCGCCCTGTCCGGCCTGCTCGACGGCACGCTCGTCATCTTCTATCTCGGCCTCCTGTTCATCGCGAGCCCGCTCATCGGCCTCCTCGTGCTCGTCCTCGGCATCCTGCACGTCTCGGTGTTCCTGTTCTCGCGCCGGCAGCAGCGCGAGCTCATGGCGCAGAACCTCCACATCCAGGCGCGCTCGGACAGCTTCCTCGTGGAGCTCCTGGCCGGCATCGAGACCCTCAAGGCGACCGGCACCGAGCAGCGCGCGGTCGAGCACTGGTCGGATCTGTTCGTCGACGTGCTCAACGTCTCGCTCCAGCGCGGGCGGCTGAGCGCGATCGTCGACTCGCTCACCGCCACCCTGCGCCTGGCCTCGCCGCTGTGCATCCTGGCCGTGGGGGCGCTCCTCGTCCTCAAAGGCGAGATGAGCCTCGGCACCATGCTGGCCTTGAACGCGCTCGGCGGCGGCTTCCTCGGCCCGCTCGCCAACCTCGTGGCCACGGCCGGGCAGCTGCAGCTCCTCGGCAGCTACATCGAGCGCATCGACGACGTGCTCCGCGCCGAGCCCGAGCAGGACCGCAACGTCGTGCACCAGGCACACCGCCTGGGCGGCCGGATCGAGCTCGACCACGTGAGCTTCCGCTACGGCCCGATCGCGCCGATGGTGGTCAAGGACGCGTCCTTGCGCATCGAGCGCGGCCAGTTCATCGCCCTGGTGGGCCGCTCGGGCTCGGGCAAGTCCACCCTGGCCAGCCTCATCGTCGGCCTCTACACCCCGGTGTCCGGGCGCATCCTGTACGACGGCGTCGACCTCCACCAGATCGACCTGCGCTCGCTGCGGCGCCAGGTCGGCGCCGTCACCCAGCGCCCGTACCTCTTCGGCACGAGCATCCGCGCCAACATCGCCTACGGCGATCCCGAGCTGCCGCTGGCGCGCGTGATCGCCGCCGCGCGCGCCGCCTGCATCCACGAAGACATCGCCGCCATGCCGCTCGGCTACGAGACCCCCCTGATTGACGCCGGCGCGTCGCTGTCCGGCGGGCAGCGCCAGCGCATCGCCCTGGCGCGGGCGCTCGTGCAGGAGCCGGCCATCCTGGTCCTCGACGAGGCCACGAGCGCCCTCGACGCCGTGACCGAGGCGCAGGTGCAGCGCTCGCTCGACGAGCTCAAGTGCACGCGCGTGGTCATCGCCCACCGCCTGAGCACCGTGGTACGCGCGGACCTCATCCTGGTGATGGAGGACGGGCGGCTGGTGGAGCAGGGCCGGCACGAGGAGCTCATCAAGAACGGCGGCTTTTACGCCAAGCTCGTGGCCGCGCAGCTCAAGGCCGACGTCCACACCGCCGCGGGGTAGCCTCCCCGATCATGGGAGGAGTACGTATCAGGTGTGAGCGTACGGGTCCGCAGCGCTTCCCGTGTGAAGCCCCTGCCGCAAAACGCTCGACCTCCGTGCGGCGGCTCCTTGTAGCGCTGGCGCTGGCCCTTTGTGGGTGTGCCTCCGGCGGTGCAGACCTGGCCGCCCAGGCGGCGCAAGAGCAGCGGGAGTCCGCTCGCTGCGGAACGACGCAGACCGCCGTTCGGCCACCCGGGACGTATGCCGATCAGGGTCTTCGCCTCCGATACGACAAGTTGGTCCCGCAGCCGGATCCGCTCAAGAACGTCGACGCCGAGGCCATCCGCGATGTGGTCATCCATCCACGGCGACTCGAGCAGCTCTATCACGACGCGACGCACGGCAACGCCCGCGCCGCATGGCTCGTCTGTCAACTGGAGGTCGGAGCGAGCAGTGGCGGGCGCTCGGCGGCGCACCAGCTCGCCGGCCTGGCGTGCCAGACGATCCACAATTGCTCCTTCCGCTTCGACAAGCTCCCCTTCTCGAAGGAGACGGCGTCGGGGCTACGCATCCTGACGGTCACTGGCGAGGCCTTCGAGCATCAAGCGACGCGGCTTGCGGTCCGACAGGAGATCATTGGCAAGGCGCTGGGTGTCCTCATCGGCATTCAACTGGCCTCCCGGCTACGGGCCGAGCCGGCGCCGGTCCGCGTGGCGCCGCGGGTGCTTGATGAGGCGGCGCTTGAAGAGGTGCGAGGCGCGGGGCCGCCGCAGAGCTTCCGATCGTTTTCGGAGTTCAAGCGAGTGATGGGGTCGGCCGGCACCGACCAGCAGTGGCATCACATCGTGGAGCAGACGCCCGGCAACGTGGAGCGCTTCGGCGCGCAAGCGATACACAACACGACCAACGTGATTCCTGTTGAGAAGGCCATCCACGAACGGATCAGCGCCTACTATTCCTCAAAGGCCCGGGTTGCCAATGGGCTCACGGTTCGGCAGTGGCTGAGTTCACAGTCGTTCGAGGCGCAGAGGGCGTTTGGAATCGACCTATTACGTAAGTATGGAGTCATTCCATGAAGGCTGCAGAAGCCCTTGAGAGGTATCGCCAGGCCCTGATCCGATACGGTGCGGCCCTCGACGCAGGAAAATCGAAGGCCGCGAACGAGGCGTTCGATGAAGCGGTGCGCTTGTCACATCTCTTTCGCAACGGTGGCCCGGACTTGCAACGAGACTTCTTGGCCCTCATCGAGGATGAGAACGTGTGGGTGCGCTTTGATGTCGCCACGTGCGCGCTCGAGTTTGCCCCAGCGCGAGCGGTCCCTGCGCTCCGCGAGATTGCAGCAGGCTTCGGCCTCGTTGCCTTCAATGCGGAAAAGATCCTGGAGCAGTGGGAAGCAGGCACCCTCCGGCTTGCCTGAGGAGGCCTGTGAGCAGTGCTCCGAACCTCACTCGTAGCGCAGGGCCGTGATCGGGTCGAGCCGCGCGGCCCGGCGCGCCGGGTAGAAGCCGAAGAAGATCCCCACCCCGATGGAGAACCCGAAGGCGATGGCGATGCCCGCCGGCGGGATCGAGATCGGCCACTCGAGGACGCGCCCGAAGACGTACGTGCCGCCCACGCCGAGGAGGATGCCGAGCAGGCCGCCGAGCAGGGTGAGCATGACCGCCTCGCCGAGGAACTGCATCTGGACCGCCGACTGCTGGGCGCCCACGGCCAGGCGCAGCCCGATCTCGCGGGTGCGCTGCGTCACCGACGCCAGCATCACGTTCATGATGCCGATGCCGCCGACCAGGAGCGAGATGGACGCCACGCTGACGAGGAGGAGCGCGAGCGTCTGGCTCTGCTCGATCTGGGCCTTGATGAGCTCGTCGGGGCGCCGGATGTTGAAGTCGTCCTCCCCATCGGGGCGGATCTGATGCCGCTGGCGGAGGAGGCCGACGATCTGGGCGGTGGCCGCGGCCACGGTCTGCGATGACGCCGCCGAGCACATGATGTCGTCCACCCAGGTGAAGCCCTTGCCGCGGAGCTTCTTCTGCGCCGTGGTGTAGGGCATGAGGACGGTGTCGTCCTGATCCTGCCCGGTCGCCGAGGGCCCCTTGGGTTCGAGGAGACCGATCACCACGAACGGGTGGATCCCGATCCGCAGGCTCTGCCCCACCGGGTTCGCCGCGCCGAAGAGCTTCTCGCGGACCGTCTGGCCGAGGAGGCACACGTTGGCCGCGTGCCTGACGTCCTCGTCCGTGAACGAGACCCCCTCCGCCAGGGGCCAGCGCTTGATGTCGAGGAACTCGGGCGAGACGCCGCGATACTTCGTGTTCCAGTTCTGGTCGCCGTAGATGACCTGCGCGTTCGAGTCGACCTGCGGCGACACGCGGGTGATGAGCGGCACCTCGCGGAGGATCGCCTCCGCGTCGTCCATCGTGAGGGAGGTCGTCCCGTGGGTGCCGGTGCGCACCCCGTTCACGTTGCGCGACCCCGCCTCGACCCACACGAGGTTGTCCCCCAGGTTCTGGAGCTGCGCCTCGGCGCGCTCCGAGCCGGCCTTGCCGATGGCGACCACCAGGATCACGGCGGCGATACCGATCATGATGCCGAGCGCGGCGAGGAGGCTCCGCAGCTTGTGGCGGAAGAGCGCGCGCACGGCCTCGCGGCCAAAGAGCGTGGCCCAGACCCGGACCTGCGAACCCACCGGAGACCGCATCGCCATCCGCGGTGGATTCTAGACCATCCGTGGTCGGATCAGTGAGACACGGCGTGGGGGGCGGCGCGGCGGTGTCGGCCGGCTCATGTCCGCGTCGGCGTCGTGGGGCGTCCGGCTACACCCCTACAAGGGAGAGAGCGACACTTTGCCTCATAGCGGTGTCGGCGACGAACTCGCCGGCTAGGGAAATCAAGGACATAGCTGCCCGGACGTCTCGGCATGCCGCCTGCTAACACGTGATAGCAAGCGCGTGGAGGCGCTCCCCCCCTACAAATGTAGGGGGGCGTCTCCGGGGCGCCAGAGTTCCCACAACCGACCCGACCCAGGAGGCCATCATGAAGAAGCTTCTTATGAGCATCGTCGCCGCGTTCGCCTTCACCACCCTCGCCGGCGCCGCCTACGCCCAGGACAAGCCCGCGGGCGAGCAACCCGCCGCCGGCACCGAGGCCCCGGCCAAGAAGTCGGGCAAGAAGCACAAGAAGGCCGCGAAGAAGGAAGGCGAGGGCGAGGGCGCCAAGACCGAGGGCAAGGGCGAGGCGGCCCCCACCAAGTAGCACATCCCTCCGTGGATGGATGGGGCGGCGGGCCGGTCCCCTAACGTTCTAATCCGGCCAGCTCGCCGTCTCATCGCGCTCCGTCGATACGACGACGGTATGAAGAACCCAACTCGCTCCGGGTAGGCTGGAGCCAGTTGGGTTTTTTATTACCGTCACCGAGTCCCGGTCACCGAGTCACCCTTTATTACCGTCACCGAGTCCCCCCTCCCGATCGGGTCAGAGGGCCCGCGCCAAGTTGGCTGGAGGACTCTGCTCCGATCAGAGGGCCCGCGCCAAGTTGGCTGGAGGACTCTGATCCGATCAGAGTGCCTCACCGATAAACCTCGCGTCGGTGGGCGATCTTCACGATCTCGACCGTGCGAGAAACTTCATCGATCGAGTAAAGGACACGGTAATCACCTGCCGGATGCGGTAGCGTTCAGCACCCGAAAGCTTTTCGGAGCCATGAGGTCGAGGCTCCAGGGCGAGAGACTGTATGCGGGCGATTACGCGCTTGAGGTCCCGGGATGGGAGGCCGGTGAGTTCTTTGGCTGCCGATGGCTTGATCCGCAGCTCATAGTTTTCCACGACGGCGTAGATCCTTGAGCACCTCGTCGAAGCTCAGGTTGGGTTCCTTCGCTCGGGTCTTGAAGGCTGCCAAGTCGGCGGCATCCTCGCTGAGGCTGCGGCGCACGGCGTCGTTGACGAGCGATGACATACTGCGGTCGTTCTCAGCGGCCTTGTGACGCAGCGCCTGGTGCAACGCCGGCTCAAGGTACACCGTCGCGCGTTTGGCCTTCGCCATGGGGGGCTTCGAAGGCGCGTCATGCCGTCTCGAAGACGCCGTGGACACTGTGGCGTGCTTGGTCTTGGCCATGTGAAAAGAGTGGCGCCCTGGCGACATGGCGTCAACCGCCCTGCCGCGACCTGGCTCTTGGCGCTGCGAAGATGCCTCGGGCCAGCCCACCGACACTCATCCCTCCTCGTCGTCGTCTTCCACCTGGAACAGCTCCGGCTTCTGCTCGCGCAGCGAGAGGATGGCGTCGGTCGTGTAGATGACGTGATCGATGACGGTGATGTCCATCAAACGTCCTCCCCGGGCGATGAGCCTCGTCATCTTGAGGTCATGCGGCGACGGGGTGGTCGAGCCCGTGGGATGGTTGTGCACGACGATGATGGACTTCGCGCCGAGCAGCAGGGCGCTCCTGAACAGGAGCTTGCGATCCAGCCAGACGTGAGCCTGCGCCCCCGAGGCGAGGACCTTGAACCCGCGCATCTGGTGCGCGGCATCGAGGATAAGGAGCACGATGTGCTCTTGCCCGCCATCCAACCTCTCGTAGATGACGTCCAAGATGGGCTTGAGGCAGAACGGCTTGGCCAGCGTCGCCAGCGGGCAGAAGCGCGAGCCTACGACGTTGCGATCCACCTCCAGGCGGGCCGTTCGTAAGTACGGGCGATAGACAGGGTCTACGTTCAGGAGAGGCGTGTGGAAGTGCAGACGGTAGATCGTCTGCACGGGGGTGAAGTCGGTCAGTCCAAAGGCGTACCGCCGCGCCATGCTCGGCGGCTACAGCAGCTCGGCGACCTGCTCCAGCGCCTTGTCGAGCGCCTCGGGCTGCGTGCCGCCGCCCTGCGCCATCTCCGGCTTGCCGCCGCCCTTGCCACCCACCGCGCCGGCCACGGCGCCGATGATCTTGCCCGCGTGGTAGCGCCCGACGAGGTCCGCCGTCACCGTGGCCACGAGCGCCACCTTGCCGTCGGCCACGCCGCCCAGCACCACGATGCCCGACCGGATCTTGTCCTTGAGCTGGTCGGCCACCTCGCGCAGCGCCTTGGGGTCGCCGACGTCCGTGCGGGCGGCGAGGAGCTTGACGCCCTTGACCTCGCGCGCGCTCGAAAGAAGGTCGCGCCCGCCGCCGCCGCCCATCACGAGCTTGCGCTTGAGGTCCTCGATCTCGCGCTCCCGCTCCCGTAGCTCCTTCTGCAGCCGCTCGACCCGCACCGCCACCTCGAAGGGCGAGCCGCGCAGCGTGCCGCCCGCGCGTCCCAGCTCCTCCTCCATCCGGCGCACGTACTCGAGCGCCCCGGCGCCGGTGAGCGCCTCGATGCGCCGCACGCCCTGGGCGATGCCCGTCTCGGCCACGATCTTGAAGAGGCCGATATCGCCGGCCCGCCGCACGTGCGTGCCGCCGCACAGCTCGACCGAGTGCTCGCCGATGCGGAGCACGCGCACCCGGTCGCCGTACTTCTCGCCAAACAGCGCCATGGCCCCGAGCGCCCGCGCTTCATCGAAGCTGGCCTCCGTGATGACGCTGTCCCGGTTGCGCCGGATCTCGTCGTTCACCAGATCCTCGACCTGCCGCTTCTCCTCCTCGGTCATGGGCTGGAAGTGCGAGAAGTCGAAGCGCAGCCGGTCGGGCGCGACGAGCGAGCCCTTCTGCGTCACGTGTCCGCCGAGCACGTGGCGCAGCGCCCAGTGCAGGAGGTGGGTGGCCGAGTGGTTGGCGCGGATGGCGTCCCGCCGCCCGAGATCCACCTGGAACTCGGCCTCTACTCCGGACCGCACCGTGCCGCGCACGACCTTGCCGCGGTGGACGATGAGGTCGCCGCCCGGCTTGAGCGTGTCCGTCACCTCGATCTCGAAGCCGCCTTCGCCCTCTACATAGATGCGGCCGGTGTCACCGATCTGGCCGCCGGCCTCGCCGTAGAACGGCGTCTGGTCGGCCACGAGCTCCACGGCCTGACCCGCGCCGCGCTCGTTCACCCGCCGCCCGCCGTCGTCGAGGAGCACGCGGATGCGGCCGCGACCGCGCACGGTCGTCTCCAGCTCATAGCCGAGGAAGCGCGTGGCCCCGAGCTCCTCGCGCAGCGCCTTGTAGACATCGGCCACCGCCTTCTCGCCCGAGCCGCCGAAGTTCTCCGAGCGCGCCCGCTGCTTGCCCATCTCCTCCTCGAACGCCACCTCGTCCACCACGAGCTGGTGCTCCTCGGCGATGGTGCGCGTGAGGTCGGCGGGGAAGCCGAAGGTGTCGTAGAGCTTGAACACCGTGGCGCCGGGGATGACCTTGCCGCCCGACTTCTTGAGGGTCGCGACCTCCTCGTCGAGGAGCTTGAGGCCGCGGTCGAGCGTGCGGCGGAAGGTCTGGTCCTCGGCGTCCACGGCGCGCACGATGAGGCTCTTGGCCTCGACGAGCTCGGGGTAGACCTCGCCCATCATGGCGATGACCCGCTCGCACAGGGCGCGGAAGTGCCCTTCGTTCAGGCCCAGGCGCACGCCGTGCCGGATGGCGCGCCGCATGATGCGCCGGAGCACGTAGCCGCGCCCCTCGTTCGACGGCATCACGCCGTCGGTCATGAGGAAGGTGGTGGCGCGCGCGTGGTCGGCGAGGACGCGCATGGACACGTCGTCGTCGCCGTCGGTCTGGTGGTACTTCTTGTGCCCGAGCTCGCCGGCGTACTCGACGAGCGGGCGCAAGAGATCCGTGTCGTAGTTCGAGCGCGCGCCCTGGATCACGCAGGCGATGCGCTCGAGCCCGGCGCCGGTGTCGATGGAGGGCTTGGGCAGCCTCGTGAGCGGGGCGTCCTTGGCCGCCCGCTCGAACTGCATGAAGACGAGGTTCCAGATCTCCATCCAGCCGGTGCCGTCGGGGCCGGGCTCCTGGTTGAAGAGCTTGAGGTCGACCGCGCCGTCGCCGATGAAGTAGTGGATCTCCGAGCACGGGCCCTGCGGCCCGGTGTCGCCCATCATCCAGAAGTTGTCCTTCATCCCGAGGCCGATGATGCGGTCTTCAGAAAAACCCGAGACCTTGCGCCACAGGGTTCGCGCCTCGTCGTCCGGCCCGAGGCCGGCCCCGGCGTCGCCGCCGAACACGGTGACGACCAGGCGCTTCGGGTCGATGCCGAGGTCGCGCGTGAGGAGCTCCCAGGCGTAGACGATGGCCTCCTCCTTGAAGTAGTCGCCAAAGGAGAAGTTGCCGAGCATCTCGAAGAAGGTGTGGTGACGCGCCGTGCGGCCCACGTTCTCGAGGTCGTTGTGCTTGCCGCCGGCGCGCACGCATTTCTGGGAGGACGCGGCGCGGCGGTAGGGGCGGCTCTCGCGGCCGGTGAACACGTCCTTGAACTGGTTCATGCCGGCGTTGGTGAAGAGCAGCGTCGGGTCGTTGTGCGGCAGGAGCGGCGAGGACTTGACCACCTCGTGGCCGCGGGCCCGGAAGAACTCGAGGAACTGACGGCGGATCTGAGGCGCGGACATCATCGTCATGGCGAGGCTTGTAACGCGGTGGCCGGGTGGAGTCAAAGCAGGGGCCCTGACGGTATTCGGCGAAAATTGATACCGTCACCGGCCATGTCTCGCACTCCGCTCACGCAGGCCGATTGCTATGTGGACGAGGACGTCGGGCGCGCCGAGTCGCTGCCGGCGCGCGCCTTCACGGAGACCGAGTTCCTCGAACGGGAGCTCGCCACGGTGTTCGCCCGGCACTGGCTGCTGGTGCCGGACTGCGGGTCGCCGGGCGAGGCCGGGGAGCCGCCGCTTGCCGAACGTCTGGCGGTGCGGGGGGCGCGCCTGCCGATCACCGTGGCCGGTCGCCCGCTCCTCCTCCAGCGCGGCTGGAACGACGACGTGCTGCGGGCGTTCCCGAACGTCTGCACCCATGCCTGGTATCCGCTCGCGCTCGGGCCCTCGCGCGGCCCGCACATCATCTGCGGCCAGCACGGGCGCAAGTTCGATTGCACGGGTCGCTTCCTGTCACAGGTCGGCTTTGGCGAGGGGCTCGCGGACTTTCCGCGGCCGTGCGACCACCTGCGTTCCCTGCCGCTCGAATCGTGGGGGCCGCTCCTCTTCGTCGCGTCCGAGCCGCCGGGGGCCTCGCTCGCGGAGACGCTAGGCCCGGTGCAGGAGAGCGTGGCGCACCTGCCGCTCGCCGAGTGGCGGGCGGGGCGCGCGCCGGTGTCGATGCGCGAGGTCGAGGGCAACTGGAAGCAGCACACGTGGAACTATCTCGACAGCTTCCACGTGGCCCACATCCACCGCGCCCCGGGCGGGCTGGCCGACGCCATCGATCTGGCCGACTATCATACCGAGCTCCATCCCCACGGCGTCCTCCAGTGGGTGTGGGCGCGGCGGCCCGAGCACGGCTTTGACCCCGCGCTCATGCCGCCCCGCATGCGCCACCCCGAGCGCCGCGTCTTTGCCCTGTGGTGGTTCGTCTTCCCGAACCTGACCCTCAACTTCTATCCCTGGGGCCTGTCGATCAACGTCTACAACCCCGTCCCGGGCCAGCCCGAGCGCACCGAGTTCCTGTGGCTGCACCTCGTGGGCGATGAGCGGCGCTACGAGGACCGCGACCGCATCTGGCTCGGCGAGCAGGTGGACCGCGAGGACATCGATGCCCTGCGCCAGGTGCGGCGGGCCCTGCGCGGCGGCGGGGCCCCGCGCGGACGCTTCGCCCCCTCCTACGAGGCGGGCCCGCACTGGTTCCACCGCCGGGTCTACCGCGAGGTGTTCGAGGTGAGATAAAGGAAGGCCCCCCAGGGGCCCCAGGCCCTTCGTGAGCGTGAGCGTGGGCGTGAGCGTGAGCGTGAGCGAAGAGGGGGGCAGGGCCAGGCCGCGCCCTGCCCCAAGACCGGGGCGCTACGGCGCCAGCGTGTAGTAGCCGGCCGCGTCGAGCGTGCCGCGGGCGTAGGTGAGGTCCGGGCTGCCCGGACCCACGGCGAGGCTGCCGCCGCCGCCGATGCGACGCACGAACGTGGCCTCATCCACGCTCTCCGGGTAGCCGGTGCCGAGCACGTCCGAGCCCCACGAGCTGATGTACGAGGCGATGCTCGGCGACGCGCACAGCGCCGAGCCCGCCGACTCGCCGCCCGCGCTCTGCACGAGCCGTCCGGCGAAGGCCACGGCCTCGGGCGGCATGAGCCCGGTGCCGCGCACGGGCAGCACCGCGAACTCGGTCTCGTCGATCTGGCCCGAGCTGGCGATCTGGAAGCGTGGGAACAGGTTGAAGAGGAGGCCCCGGCCGTTGCCGTCGTCGTTCGGGTCGGCGCTGAAGTAGCCCGCCACCTCGAGCGACACGTAGGTGGGCGTGCTGGCCGCGATCTGGAACGCGCCCGTGCTCGAGAGCTGCACGAGGTACTGGCCGCTCTCCACGCCCTGGTCGGTGATGGCGAGCCCGGTGTCGGGTCGGGTCGCGCCCACGGGGTAGACGTTGGTGTACACGGTCGAGCCGACGTGCGCCGAGTAGTCGCGCGCGGTCAGGCTGCCGACGAGGTAGCGCGCGCTCGCCGGGAGGGTGAAGGTGCCGCTCTGGTCGCCGCGGTTGTAGGTGCCGCGGGCGGTGATGGTGACCGGCGTGCCGCCCGTGATGGTGCCGTTCAGCGAGATGGGCGGCACGGGGTAGCAGTTGCCGCCGCACCAGCTCACGAGGTTGAGCTGGGTGTCGAAGAGGTGGAGGTAGAGCGCGCCCGTCTGTCCGGCCGGGGCGTAGTAGCCGACGATGTCGACGATCGCGTCGACGTAGGTGGTGCCGACGTAGTCATAGGAGCGGCCCTCGTTGTAGGGGTCGTCGGGCAGGCGATGGCCGGACTCGACGCCGACCGAGAAGGTGCGCGTGCCGGAGAGCGGCAGGGTGACGAGCTCGGCCGTGGGACGGAGCGGGCCCGAGCCCACCTGGACGTAGCGCCCGCCCGGCTGGAGGGTCCAGTCCGCCGCCGCCGCGAAGAAGTCCACCCGCGGGTAGAGGACGTTGTCGGTCTGGGTGGTGTCGCCGTGGCAGTAGGAGTCGCGGTAGATGAGGTCGTAGGTGCAGATGGTGGCGCGGTAGTTGAGGAGCGTCACCTGCGCCACGAGGCCCTGCGCGGTGGTCGGCACCGCGCTCCCGGCCGAGTAGGTGTACGGGCTGCTGCTGCGGAGCGGCACGCCGGGGGCGTAGGTGGCCGGGCGGCCGGGGCGGGTGTCGAGGAGCCGCACCGGGGCGGCGAGCGGGTAGAACGCCAGGCCCGGGGTGGTCACGGCGGCGCTGGTGTGACCGGTATTGGAGTCGAGCGCGGGGGTGGGCTCCGTGCCGCAGCCCGCGGCCGCGGTCGCGAGCGACAGGGCGACCAGCGCGGTCGCCTGGTAGAGGGTTCGACGGTTCATGAAAGACCTCCTTGGGGCCGAGCGATACGTAGTCAGGCTTCCATGCTGGATACGCGGAGTCGGGGCGACCGTAACGCTGCTGCGTGCGGATTGGGCGCTGGGGAGGGGAAGAGGGGGGCCGGAGGGGGATAGGGAGGAGAAGAGGGACGAACTCTTGGGCGCGGACTAGCTAGGCCGTCGTGCTGGGGCTCGGGGCGCCCGTCGTGTCGGGCGTACCCGGCTCCGAGCGGCTCGCGGCTGAGGCCCGGAAGCCGCCGAGGAAGTCGCGCAGGAACTTCCAGCGCGCCGGCAGGTTGGGGTCCTCCTCGGCGAGCGCGTTCACGCGGCGGGCGATCTGGAGGAGCATGCCCATGCCGCGGTCGTCCACCTGGAGACGCTGCTCATAGATCGCGCGATAGACCATCTCCGCCGTCGCCTCCCGCGCCGATAGGTACTTCTGCTCCTCCTGGGTGGCCAAGAGCGTCTCGGGCGTGACGTCTTTGAGACCGAGCACGTCGGCATCCTCTTGGAGCTGCCGGGCCGCGTCGTCGAGCATACCGACGTAGCCTGGCAGTCCCTTGCGCAGCCGGCGGACCTGGTCGGTCTTGAGCCGACGCGTGAGCTGCACGCCCAGCATCTGGGCGAGGTCCTGCGGTCGTGGGGCCCGGTCCTCGGTCGCGGCCCTGGTCGGGGCCGCGCTCCTGGCCTTGCGGGCGGTCTTGGGGGCCTTGGGGGTCTTGGCGGTGCGGGAGGGGGTGATGAGGTTGCGTTTCATCGGGTCCTTCCTTGCGTGATGAGCATCACCCGCGGGCTCGGAAGCCGATCCCTTGCTGGGCGACCCATGAGGTATGTGAGAGGTTTTCTAATCGGCAAGGAAAAATCTTTCCGATATGGAACTTCTCTTCATGGTTCTGTGCAGAGGCTCACAGAAGATGAAACGACAAAGGCTGCGGATGCGGACTTCGGGAGGAGACAGAAAATCACCGCAAGACGGGGACGAAAGCGGGAGGCGGCCCCGATTCAAGGCACCATGCGCCCCGTGCCGGGCGTGCTCGAGGGATCACGCGGAGGCGTCATCCTCCATCGCTGGCGCTGCCGAGCCGTCCACCGGGGAGCGCCGCTTCCACAGGCGGACGATGAAGCAGGTCTCTTCCTCGATGAGATCGGGCTCCGTGCCGTTCTGCTCGCGCATGAGCTTGATGATCTTGCGTGGCACGCCGAGACCGGAGTGCTCGATATAGCGGTAGTCGCGCAGGACATCCTTGAGGAGCTCGTTGCGCGCATAGCGGCAGCCCGCCTTCATACGCTCCACCGTGATGGTATTAGGCAGGCGTCCGGGGCTGATGATCTCGAGGCGGTCGGCATAGAGCGACAGCTCCACGTCCGTGCCGGCGATGGTGTAGTCGCGATGCACCAGGGCGTTGATGATGGCCTCGCGCACCGCTTCCTCGGGATAGTCGCTGTAATCGACACGCTCGGCGCCGCGCAGGGTGGACCAGTGCCGGATGTTGCGGCGCACGAAGTCGAATGCCATGTCGATCAGGCTACTCTCCACGAGGCCGTAGGGACTGCGGAGCGGTACGAGCGGCGCGCCGAGGATGGGCGGGCGTTCGATCGCCGCATAGTCCTTCTCCGTGCCGGGATAGGCTACGGCCGTGATGCCGGCCTGAGGAAGAAAGCGGCGCGGGTTTTTGCCGAACAGTAGAAGACCCCCGGCCGTAGGCATGGCGCGCCCCACCTCCTCGACCATGAACCCGGTGGTCACGAGCAACCGCTCCCAGCCGGTCACATCCTCGTCCGCCGGCACCTCCAGCCTCCGCACCTCGCCGAAGTACTGGATGAGCCGTCGTCTCTCGAGATCGGAGAGCGTTGCCTTCGGGACTGGACGCAGCTCGAAGCGCATCGTGGAAAGGTACGACGAACGTTCCGTTGGGTACAACGAACGCGCCGGAGGGTACGGCGAACGCGCCGGAGGGTACGACGAACGCTCTGGAGGGTACGGCGAACGCTCTGGAGGGTACGGCGAACGCACCGGAGGGTACGACGAACGCACCGGAGGGTAGGGCGAACGCTCTGGAGGGTATGGCGAACGCTCTGGAGGGTACGGCGAATGCGCGCCGGAGGATGGCGTCTTCTACTGCGGCGTGACGAAGGTGCTGCCCGCGGTGCAGTACTGCTGCACGTCCTGGGTCGTGCCGCTGTAGTACCAGACCGTGACCGAGCCTTGTTCACCGGCGGGCGCGTTGTACTTGCAGCCGCCGACCGCGTCGGTGAGCGTGCAGGTCGCGCCGACCGTGCCGCCTTGCTGGGTGCATGAGTTCTTCACCGAGCCGGTGTCGCCGCTCACGCCGCTGTAGTCGGTGCAGGTGGGCTGGGTGGTGTTGTTGCGCCGGTCGCAGCTGAACGTGCTGACGCTACCCCCACAGCCCATCATCAGGAGCACCAGAGAAGAACCGAGAGTGAGTGTGAGTCGTTTCATTCGCCTTCCTTTCGATCCAAGGCTCGCCATGTCGGGACTGCGAACTGCGGTGCTTGTGGTGTCCAGGTGCGTGCACTCGGACGACCATCGATGCCCTCCAACGAATCAACTAACGTGCCAGGGCTTCGAGAGGCGGGGGCCTGGGGCGTCTTCTTGGGAGACAAGGGGCTGTATCGGAGTGAGGCGCCCTTCGCGGGCGGATCGGCGGCTCAGGGAGTGTGACGGGGACGGTTCCGAGGTGTCCCCGTCACACCTCCAAGAGTGTGACGGGGACACCTGGCAGGTGCACTCGGGCGGCGTTGAGTCCGCCGACCACTCGGTGTCAGTACGCCGTGCTCTGCCAGGGGAAGAGGTACTGGAGCGGGATGTACAGGCGG